>JAHIWF010000328.1 GCA_018815555.1 Spirochaetota bacterium | reverse complement strand
GGCCACAAGGGTAGCCGAACAGGGCGAGTTCGAGTTCCGGGTGCCAAAATTCAGCCCGCGCAACCCGGTCAATGAGCCGGTCGGTGTTGAAATAGAAATCCTGCGCGAACTGGAAAACGGCCTGCTTGAGGAATATGTCCTGATTGAGGATGACCAGATACGCTACTTCAAGCCGATAAAACTCACCCAGGAATGCATGCTTTGCCATGGTGACCCTAAAGGCAGCAGAGACCCGGTTGGCGGTATTATGGAAGGCTGGAAGGTCGGCGAGATTCACGGTGCCTTCGAAATAATCAGCAGTCTGCGCAGCGCCAAACAAACCCAGGGCCTGGCTACCATCAATATTATATCTTTTACCGGCGGCGTCATGCTTATTCTGGGGCTTGGACTCTTCTTCATCATCCGTTTGGTATTGAAACCCATCGTGCATTATGTAGACGCCTTTAAACGGGCTTCTACCGGCGATCTTACCGTGCGCGCCAAGGTAAATGCCAATGACGAAGTTGGCCGGATAGCCCTGTTCTTCAATGATTTTATAGGCACCCTCGAAGGCATGGTGCATGAGGTAAAGGAAGTAAGCGGTAAGGCCGAACGGATTTCCAGCAAATTGGCCGACAGTTCTGGCCAGACTGCGTCCGGCCTGCACGAAATACGCATAAATACCGAAGGCATGAAAAACAAAATCGTCCATCTTGACACCGAGGTTTCGGCCTCCACCAAGTCGGCCAGCGATGTGGGCGAATATATCCGGCAGCTGGCCCGTCTTATCGAAGACCAGGCCTCGGCCATCAACGAATCCAGCGCCAGCATCGAAGAAATGTCGGCCGGCATTACCAACATCGCCAAGGCTGCGGAAGAAAAACTGCGTATCGCCAACGAACTGGAGGCCACCGCATTGGACGGCCAGTCCGAAATGGAACAAACCGAGCACATGATCAAAAAAGTAGCGGCCAGCGCCAGCGTTATCATGGAAATGATCCAGATAATCCAGGATATCGCCAGCAAGACCAACCTATTGGCCATGAATGCGGCCATCGAAGCCGCCCACGCCGGCGATTTCGGCAAGGGCTTTGCAGTGGTAGCCGATGAAATCCGCAATCTGGCCGAATCCAGCGCCGAGAGTGCCAAGCAGATAACCAAATCGCTTGGCGAGGTTGCCGACTACATCCACGTTTCCGAAGCCAACACCGAACGCACCGGCGAAATATTCGGCCGAATTGTCGATCAGATTAAGGATGTGGCCTGGAGTATGTCCGAAATGAAGAATGCTACCCAGGAACTGTCGATTGGTGCCCAACAAATACTAGAGGCACTTGGTTCGCTAATCTCGACGACTGAAGAAGTAAAGGGTTCTTCCGGCGAGATGAACAGCCGTATCAAGGCCATCATAGAAGCCATGATGATGGTTTCGAGCATCTCCCAGGATACCAAGATCGGCATGGAAGAAGTATCGCTGGGTATCAACGAGATATACCAGGCGGCCGAGGCCATCTCGCGGGCCGGCTCCGACAACTCGGAAAGCGTTGCCCGCCTGAAGGAGCTGATCGGTAAGTTTACAGTAAGCGAAGGCTGAAAATTCAGCGCCAGTGCCGCCCGCAAAACGACCGCCGGCACTGGCCACGCTGCTGCTTTTAGGCTAAAATCGACCTTCCCGCTACAGATGTCAGCGGGATCGGTATAGACCGAAGTGCGGACTGATTTCGATTCAGACCTGTATGATAACCCAAAGAGGAGTCGCCCATGAAAGCAGATTACATGCAGCGCGTACAAAAAGCCGCTGCCGCCATTCCAGCCAAATTCCGGCCGCAGACTGCGGTAATACTTGGATCAGGACTGTCCGGAATCGTATCCGGGCTTGGCTACGAAGAGCTGCCCTATGCCAGCATCCCCGAATTCCCCCAGCCTACTGTACATGGCCACAAAAGCACACTCTATCTTTCGGAACGCAATGCCATCATGGCAGGACGCTTCCATTATTACGAGGGCCATCCGATGGACAATGTGGTGCTGCCAATTTTCATTCTCCATGCCATCGGTGTACGCAACCTGATTCTGACCAACGCCGCCGGAGCGGTAAACCGCAATTACAAACCCGGCGACCTGGTTCTGATCAAAGACCACATCAACCTTATGGGCACGAATCCTTTTATCGGACCTAACCCCAGCTATGCCGACGGCAGCACCCCCGGCCAGCGCTTTTTCGATGCCGGATCGATCTATACCCCCGAACTGCGCAAGCTGGCCCAGGCTAATTCCAGCCACCCGTTGCACGAAGGTGTGTATACCGCCTTTACTGGACCGTCTTACGAGACACCGGCGGAAATCCGCATGGTCGGCGCGATGGGTGGC
This sequence comes from Spirochaetota bacterium, assembly GCA_018815555.1. GTDB lineage: Bacteria > Spirochaetota > Spirochaetia > Treponematales > UBA12059 > UBA12059. The sequence goes on along the minus strand of JAHIWF010000328.1, from coordinate 9,215 downwards.
GATCTAGTCGGCATGTCCACTGTACCGGAAGCTATCGCCGCACGCTACCTGGGCATGCGGGTACTGGGTATATCCTGTGCAACCAATATGGCCGCCGGCATCAGCGACGAAACCCTCGACCATGCCGAGGTGCTGGAGGTGGGCAAACGGGCCGAAGCCGAGCTGAAGCAGCTGATTCTGAAAATATTGGAGCAGCTGTAAAAGGAACATGAAGAGCAGCGACCGCTTTACCGAAGAAGCCCTCCTCAAGCTGCGTGCGGCTATCGAAGACGCGGACGGCAACGAGGTATTTGCGGCCGGCATGCTCGATGACCGTGGCATGGTGGATACAATTGCCATTGCTGCCCGCGGCACCAGAACTAAAGTTAACGCCCTGAGCGCCTGGCTGGAAGAATACGATGTGCTGGTGCATAATCACCCCTCCGGACTTCTGATGCCCAGCGAAGCCGACATGGCCATCGCTGCCCGGGCCGGCGAAAGCGGCACCGGTTCGTACATAGTCGACAATGAGGTACTGGATGTGTACGTTGTCGCCGAACCGATCCGCCGCCGGCCGCTTATTGCCATAAATCCGGATGAACTGGCCTCGGTGCTGCAAAAAGGCGGCAAGTTGGCCTCCCGCCTAAAAGACTACGAACCACGCCAGAGCCAGATAGAACTGGTACGCGCCATCGCTACCGCCATGAACGACGGCAGTGTACTGGCCGCCGAAGCCGGCACCGGTGTGGGCAAGTCATTTGCCTATCTGATTCCGGCCTTTGCCTGGGCTATCCGCAATAAAGAACGTATTGTTGTTTCCACCGCCACCATCAACCTGCAGAAACAGCTGATGGATAAGGATATTCCGCAGGTTGCTTCCATCTTCAAAAAAGAACTGAAAGCAGTGCTGGTTAAGGGCCGCGGCAATTACCTCTGCCATACCCGCTTGATGGAAGCGATTGACGAGGAAGGCCTGTTTGCCGGCGAGGACCACCCGCTGCGCCAGATCAGTCGCTGGGCCGAAACCTCGGATACCGGCGACCGGGCCGATCTGTCGTTCTGGCCGGAGGATGGGCTGTGGTCGCGCATTTGCTCGGAAGCCGGTTCCTGCCTGCAGCTGCGCTGCGCATACCGGGAAAAATGTTTTGTAATGCAGATGAAAAAAAACTGCGCCGACGCCAACATTCTGGTTGCCAACCACCACATTCTGTTCAGCGACCTGGCAGCCCGCCGCGACGGGGCCGGCTATGACGGAACAGTAGTACTGCCCCCTTTCAACACTATCATCTTCGACGAAGCCCATGCCATCGAAGCCAGTGCAAGCAGTTTTTTTTCGGCCGAGCTGGTAAAGTTCGGCATCTACCGCCAGCTGTCGCGCTTGTACCGCGAAAAGCGCGACCGCAAATTCGGCATCGTTACCCGATTGCAGAACCTGCAGGGCATTCCGCCGGCACTGTTCAAGCAGATACCCGGCCTGATGGAGGATGTACGCAACAGTATGGAGTATGCCGACAGCGCGGCAAAGCAGCTGCTGGGCGACCAGATGAACTACCGCCTGGTAGAAGACGGTCCGCGCATTAGCGAACTTATATACTCTCCGCTGCGCGATCTTGAGAAAAAAATTCTCACTCTCACCCAGCTGCTGAAGGACATAATCGACGAAATTGACGAAGAAAACCGCAAGGAACAGGCGGTTTTCGAGGCACAGCTGGCCATCATGGGGCTGTCCGAACTATCCCGGGTGTGCAGCCGTTTCAGTTCCAGGCTTGAAGAACCCGATAACATCTTCTGGCTGGAAAAAGGCCGCAGTGCCCGCGATGAAAGCTTCGCAATATGGCGCATTACACCGCTGAACATTGCCGCGCTGATGAACGAAGCGGTTTTTGAACCCTACCGCTGCTGTGTCTGCGTCTCGGCCACACTTACCGTGGAAAATAAATTTGATTTCTGGAAACGCCGGGTAGGACTCTCTTTTGGTGATTATCCGGCAGCATACCATATATTTCCTTCACCCTTTCCCTATGAGGAAACCGCTTTGCTTGGCTCGCCGACTGACGCTCCGGAGCCAAATAATCCACAATGGCAAAAATATATCAACCAGGCGGTAGCCGGGCTGTTGGAGGCTTCACACGGCCATGCCCTGGTGCTGTTTACCTCCTACAGCAGCCTGCGCGACTGCTGGGACGAGGTTAAGCCGAAACTGGACAAACTGGGCATCAGCGCTCTCAGGCAAGGTGATGATGAACGATCCCGCCTACTCGAGCAGTTTAAAACCGATCTTTCAAGCGTCCTCTTTGCTACTGATTCCTTCTGGGAAGGTGTCGACGCACCCGGCAGCACCTTACAGATGGTTATAATAACCAAACTACCATTCCGGGTGCCTACCGATCCAGTGCAGATGGCCCGGGCCGAGGCCATTGAGAAACGCGGCGGCAACGCTTTTATGGAGCTTTCACTGCCGGAAGCGGTTATACGTTTTAAACAAGGCTTTGGCCGGCTGATCCGCCATACCGACGACACCGGAGCGGTGATCGTGCTTGATGCCCGGCTGCGCACCAAAAGATACGGCAGCATGTTCGTTTCTTCATTGCCGGAAACCCATACCAGCTGGAAGCCACTGCCGGAACTGTGCGCCGATGTACAGCAATTTTTGCAAGCCGGGCGGAAGCGGGCTTTTCTGGCCCTGAACGAGCAGGAAGATTAAATACTATGGAAAAATCAGCGGATTTCCGGGCTTGCGAACCGGAGCCTAAAGAATGACCCTCTGGGCAGATGCCGACTCCCTGTCGCCGGGAGTCCGTGACCTATGCGCACGGCGCGGCGGCAAACAGCTAACGGAAACCGAAGTAATTGAAGTTATCTTTGTTGCCGCGAAAAAAATACCTTTGCTGCCGACTGACGGCTGCAAAAGCATCTGCGTGGCAAAGCCGGACAATGCCGACGACTACATAATCGCCAATGCCAAGCCAGGTGATATTATTGTAACAAGAGATATTCCGCTGGCATCCCGCGCACTGCAGGCCGGCCTGCACGCCCTGAACGACAGGGGCACAATCTGGACAGCCGATTCGGTGCGCGAAAGGCTTTCCATCCGCGACCAGATGGAAAGCCTGCGCCAAGCCGGGCTGGCTCCGATGGCCGGCGGCGGCTCATTCGGCAAGAAAGAGCTAAGCGCCTTTGCCAATGCACTGGAGAAAACCATACAACTTTGCCAAAAGCAATTTACGCGATCCGGCTGACTTTGATAATCGAAGGAATATTTTTTAGGTTCCGCTCGACAGTTCGGGCCGCCGCCTGATTAAGAAAAGACAAAGTAAATTTTCCGCTCAAGCCCCCCGAATTTTCTTCGAGCTTTCCTTCCAACAAGGCGCCGCCGTGTTTCTTTACCGCGTTGTCGATCTCCGAAAACAGGTCGTAGGTTTTTTGGGCCTGCACAACATAGGTACGCCGCAGATCCGGAGTAACCTCCCAGTGTACATCTACCCTGCGCTGCTCGAATTCGGAAATAGCCGGCAGATTGGGACAATTGGCGCGATGCACGATAATGCCACGGCCGCGCGAAACATAACCAACGATACTGTCTCCGGCTATCGGCTTGCAGCAGGAGGCGAAACGCACCAAGAGGCCTTTCCCGCCCTCAATGGCCAATCCGGCTTTTTCGGCCTCCCGGGTTTCCTGGTTTTCCGCAGCATGAAAGGCAAGTGCTGCCTGCTTTTCGGCTTCGCTTAGCTCATGTTTTTTTTCTTCCGGTTTTTGGGCATCTTTATCCTGCTTGCGCGCCACCACATTCTTGTCTATGGTCAGCACCAGACCGGCCGCTACCAGCCATTGGCGGATTTTGGATCTGGCCTTGCTGGTTTTTACGATATTAAGCCAGTTTACGTTGGGATGCGCCGAAGCAGAGGTCTGAATTTCCACAATCTGGGTATTTTTAAGTTCGGCGGAAAGCGAGGCAATAGCGCCGTCCACCTTGGCAGCAATACATTTATCACCCACATCGCTGTGAATGGCATAGGCAAAGTCCAGTGGTGTAGCACCGGCCGGCAGTTCGATGGCATCGCCTTTTGGTGTAAAAACTATAATCGAACCTTTCAGCAATTCGCGCTTGATATCTTCCAGAAAATCCTCGCTGGACTCAAGCATCACGCTCCAGTCTTTAAGCTTGTTAACCAGCGAAAGATCCTCTACCCTCACCGCCTCAACCGTGCTGCCTTTTTTATACAGCCAATGCGAGGCAATACCATATTCGGCTATCCGGTGCATCTCAAGCGTGCGGATCTGAATTTCCAAAAACTTCCCTTCCGGCCCCAGTACCGTGGTATGCAGACTCTGATAGCCATTAGCCTTGGGCATGGCAATATAATCCTTAAAGCGGCCATCCAGAGGCTTCCAGAGTTGATGCACCAGCCCCAGTACAGCATAGCAATCACCGGGAGTCTCGCACATGATGCGGATGCCTAGCAGATCATACAGCTCGTCACTGCCTTTGGCCCGTTTGCGCATTTTTTGGTATATTGAATAGAAGTGCTTCGCCCTGGCCTGTACCGCTATAGTCAGCTGTTCAGCCTTTGCGCTGTCGCTCAACTGGCTGCTTACCGTAGCAAGATAGGCTTCCCGCTCGCCTCTTTTGTTGGATACCAAGGCCTTGATCTGGTCGAACGCCTCACGGTTTATTTCTTTAAGTGACAGATCCTCCAGTTCGTCTTTGAGCCAGCTGATACCGAGACGGTCGGCCAAGGGAGCAAAAATCTGCAGACACTCAGTGGCTATGCGCTTGCGCTCCAGCTCGGGCAGCCATTTGATGCTGCGCATATTGTCCAGCTTGTCGGCCAGTTTTATGAGAATTACTCGCAGATCACGGGCCATTGCAAACAGCATTTTTCTGATAGTATCAGCGGCCTGCCGGGTTTTATTTTTGGCCTTAAGCGCCGCAATGCGTGCCAGCTCTTCTACCAGAGCGCTGGTACGCTCACCAAATTTCTGGCGCAGCAACTCGGCAGTACTAGAACTGCTCTCCGGAATATGATGCAGCAGTGCCGCCAGTAAACCGTCAGCATCCATCCCAAGGTCGGCCAGGATAATGGCCACCCGCTCGGGATGGCGAACCGCCGGCTCGCCGGACAGACGCAGCTGGCCGGCGTGGGCTTCAGTCGCGAAAGCCAGCGCGGCTTCGATGCGGCTGCGATCCTGGGCCGAAAATCGTTCCAGGTGATTCAGAAGACTGTCTTCATCATGCATGTTTGCACCCCGCTATAACCCGGTCGTGGCCGGCTAAATCCTGATAAACACTTATATCGCTGAAACCGGCGGACTCGAAGAATCCGCTCACAGCTGCCGCCTGCTCCTCCCCGGCCTCCACCAGCAGCCAGCCGCCCGGAAGCAGCTTCTGCCAGGCCTGGGCCGGCAAACGGTGGTATAGATCAAGCCCCTGCACTCCCCCATCCAGAGCCAGCCGCGGTTCCTGACTACCGGCAGCCAAGATGCGCTCGCTTAGTTCGGAGGACACATAAGGAGGATTTGCAGTAATTACATGATAAGCACCGGACACTTCGGACAATAAATCCGAGCAGGTTAAACTAATATCCCGCCCCATAAGCGCCGCACCGTTTGCTGCCGCTACGGCCAGGGCGTCGCTGGACAAATCAGAGAGCGAAAGCAAAAGCCCGGGTCGCTCGCAGGCCAGCGTAATGCCGACACAGCCAGAACCGGCACAGCAATCATGGCAGAGCGGATTGGCCACACCGCCGGCGAAAAAGTGGTCCAGCCGCAGCAGGGCCTGTTCTACCAACACTTCGGTATCAGCGCGCGGAACCAGCACCCGCCGGTCCACAAAAAAAGTCCGGCCGTAAAACTCCCTGGCTCCCAGTATGTAGGCAACACACTCGCCGGCTACCCGCCGGCTGATAAGCAACATATATTCAGCATACTGGGTATCGCTGACTGGATCCGGCCCTCTGGCCAGCAGGGCAGTCCGACTTATGCCCAGTACCTTTGCAAGCAGCAGCGCCGCGTCCAGTGAGGGATTAATTACTTCGCCGACCGCGTCAGCCGGATCGGCGCTGGTTTCGGATTGCTGCCGCAGAACGAGTACGGCCGCAGAAAGAACATCGCGTACCGTTTTCATGGGCACTGCGCGTTTACTGCATCGAAGCCTGGATAACACCTTCACGGGCCCAAAGCGCCAACCCGTTCAGAATTTCATCCATGTCGCCAAGCATGAACAACTCAAGCTTGTACAAAGTAAGATCGATACGATGATCGCTTACCCGGTTTTGCGGAAAATTATAGGTACGGATGCGCTCGGAGCGGTCGCCGGTGCCGATCTGGGTACGGCGGTGTTCCGATCGCTCGGCATTTTTCTTCTCTTCTTCAAGTTCGTACAGCCGGGCCCGCAGAATGCGCATGGCCTTGGCCTTGTTTTTTATCTGGCTTTTCTCGTCCTGGCAGTGTACGCTAAGCCCGGTAGCCAGATGGGTAATGCGCACCGCGGAATCAGTTGTATTAACGCACTGACCACCCGGACCGCCGGCCCGCATTACGTCGATACGTATTTCGTCCGGTTTGATGTCGATTTCGGTTTCCTCAGCTTCTGGAAGCACGGCAACAGTTACCGCACTGGTGTGGATGCGGCCCGATCCTTCGGTAGCCGGCACACGCTGCACACGGTGCACGCCGCTCTCCCAGCGCAAGGCACCGAACACACCTTCGCCGTTCAAGGAAAATATAATTTCTTTATAACCGCCAAGGCCAGTCTCGCTCAGACTCATTACTTCGACCTTCCAGTTGCGGCGATCAGCCAGACGGACATACATGCGGTACAGATCAGCAGCAAAAAGGGCAGCCTCTTCACCGCCGGTACCGGCCCGGATCTCCATGATAGTATTTTTATCATCCAGCGGATCACGCGGAATCAGTAATAACTGAATGTCCGCTTCCAGCTGCTCAAGCGCGCTTTCCAGACTAGCCAGCTCCTCTTTTGCCAGCTCGCGCAATTCGGAATCAGTTTCATCGCGCAGCATGGCCCGGGCATCACGCAGCTGACTGTCCAGAACTTTCCATGTATCATAGGCTTCTACAATCGCCTGCAACTGGGCGCGTTCACGCATTAAATCTTTGTAGCGCCGGGGGTCTTTGGCAAGACTGCCGTCAGCTGCCAGATCATCCAGCTCGCGAAAACGCTTCAGCGACGATTCCAGCCGGTCTTTCACGGAGCCACCGCTTCCTTGAAGTAAGGACAGGAATAGATAACAATTTCCATTTCATGACCGGAACCGCCGTTAAGCTCATTTACGTTGCCTAACAGCTGATCCTGCACATGACAATTGTGGTTATGGCGACACATGGGACAAGCGCCATTGCCGCGCGGGTTTATTTCAAGTTTCATAGCATTAAAATACCAAAACTGCACCAATTACACAAGACCGGCGCATCCGCAGACAAGACAGCTGAATTGTTATTCAATAGGGGGGCTAGGGGCATTGCGAAGCCACCAATTACAGGCTATTATTACCGCATTATGCTGGATATACGATACATCAAGGACAATGTCGAGGCAGTTAAAGCCAATATTGCTGCCCGGCACATGCAGGCCGATCCCGACAAGGCCATCAACCTGCACGAAAAACGGCTCGAAGTACTGCAGGTGCTCGAGGACAAACGCCGCCGTCGCAACGAGGTAGCCGATCTGATGAAGGGCAAACTAAACCCGGAACAGCGCACTCCGCTCATCGACGAAGGCAAACAGCTTAAAGAACAGATTTCCGTAATGGAGTCCGAGCTTAAGCAGCTGGAAGACAGTCTGCACGAAGAGCTGTCCAGAATACCGAACATGGCGCATCCATCCGCCCCCATCGGCGCGGAAGACAGCAGCAACCTGGAAGTAAAGCGGGTCGGCGAGCCTACCCGTTTCGACTTTGAACCCAAAGATCATGTCGAGCTTGGCCAGATTCTGGATATTATCGATTTCGACACCGCCACCCGGGTCTCAGGCACAAAATTCTATTATCTGAAGAACGAAGCCGTAATACTGGATATGGCACTGGTTCGTTTTGCGCTAGACAAGCTGCTGGCGGCTGGATTTACCCCATTTATTACCCCCGACCTGGCAAAAACCGAGATACTCGAGGGCATCGGCTTTAATCCGCGCGGTCCGGAAAGCAATATCTATACTGTAGAAGGCGAAGACATGTGCCTTATCGGCACTGCCGAAATTACCCTCGGCGGCTATCATTCCGGCAAAATTCTGGATAAAAGCCAGTTGCCACTGAAAATGGTCGGCATCTCGCACTGTTTCCGCCGCGAAGCTGGTGCTGCCGGGCAGTTCTCCAAAGGGCTGTACCGGGTTCATCAATTTACCAAAATCGAGATGTTCCTGATTTGCGCCCCCGAAGAATCCGATGCCTGGCACGAAAAACTGCGCGAGCTGGAAGAAAGTCTGTTCAGCGCACTGGATATCCCTTTCCGGGTGGTGGATACCTGTACCGGCGACTTGGGCGCACCGGCCTACCGCAAGTGGGATCTGGAAGCCTGGATGCCCGGCCGCAATGGCGGCGAGTGGGGCGAGGTTACCTCTACATCCAACTGTACTGACTACCAGTCGCGCCGGCTGAACATCAAGTATAAGGATGACGAAGGCAAAAACCGCTTTGCCCACATGCTGAATGGCACCGCCATAGCCTGTTCACGGGCCCTGGTTGCCATTCTGGAGAACTTCCAGCAGGCCGACGGCAGCGTGCGCATTCCGCCGGCGCTGGTTCCGTACTGCGGTTTTGATACTATAAAACCGCGCGCCAGAATATAAGCCACCTGTATACTGACAAACAAAGGCTGCCCGCACCGGCAGCCTTTTTTGTGGTCACTATGAAATAAACATCGCAGATCAGGGGATTTGACGCAACTCGTCCTTTATCAGCCGATCCAGCTGATGCTTATCGCGCTCCTGCAGCTCATACAGCTCCAGCTCTTTGCGCCGTACTTCCAGTTCAATAATTTCTTTCTGCAAGCGTAGTTCTTCCACCCTGGTTTTCAGCTGCTTCATCTTGTAAATGGTGCCAAAAACGATTGCGGGGGCTAAAACAAACAGCGATATTACAGGAATTGCAACTTCGAACATGTCCGTCTCCCCTATATACCCATGCGCTTCTGCATCTGCAGCCGCCAGTCGTATTTTTCGCCTTCTTTTTCCCAGGGAACAGTGCGCTTAATAGTAAAGCGGGTCTGATTCTTGTCTGTATATT
>JAHIWF010000327.1 GCA_018815555.1 Spirochaetota bacterium | reverse complement strand
CCGTTGTGGAAAAGTTCGTTGCTTACCGGAACCGCATACATGGGGGTCATACGCTTGCCGCTTGTTACGGGAGCAGCCTTTACCATTACCGGAGCAGCGGCGCTAGGGGCTTGCGGAGCTGTTGCTTCTGTTTTAGCTTTTGCGCTGCCAGCCTTAGCGACGGTTTTTGCGCCAACTTTGGCTGCAGGACCGGCCTTAGCCGGCTTCTTGGCTTTTTCAGCCTTCTGGCCCTTTGCCTTGTATACGCAGCTGCCTTTAAGCAGCGCCGCATCTATTTTAGGCTGCTTGCCCTCACATAAAAGAATAAGGCTTTCGACGGCTTTTCGGGCAATAGCAGCATCGGCGCTTTTCCCGAAGTTTCCGGCATATACAGTAACAGTTTCATATTTATTAAGCCTGTCCAGGGTAGCCATATGCTGCATATTCTTCGGATTAATGCAGACTACACCCAGATCAGGATGATGATAGACGAGGACCAAATCCACTGCATTCCAGCCTTTAACAGCATCAACAATGGAAGAAAGTACGGTTTCGACCGAAAGCAGATTCCGGCTTGCCGCGATATAGGCAAACTTATCAGCAAGCAGCATAGACACGACCGCCAGCACTTGGTGGTCAAAAAGTGTTTTTTCTTCGAGCATTTCCTGAACAACATCAGCCAGGTTATCACCCGACTGGACACGTTCAGCAATTTCGACGGTCGCCTTTACCTGACGTACAATGTCATTAAAAAGCGGTCGGTTCGACAACATCTCATATTTAGAGCTCATCATGGCATTCCTTCTTCCTTAAAGAAACGCCCCCCTCAAAAAGGGGGGCGCGAATACTGACGGAATTACAGTTCTTTAATACCGCCGCCTGAACGCTTCTTGGCTCCGGCCTTGGCTTTGCCACTGGATTTTTTGCTTCCGGTATCGACCATTCCGGTAGACCCAGACTTACGACCCGGTTTGGCTTTAGGCGCCGGGCTGGATACAACATCAGCCATGCCAGTATCCGGTCCATTGATCATGGCCAGGTACCCGCCACCGATATCCGCGGCAGCAGCTTCGTCTTCCAGGCTCGGCGGAGCGAAAGACTGAGCGATATCCTCGCGCACTGTAGAACGACGGCGACTGAAGGAAGCGAAAGCTGCATCCTGGAAGCCTTTGGAAACACCATGCAGGAATTCATTGAGCACGTTAGCCATGCCGTCCAGAGTCGCCTTCTTGCGCTTAATGGAACAAATGTCCACATCAAGCAGCAGGCCGGGCTGGATATGATAGGGATTCAGGATGTAGTCGAAGCGGTTAAATTCCTTTTCCAGGAAATCAAGACGCTCTTCCATGACACGACGCTGAATCGGATACTGATAGGCATACATGTTCTTCATTTTGTTGCGCATCATGATCAGGCGGTTCTTAATCTTGTCTTTTTCGAACAGATAGGTGCGGTTCAGGGCCTCTACATCAGTTTCGGCCGGCGGAATGAAGGAAATTTCATCCCATACCTTATCCATATCCTCATACAGCGGATCATCGGTCTTTACCTTGATCTTGCGGCGGATCTTGTTTTTCATGAGTGCGGCAAGATCATTGAAATCACTGATGCGCTTGAGGGCTTTAGTGTCCTCGTACATCATTTCCAGTACGTCCCACAGGTGCTGAACTTCAACCTTGAAGCTTTCGACCTGCACGGTATAAGCCTTGCGCTCTTCGATAAGCTGGGCGTTATCGTAATACTGCAGGCGGACCTGGTAACGTTCATCCGGAAGCAGGGCACGATCGGTGTCTTCATATTCACGGATGATGAGCAGGCGGGCATTCTTGAGGTTTTCGATGTACTGATAACCCATCTTGGAAGTATCGAGAATGCTGGTAAGCGAATTTACAGCGGTGTTGTAGCCGCGGTTACGGATATTCTCAATATCGATGATCTTTTTCAGGTTCTCGCGGATGTTCAGCTGATCGAAGGTTGAAGGATCAATTTCGGCACGCAGGTTGTTGATACGTTCCATCAGTTCCTTGGCGATAATCGTGTAGCGCTTGGACTGCGGACTTTCGGTTTCATCGTCGGTATACTGGGGAACCCGTTTCATTTTTTCGAAAATGATCTCGGTATCGCTGAGTTCTTCCTTGCCTTCGTCAATAAGCGAATCTTTGAGTTCTTCGATCTTCTTGTCGATGGTATCCATCAAGTGTTTGGCAATGAGATCCTTGATCAGATACTCTACCGTTACCTGGTAATGGAAGATCGGGCTGATGAGTTCTGCGTCGAGAATATTGACGGACAGTTTTACATCACAAACGGTCTTGGGCTTGTAAATATTGTCTTTAAAGGAACATTTAACAACTGAGTAGGCGTTTTCACCACGGATAAAGGCACCGACATCAGTCTTTTGGCGCAGCAGCGAGTTGGTCAGGTTTTCCAGTTCGTTAACACCGCGCTGGATATGACCCTGCAGGTGGCCAAACATGTTGACCATTGATTTTTCAATTTCGCCGGTATTGAACTTGTCGGCACCACCGACCTGGTCCAGCAACTCGGAAATTTCTTTCGGAGTATAGCGTGCAAGGGTTTTGGTTTCTTCCTTGTCGATGAAGTTACGAACCTTCTTAACCATTTCGTCTTCTGTAGTGACGATATAGCGGTTAAACATGTTCTGATAATTCTGGTTAAAGTAATTGTATACTTTTTCCTTCAGACCACCCATTACATCGAGGCGCTCAAGCACTTCTTTGGGCAAGCGGGAATTTACATGATGCAAAACCTTGTTGGTCTCTTCATGTAAAAGCTGGTCGACTTCCTTCTGCTGGTCGCGGTTTTCCTGCGCCAGTGAGTTTCTGGAACCGACAGCACTTGGCTTTTCGGGATGGTAGACATTAGGACTTTTCGGAAGATCTATAGCACCCATGTATCTCTCCTTACACTTCTGTGTGTTTATCAGACCTTTATACTATCAGGAATCAGAAATTTGTAAAGCCCTCAATCAAAAAAAGCCACATATTAAAATTGCATTAATATGGAAGAAACATGCAAATAACAGCTCGAAAGACCAGTATAGACCTTGAAAACTAAGTAGACCATCATTTTCAATATAAGCTTGCCAAGCAGAATAAAATAGTTCATTATTGTATTGTCAATAAAAGACTCGAATACCAAAAAACCTTAACGGGTCTACAGGCGGTCTAGAAATGCGTATTGCTGCCCTAATTTTGATTCTGCTCACCAGCGGCTTGTCCTTGCAGGCAGAAAACCGGGCTGTAAGTGTCGATTTTTTTATCTTGCTTGACGTATCACTCTCCATGGAGGGAGCTCCCATAAGGGATGCTCGCGACTTTACTGCCCAGAATATCATTGGGGCCCTGGTGCAGCCGCAAGACTGGCTATGCTTAATAAAATTCTGGGGCGAATCAGAAATACTCTGGCAGGATACTATACAGAGCCAGGCAGACACATATCAATTGATACGGACCTTAGGCGGCATCTCCGCCGATGGCCGCTTTACCGATATCGGCACCGCACTCGATTTTATGGGCAAAATCCTTGAAGAACGCGGACGCCCAGAGCGCCCTAAATATATTCTGCTCATAACCGATGAGATTCAGGAAGCTCCTGTTGGCTCGCGCTATTATGCGCCGGACAATAAGCTCAACCATACAATGCTCGATTATGTCCATCGTATCGACCGGGGTTTATACAAAGTTATTACTATTGGCTACCCGAAACAAGATGAAATTGAAGAAAGTGCCCGAACCCTCTATGAATTGCTGAGTAATCCACCCTTGCGACCTGCAGTCGTACTTCCGGGAGCACCGCCGGGAACAACCGTTATCACTAATGAAAACCCGCTGAGTGCTGTCTCTGAGAGCGGAAAAACCGAGGATAACACTGCAGGGGCAGCAACAGGAACGGCAGGCAGCCCGGACACCGAGGATACAAAGCAGGGTGCAAGTATGCTCCTGCTTATTCTGCTTCCAGCCTTATTCCTGGCTGTGCTTGTCTGCATACTAGTGCTGATAGTAATTCCGGGCCTGCGACGCAAAAAAAGAGCGGCAAAACATCAAGAGGAACCAAACGGTGACCATTGAAGAAACAATTCTCTTCTTTAAAAACAATGATAAGTTCCTGCTGGCCTCACATGAATCACCAGATGCAGATGGCCTGGGAGCACAGTATGCACTTACTCTGGCACTGAAAGAAATGGGCAAAACAACTATCGCGCTGAACGCCGATGCCTATTCCGAAAAATACCGCTTTATTGACCAACAGCAAATCATCCAGAATCTGGACACTTTTGACATAAAAATGGCAAACCTCGAAGGGTTTACCCTTATCCTGCTGGACACCAACGATATCCACTATGCCGGTAATATCGCGGTACTGGCAAAAGAGCATAAAATGCCGGTCTTCGTTATTGACCACCATGAACTTGACAGCAACCGCAATATCAGGGGCTATACCATACGGGAGGCATCGTCCAGTTGCGAACTGGTATTCAGTCTGTTGCAGGCAATGTCCATAGCTATAAAGCCGGATGTAGCCCAGGCGCTTTTTACCGGAATTGTCTATGATACTGGCTCCTTCGCCTATTCAAAGACTAGTGCCCGCACCATGGAAGTCGGCAGCGCATTGCTGGCAACCGGAGTTAAAGCCGACAATGTACACAAAGCCCTCTATGAATCCTCATCAATCCATGCTCTATTGCTTAAAAAACAGGTTTTGGGAACTCTGGAACTGGAACTCGACAATCAGGTGGCCTTCCAGACCATGACCCTAGCCACGCTCGCGCAATCCGGAGCCAGCTATATTGATGCTGAAGATCTGATTAATATTCCCATGCAGTGCAAAACTGTCGAAGTTTCGATTTTAGTTAAAGAGGCCGATAACGGGCATTTACGCTGTTCACTACGTGGAAAAGGCAAAATCAATGTAGCCGCACTGGCTCAGAATTTTGGTGGCGGTGGGCATAAGAATGCAGCCGGATTTCGTTCACCATGGCCTCTTGCCGACCTTAAAGGCAAAATGCTATCTTTGTTACGTGAGCTGCTGACCCCCTGACAAGAGTTTTCGGCACTCAAATCCAGCACCGGGAACATCATGAAGCGTTATACTCAAGCAATTTTTATTATCGGCATGATTCTGGCTGCCGGCGGATTAGCTTTATATCTGTATCTTTCTTCGCGGAGCGCTGCTCCCAAAAACATAGCTCCGGTACGCTTTCGTACCCTGACAATAGGCGAAACCGAGGATGTCGACAGCCCGGAGGAAGAACTGGAGTTGGCACTTAGCAGTGCGGTGGAACTGAAACCAAGCGAAACCCTGCTTGATATTTATTCTCTGAAATTTGACACACATAATATCGAAGATACGCAGCTGCTGGTTATTCGTGATTCTAACGACCCCTTTGGGTATCTGCGAATTGCAGCCGCCTATTTTTCAGCAGCCAGCCAACGCTGGCTGCGCAGCTGGGATGGAGTAACACTGGCAACAATGCTGGGTACCTTTCAGTTACGTGTACTTGATGTAAGCGGTGACTCGGTACTCAGCTTGGTTTGCAGCGGCATGAATGACAAAAATGAGCAAACAATGACAGTATTCCGACAGTCTGTAATCGGAGGGGTAGCCCAGGATCTGACCTTTACCGAGGTATTTTCCGGCAGCGCCAATAATATCAGACTGGAAGATACCCTGGAGCGTCCAGAAAGCTATAAGCTTGGCCAAAGCAAGGCTGCAGGTTATGAGATTTCAGTTTGGCGAAAAGATCCCGAGTCGGCAAATCAGCTGGATCAAGTTAAAGAAACCTGGAGCTGGGATGACGAGGTCGAATACTATGTTCTTGCCAGAACAACCAAGATAGCCGGAAACAGCGTTCAGCAACAGGAAATTGAGCGCATTCTGGATGGCAGCATCGACACTTTTACAGCGTATCTTTCAGGAACCTGGTACAAAGAATCAACCAATCCACTGTCCGAGGAAGGCCAATTTCTGGTTTTTCAGCCCGAGGACGAAGCAATCCTGTTTGCAACCAATAACTCGATTGAGCTTATGCGCTGGGAAACCTCCAGCCTTACCCGTTATGGCGTTTATATTACCAGCAGGAACCAGGCAGTGCGGAATCTGCGCCGTTTGTTGAATATAGAACTCTCGTCCCCTTCAAGCATAGAAGTGCGGATTCTGCAGGATATGCGTATAAAGATAGATATCAACAAGCGCTGGGACGGACAGTACCGAAAAATGCCGCCAGAACTGGAAGAAGCATTTCGCCGCAGTCCGGCAATGGCCCAGCTTCAGCACAACCAGCAGCTGGAAGGTGAATATCAGGCAGCTAACGGCAGTTCACTGGTTCTTAGCGGCTCCACTTATACCTTAAGCTCGGTTGACGGTGTAGAAGAAGGAAGTTTTACGGTATCGCAGCTGGGTGAAGCCAGTGTACTGCAATTTCAGGCCCAGACATTGAGTGGTACTGCAATCACACGGCGGTCAAGCTATATGCTCGAGATAAGCAACCAGACCGGAAGCGGCAGCACTATCCGCACGCTGCTGCTTAAGCCGGTTCAGCTGAGCATACATGGCTGGGAACCATTAAATAAACCGACAATACAGTTCGAGACCAGTCGGGAATAAGCAGCTTAAGGCGCTGCATACAGCGGCCAAGCCTCAAATCCGGCATCCTTTAGAGCTATCAGTGTGCGGGCGGGATTATTACCGGCTGGGACATATACCACAATAAGTACAGGTTCAGTAGTACTGCGCTGAACCCGCTGGGGTTGAAAACCAGCAGCCCGTAAACGTGCCATTGCCGCCTCGGCATACTCAGCATTGCCGAAAGCACCAGTCTGGTAAAACAAAGGTGCCTCGACTGCCGAAGTTTCAGAAGCCGCTGAGACAGAACCGGTAGAAGCAGCCTCTGAAGGAATTAAAGACGCACCAAATTGCAACTGTGCCCAGGCCGGCATCATGTAGGGCTGAAAACCTAAGTCTTGTGAAGAAGCAGTTTCCTGCAGCTGCTGGAGTTTATCTGCATACTGTTGTTTTTCTGTTCCAGTGGCAGCCGACGCAGCCAGCAGAAAAGCAGCTGGCATGATAAAGGTCTGATTCATGGCGATTACCCGGGTTGCACTAAGCAAGGCAGCAATATCCTGACCGAGCGTCAGACTGGCCCAGCCCGCGGCAAGTTCCGCCCGTGCAAGCTCCTCAGCAGAAAGCCGTCCGCGTAGTGCACGGGCGAGTAAAGCCATTGCCTTGTCCGGCTCGCCGCTATTCAGCCAGGTAGTAGCGGTAGAAAGCAACAAGGTTGAATCGGCATTTACTCCGGAATGATCGAGAGCCGACTGCAAGCTGCCGGCAGCCGCGGCATAGTTCCCGGACAGCTCCAGCAATAAACCCTTCTGGCGCAGTAATGCAGTTCTGACAGATGGTAAGACAGCCGCTGAAATCATGGCATCCAGATATTCCAGGGCATTATCCAGACTGCGGTATTGTTCCAAATCGGACACAACCAGGTCGGCGAAATCGGCTTGCCCGGCTTTAGCCAGAAGATACTGCCAAGCCGGTGGCGCTGCTTTGGCGGTGTTAGCAGTATTAGCCTGGCAAAACAGCCCGCCTAGGAAAATGAAACCAAATAAAGCAAGTAATGAACTACGAAGCATGGGCTTAATCGCCAGTAGCGCTTTTTTTACGACCACTGCCAGAACCAGGCTTGGCGCGTGTTTTTTTTACTGCTGGGGCAGCAGCAGCCGGTGCTTTATTAGCTGGTGGAAGCGTTGAGTCCTGAGCGGCCGCCGGTAAATAAGCGGTCTCGTCATGCGAGAGTGCGTTTTGTGGCTGCCTTCCTGGACGGGGCGCTTTGCGGGATCCTCCCTGTGTCAGTACCTTGCTGACACTGAAAAAGAAGGCTACCAGCAAACCCAGAATAAATGACACCAAGACAGTTATAACAACTGGTACATTGGCAAAGGTGTAGAAAACCACCGAAACATCACTGCGGTTATCTAGATTAAAACCGACAAAGATCAGAACCACCGCCATAACCAAAATTAAAGCCAATAGTTTCCAGGGCATATAATCAGCCTCCTCAGGTGATACGTACAGGGGTCAGTCTTCTACCAAACGGGCTTTAAAGGTAGTACCGCGCAAGGTTTCCAGCTTTACATTGATAAAAGAACCAATAAGGGAACTGTCTCCCTTACATACTACCATCATATCCTGTTCAGTGCGACCAAGCAATTCACTACTGCTCTTACGGGATAGTCCTTCGGCCAGAATCTGCACAGTCTGCCCTACCCGTTCCTGCATGACCGTCTGGCTGATAGCCCGCTGCACACTGATAATACGGGCCAAGCGCTGCTTTTTATCGACCATGGATAATTGAGTATCCATCTCCGCCGCCGGGGTGCCCTCGCGCGGGTTAAAGTAATACATATAGGCATAGGCGAAACGGACTGTCTCCAGCAACTGCAACGTTGCCTGGACATCTTCTTCGGTTTCACCTGGAAAACCTATTAATATATCGGTCGAAAGTGTAATTTCCGGAATCTTTTTACGGAGTGCGTTTACCAGTTCCAGATATTTCTCTACGGTATATTTCCGGTTCATGGCTTGAAGAATACGATTGGAACCATGCTGCACACAAAGATGTATATGGCGGGCAAAAATAGGATACTTAGCCAGAACGTCTATAGTCCGCTCGGAAAGATCTTTTGGATGACTACTGACAAAACGTATGCGGCCTATGGAAGAACCGCCCAGAATCTCCGCCAGCCAGGCCAAGAGTGAAGGAAAATCCATCGCGCCGCAATCGAGCAGCGCAACAAGCTGCACCTGAGCTTTGGCTGCCAGCGGATTATCCAGTGGATAGTCGGCCGGGATGCTGATGCCGTCAAGCCAGTTATATGAATTGACATTCTGGCCGAGCAATTCAACTTCGCGTACGCCCTGCTCTGCCATCTGCAGAATTTCCAGCAGTATGGCCAGAGGGTTGCGCGAAATTTCACGACCGCGCACATATGGTACGATGCAGTACGAGCAGAAATTGTTGCAGCCATGCATTATCGGCACAAAGGCCTTGAAAGCACCTTTCTCATAGTGACTGGCGGCGAAGGTAAATTGGGGGCTCTCTTCTATATCTGGAATAATTCGGCCGTCCGCGGCAGCATCAACCACCAGGGCGAAAGCCTGCTTCTGAAAATTACCGAGCACATAATCAATCTGCGGCTGTTTTTCGAGCATCTTTTTTTTCAAGCGCTCGGCCATACAACCGGTAACCACCAGAATAAAGGAATGCTGGCGCTTAAGGGCGGCATAATGGGCAATACGGCCCCAGGCCCGATTTTCGGCCGTAAGGCGCACCGAGCAGGTATTGATGATGACCATATCGGCAGTTTCCGGCTGGATGGTACTTTCCCAGCCACGTTCGGCAAGTATCAGTTCCAGTGCCGCCGATTCGGCCTTGTTCATCTGACAGCCATAAGTTTCAAAAAAGTATCTCATAAGCTCCTGCCGCCCTAACGTCAAAACAGCGATCCGCAGGGGATCGCTGTTAATACACAGGGAATGTTAATAGGATCACTGAATCACAGTCCGAAATATTCGGAATATGCTAATTATTCAAAAAGCGCACAATTACGAACGCGATTTCAGACCCTTAAAGAATTTTACAAAGCTGACAACACCATAACCAATAAGCCCCAGGCCGCCGATCAGACCAAGAAAGCCCATGGCATCGGGGAAAATGATGGTTCCCAAACCGAGTGCGCCAGCAGCAATAAACAGTGCATTGCTGAATTTATCGCTGCGGTCCTTGCGCAATAAGCCGACAACACCACCGGCTATCAAAACACCGCCGATGATCCAGCCAATTACCGGCATGGTTGCCAGTCTGGTAAAAATAATAAGACCCAATCCTCCGGCACTACCGAAAAATCCGCGCATGCCGTTCTTGCGTACCACTTCCGCCGGTACTGGATAATTATCTGACATAACAGCCTCCTCTATATATCGTTGCCATGATTCCCCATACGGCAGAATCCACCAGCCTGTGCAGGCTGGAATTGTACAACATGCTATTAATATAGCAATAATCCGGCCTGACGTAAAGATAAATGCCGCTTAATGACGGAAACTGCGCTGGCCGGTAAACTTCATGGCAACATCATGTTCATTACAGGCTTCGATTACATCCCAATCGCGCATAGAACCACCGGGCTGGATAACCGCGCCGACCCCCTCGTGTGCGCCTACCAGCAGACCATCGCGGAAGGGGAAAAAGGCATCTGAAACCATCACACTGCCGCCGAGGCCGCCATGCAGCGACCGGACTTCTTCGGCCAGCTGCAGTTTTTGTGCCGGACTATCCTGCCACTCGTTCCAGGCCTTGCCATAGCGTTCCCAGCACAGGCGGTCTTCCAGCTTGCGGTAAGCCTTGTCGCGGGCAATCTCGGCGACGCCCACTCGGTCCTGTTCACCGGTGCCGATACCGACAGTCCGGCCGTTCTTGACATAGATGACGGAGTTGCTGGTCACCCCGGCTTCTACTGCCCAACCGAACAGCATATCAGAAAGCTCCTGCTTTGTCGGTTCACGCCGCACCGAATATTCTATTTCTTTGTATACCGTTCTGGCCGGCAGCAAATCATCAGAACTGCGCACGGCCGAGGCGAACGAAAGCTGGGTAATGCAACCGCCATCCAGTAGGGTTTTAAACTCGACATTGCGCACCGGCGCGTAGCGTGCCAGCTTTTCGATACCGGGCAGGCTCATAACGCGCAGGTTCTTTTTGGCTGCGAATATTTTCATAACGCCATCGGCAAAAGCCGGTGCGGCGACAACTTCGCAATATGATTCCGCGATAGCCCGGGCGGTGTCCAGGTCCAGTTCGCGGTTAAAAATTACAGCACCACCGAAGGCGGCCACCCGGTCGGCAAAATAAGCCTCGTGGTAGGCTTCGGCCACAGTTGACGCAATTGCCACCCCGGAAGGATTATTGTGCTTCATGATGGCGCAGGCCGGTGTATCCATAAGATAGCGTAATATGGTAAGGGCGCTGTCTACATCGGTCAGGTTGGTTTTGCCGGGATGCTTGCCGAATTGCAGAAGCTGAGCGTTGGTAACCAGATCACCGGGGGCTTGGATAAGCTGACCATCGGCCAAAGCTAGATTGCAGGCGACCGGCCTGTATAAGGCGGCACTCTGATCGGGATTCTCTCCGTAGCGCAAACCGCGGGTCTGCCCGTCCACCTGCCATTCTACTTTTTCATAGTGCAGACTACTGGCTTTACCGCTGCCGTCACGGAACACAATTTCCATGCTTTCGGGGAAGAGATCTTCGGCGAAATCTTTATATAAGGCTGATAGTTTAGGAGTTTTCATGGCGCGGAGTATAACACAATTCACTCATTTTGCGCATCCAGAATAGCCCGTAAATTTTCTGAAAATTCAGCTGAATCCGGCTGCATACCTACAGCCGTACGCAACAAGCGCTCGGCACCGGCAAGGTCGCCAAGTTTAAGCCGATAACGGGCCAGCACATTCATGACTACCGGATCGTCCGGCCGTCGGTGCCTTAAATCCTCCATAAGGTTAGCTGCGGCCTGAACCAAGCCCTGTTGCTCCAGCCGGCAGGCTTCGGCCACCGTAGAGTCGGCGTCGTTGCACAGTGGACAGGATTCCGGTGTCGGTAATGAATTTAGGCCGACTATCAGGATGGCGCGATCGTCAGATTGCTGCATACCGCTAGCAAAACTGTTTACCTCTTCCAGTATGGAGCCGACTATGGCTGACGGACGCCCGCTGCCATACTCAGACAGCAGAGTACGCAGCCGGCTTACATCGTAGTACTCACCGCTGCGGGACCGGGCCTCGACAATACCATCAGTATAGAATACCAGGCGATCCTGCACCTGCAATTGCACGAAACCGTTGCTGCAGATAAAATGCTCGGAAATGCCGATAAGCTGTCCGTCGGGAATATCAAGTTCCTCTACCTGGCCGTCCTGTCGTCGGAGCAGAGCCGGATGGTGACCGGCATTGGCAAATAACAATTCAGCGCTGCCGACATCCAATACCGCAATAAAAGCCGAAAGGAAGTAGGTTTCGTCGCCGATGAGCAGGCACATTTCTTCGTTGACGGTGCGCAAAATCTCGCTTGGCTTGCGGCCGCGTAGCGTATGCGAACGGAAACTGACCTTGGCCATCGCGGCAATGAGGGCGGCAGGAATACCATGGCCCGAAACATCACCGATGATAAAAGCATAACAGCGCTCGCCGAGGTCGATCACGTCATAAAGATCACCGCCGACATTGGCCATGGCCTGATAGCGGGCACCAAAAGACAGCCAAGGGCACACCGGGAGTTCGGCCTCGGTAGGGATTATTTTCCGCTGCACAGCGGCGGCCATCTGTACTTCTTCTTCGATCTGGTCATTGCGCATGCGCAGCATGGTATTGGCTTCATTCAGCGCCTGGGTGCGTTCCGACACCTTTATTTCCAGGGTTTGGGAATAGCGCTCGATCTCGGCCCGCTGTTCATCCATCCGCTCCATATCCTGGTAAAGACTTTCGGCAATGCGGTTAAAGAAACTGGCCAACTCGCCAAATTCATCGTCGTTCTGAATCTGCACACGGTAGGCAAGATCGCCGGCAGCCAGAGCCAGGGCCCCTTTTTTGAGAGCCTTTACCGGCTTGGCTATGTGGCGGGACTCGAACAAGGCCAGCGCGATGGCCAGCAACATGGCAGACATCGATACAACTACCAGAGTTTGATAGAAATCAGAAACCAGTCCGGCAACTGCACTGATCGGCCCTATGCTTACAATTAGCCAGTCGGTATGTGGGATTCTGGAAGAGGCAAAATACATATCATGCGAACGCAGCAGGCCGCTTGTGGTATCTTCCAGCTGCAGCCGCTGCCTATACATGTGCAGCGGCGAATCCGGATCAAAAAGTGAATCCTGATTAAAGGGAGTGGCCGCGTCCTCGCCATTAAAAGTGACAAAGCGACCACGTGAATCAACCAACCAGATACCGGAATCGGCACTAAAATTACGACTGCTGACCGCACTGTTGATGCGGGAAAGGTACATATCCAGAGCCAGAACGCCGAGAACCTCACCGGTTTCACTGATGCAGGCCATGGACAGGGTGACCACAGTTTCACCGGTACCTTCGTCAGTATACGGGCCGCTGATTACCGGCCGTCTGGAACGCAGAGCCGGTTCAAACCAGGGCCGCTCCAGCCAGTTATAGTCTGCATCCGCAATCCAGCCACTGCCATCCAGGAAAAATCCATCACCAACTGAAATATAACCTTCGGCACGCATACGCCATTCGCTGCCGCGTCGGGCTGAACCGAAATAAACGAAAGGTGTATCCGGATCGGCTCGGACAGCATCTGCCAAAATTGACTGAAGTAGCACAGGACGGTCGTAAAAACGCTGCACAGACGTGCTTAAAAGTTCGAGCCGGCCGGATTTGACGGATAGCCAGTTGTCAAAATCGCGGCCGATAATGGTCATGTCGCGGGTAATATTACCCAGCACAGCTGTTTCGACGGAACTGGCGATGGTCAGGTAGATGGTGACAGCGATGCCCACAACGACTAAGGCAAACAAAGCCATAAGAGTCAGAAAAATTCGGCGGGTAACCGAGAAATGGCCAAAAGAAAACTTCATGACAAGTATAAGATATACCATTTCGAGCGTCTTGCATACCATGTAAAGCTCTTTCTGAAATATCAGAAGATAATTAGCATGTAGCGGGGTCTGACCCCGGAGGTGGCATGTAGCGGGGTCTGACCCCGGAGGTGGCATGTAGCGGGGTCTGACCCCGGAGGTGGCATGTAGCGGGGTCAGACCCCGG
>JAHIWF010000326.1 GCA_018815555.1 Spirochaetota bacterium | reverse complement strand
GATACCGGCATGGGCCGCATCGGCTGCACCCCGTCGGAGGCCCCGGAACTGGCCGCTTTTATCGAGCGCGAGTGCCCCCATCTGCGTCTACAGGGTGTGTTTACCCACTTGCCGGTAAGCGATGATGACGAGCCGGATTTTACCCGCGCCCAGCTGCGTCGCTTCCGCGAAAGTGTGGATGCTATAAGCGCGGCCATAGACCGCCGCCCCGAGCTGGTACATTGCTCCAATTCCGGCGCGGTGTTCAATTATGACGAAGACTGGCTGGATATGGTACGCCCGGGCATTATGGTGTACGGCTTGTACACCGGAATCCAGCCGGAAAGCAAAAATGCTGCCGGCGGCGGTATAACCCTTCGGCCGATACTTGGATTCTACAGCCGGGTGTCGTTCGTGAAAAAAGTTGCCGCCGGCACCAGTATCGGCTATGGCCGTACCTGGATTGCCGAACGTGATACAACAATAGCAACCATGCCGGCCGGCTATGCCGACGGCTTTAACCGGCTGTTTTCCAACAAAGGCCGGGTGCTCATAAACGGACGCTCGTATCCCTTGGCCGGCCGGGTGTGCATGGACCAGAGCATGATCGACCTCGGCCCGGATAGTTCTGTTCAGGTAGGAGACGAAGTAGTGCTGATCGGCGACAGTGGAGATCAGAGTATCAGTTGCGCTGAATGGGCAAAACAGCTGGGGACGATTACCTATGAGGTTACCTGTCAGATTAATCCTCGGGTGCAGCGGGTGTTTGTGGAGTGAGGTGCGGTGATGGCAGACAGAGAAAATGTTATTTTGAAGGAAGCAGTGCATAAATTAATCGCAGAAATCAGAAGAAATCCAGATACACTTTTTACTGCTAAAATTGGATTGACTGCAATGTGTGGATTGGTCGGCCTAAAGGTTGGAGAATTATTCGGATCTATTATGTACAGATTGTTTTTTTGATAACCTATGGATATTAACATGCTTATTACTGTAGTTTTTTTTATCATTACCCTATCGATTCTGATTCTGATTGGAGTTGACAGGATAAAAACGTTTATTATTGATTATTACAATAAAGAGCGCGAAATTATTGATGCAAAAAAAATGAAGATAAAGAATATAGCAATTATGAAAAATGGCATTGTTTGGACTTCATTAGCCCTGGTTTTTGAAGTAACTAATTTAGTAAGCAATATTAAATTTAAGGTCGGTGCAACCTTAAGCGGTGATGTATATGATATGGAATAATAGTTTGGTGTGCTTAATTATTGATTTTACTCCGGAACTGCAGGTGTTGATTCAATCGTCGGCGGCAAGCGCCAGCCCTGGCCGAATATCTTGAATACCTGTGCCGCGTTGGTGCCGATGTCGCCACCCAGGCCGCGCATGCGCAGGGCAGAATTGATACGGCGGCCGGTTTCGTCGAAATCACTTTCGGGCAGCAGCAGGTTCATGTATTCCACAACTGGCCCTAACCGGTAGTGGTGGTGCAGGTAGCTGATCAGTCCGTCGGCGGCAACATCAACCACCAGGCCGACATGGGTAAATTCATCATCCACCAGGCCGTTGCCGTTGGCATCGTAGGTATTGTCCCAAAAAATTACATCGCCTGCTACCGGATATTCAACTCTGTATAGCAAGTTTTCGTCATCTAAAGTGTAGAAGATCCGGCGTACGCCGTTGCCGCTGTGTTTCGGAAAGTGAAGGCTCAGATCGATGTTGCCGAAAGCATAGGAGGCCAGCACTACACCGGTACAGTCATTGGAGTATGTTCTGCCGTGTACTACCAGTTTGGTTTTGCCGACGAGCGACAGTCCGCCGTCAACGATTTTTCGGCGCGTTTCCATCAGGTGTGGATCCTGTAATATCATCGGATTGTCGAAATTTGATCCGGTACTATCGCTTGCCTCCGGCTGCAATCCTGGATTTCCGTTATCTGAAGCCGTTTCAGGGCCCTTTGCCGGGATGCTGGCACAACTTGCGATACAACTGGTCAAGATGAGTAATAGTGCAATCTGAAATTTGGATAAGCTGAGTAACTTCATTCTTCAAGTATATTGATATGCGCCGGGTGGTCAAGAACAGAGTGAGGGTGCAGTGATGGCTTGACCCGGTTAATAAACTCCAGTATTCTGCCGGCGAGCCAGGGAGGTAGCGTGTACAAAGCACTTATTTTTGATTTTGACTCGACCTTGGTTGATTACCATGCAGGTGATGGCCGGGCGATTGAGTCTTTGCTTTCGTTACTGCCGCGGAAAATCGACAGCATCGCATTTACGGATACCTCGGTGCAGGTGCTTTGGGATTTGTATGATGGACGCCGCAGGCTTGACGGCAATTTGCATGAGGCCCGTTTCCGGTATACGTTTGAACATTTCAAGATTGACTGGGACGACCGCTATCTGCAGGTCTGGCTGGAGGTGTATCTAAAAACGGTACCAGTGTATGCTGGTGTGCGTGCCCTGTTCGAGCGGCTGCACCGGCAGGTTCCACTGGCTTTGCTGACAAACGCAATAGATACGGACGAACAGCGGCAGCGTATCCGTGTATCAGGGTTGGAGTCTTTTTTTGAGGTGGTGGGCATCGCGCAGGAGATCGGCTGGTTTAAACCGCAACCGGAGGCTTTTTACTGGGTCGCACAGCGTTTGGGGGTACAGCCCGAGGAATGTATTTTTATCGGAGACAGCGAGGCGCACGATATTGCTGGTGCACTGGTAGCAGGTATGTATGCCATCCGCAGAGTAAAGCCAGCTGCTGATCAGCCTGCTTCCTGGTTGGTCAACGAACAGAAGGCGATGAGCGCCACTTTCCCGGTAGACCAAGCCGGTGCTTCGACCGGCAAGAGTAAGCCGGATTTGAGCACTGCCGCCCATGCCAGCTTTTCCCATTACCACGAACTGCCTCGGCTCCTACAAGGCTTGATTGATGACCAAATTGTAGCCGGATTGGCGGGCAGTTTGGTCAGCCCGGTTCCCGGCAACTGACATGAGCATCCGGTAAAGTCTGATCTGATACAGGAGTCTTGTATGCTGCACTACTACGAGTCTATCGAGGATTGTCCGGGTTTCAGTCTGGACGGCTATTTTGTAGGGTGGAAGAAACCCTTGTCGAACGATGAGTTCAGCAGGCTGCTGCGTAACAGTGCGCATGTTGTATTGGCGGTTGACGACACGGCCAGGCAAATCGTTGGGGTGGTAACCGCTTTGTCTGATGAGGTTAACTGGGCGTTTATTCCATTTCTGGAAGTATTGCCACAGTGGCGGGGGCAGGGGATTGGCCGGGCGTTAATGGAGCGGATGCTGGATAAATTGGCTGATATAACCTGTGTGGACCTAACCTGCGATGCAGAAATGCAGCCTTTTTATGCTAAATTCGGCATGCTGCCTTCCTGTGGCGCGGTAGTGCG
>JAHIWF010000325.1 GCA_018815555.1 Spirochaetota bacterium | reverse complement strand
GCCGGCACCTCGTTTGACGATCTGCCCGCCGACTGGGTATGCCCGATGTGCGGCGCCGGCAAGGACAGCTTTAGCCCGGCTGACTGATTTTATTTGGTTCCGGATCTGGCCATATGGTTATGGTCCGGAATGCAGGATCTGAAACGCAGTGCTACGCTCCGAAAGGGGTGAAAGCGCTGCGTTTTTTTTATTTTCCTGCACTAATTCATCTTTTCGGAACCCTTTATATGTGTACAGTAGCAGAATGGGAGCAGCGGTGGATAATTCAGCAGAACTGCGCGCAAGTTTAATGTCGTTTTTGTGTGTCAAGTTCGGCAGTAGGCTTGATATTGCCGTCCATGCCGAAGACATGGTTCAGGATGCCTTCCTCTATCTGGAGCAGGCCGCCGCCAAAGGACAAGAAACAGCTGGCAGACGAAATTTTGCCTACCTGTCTGTCGTTTGTCTGCATTCAGCCTACCGGTATTTCCGGCGTCAGTCTGCTTCGGGTTGCAGCCCAATCCCGCTAACAGAGTTGTGCGAAGTTGTCTCGGAACAGGACTTTGTCGCTGAATTGCTGCAGCGTGAGGATACTGCAGAGGTTTTGCGTTCGATGGAAACGCTAAGACAGATGGAGCGGATAATCGTCATGCAGCGATATTTCGGGCAGCAAACCTTTGCCGAGATAGCCCGAAAAAACGGACTAAACCTGAATACGGTATTATCGCAACACCGGCGGGCTTTGGAAAAACTGCGTTCAAATCTTATGGGTCGAATTTCACATGAGGAGGGGGTATGACAATTGGTCAAAAAATCTGGCTGGCTCGTCTGAGTGACCGGGTCTGGATGTTGGGGGTGCAGCTTGGGGATTTCGCCTCGCGGCAGTCTGCCGGTGCCGCCGGTTTTGGTGTAGTTTCCGCAGAGGCAAAGCGTCTGTCGCGTTTGCTGGAGGCTGAAACGGAGGGTAATGATCTTATTGGTGATGACATTTCCGGACTTGCGGAATTATTGACCCAGCTGGTTTTGCTGACACTTAATGCCGCTATCGAGTTAAACCATCTGGAATATAGGGCAGGAAGGCGTAGAGAGTCAGCAGCGGGATTCATGCTTCTAGAGGAGCTTCGCGCACAAGCCGGCTATATGGCCGAGTTTGGTTACAATACCGGTCTTTCCCGGATGCAAGTAATGGCTGTCCCGGAGCCTGCTGAACCGCACCCGGTACTGTCCGATCCAATCAGTCTTATTTTTGCATGCTGCTCAGGATTAAGGTTTGCCGAAAACCTGTCCATGGTAAGGGAAGTTGTACGTTTTGACGCGGAGGATAGCACCGTTTACGATCGAATTTCTTCAACACTTCAGGTTAGGGACAGGGAGTATCGTCTGGTATCACGACTCGATGGTAAAAATTTAGAGCTTAGCGGCCGGTATCAAGTCTTGATACTGCATCCAGGTCAAAACAAACAAGATTTTGCGGTACTTGTGGATCACCTTGCGCCTAATTGCATCCAAACAATGCTGCCCGGCCGGGCGTGTCTGCCGTCCGATACCCCGTTCCCCACCCGAGAATCCTGGCTGGCCGAAGACGGTTCGCAGATCGCCTTTGCTGACTGGCAAGCATTGCTTTCCCTGGTGTAATTAAATAACTCAGAGCGTCTATTCTGCTCTAGGCGCTCCGATGGTCGGACTTAGTCCTTTTTCTTGCCCCGTGTGTCGATCTTGAAGGGCAGATACAAGGGGCAGGTTCCGATAACGCTGGTAGCCACAAAGATTACTGCCAGTATTCCCAGAATAATGGCGGCGATTCCGCTGATCTGGCCAGTAAAAAACAGTACAGCTACTACTACGGCTGCCAGGATACGTATAATTTTGTCAATCAAACCCATGTTCTTTGGCATGTATTCCTCCTTGGAATATTTCTAATATAGTAAAATTGTAATATTTTGACAAGGTAAATGGGTTTCCTGCGGAGGCTGCCGGGGCGCGTGCTGGTCCCGCTTGCCGTTTGCCTTTGGCTGTTTGCACCGGAGGCCAGCCGCTT
>JAHIWF010000324.1 GCA_018815555.1 Spirochaetota bacterium | reverse complement strand
CCGGCCCTGCATCAAAAGCACGTCGCCGGATTGCAGAACGGTTTTGCGTATACGCATCAACGGGGCGATCTTCCGCTGCATTACCGCCAGCAGGTGCAGATTGTAGGTCAGGGACAGATCGGCGGCCTCCGCTGATTTGCCGGTTAAAAGTGAATCCGGAGCAACAACCGCCTCCACCAGTTCCCATTGTTCGTCGCCGGGACGGTCACGGCTGCCGTTCTGTACCGAGCCGTACATCACCGAGCCACTGGCCTGGACAAAATCCTTGACGTTCTCCAGATCACCCGACAGGATTAAAATATCACCGGTTTTAATCTTTGTTTGCGGCGGCGGCGCCAGCAGCGAATCAGTCTTCCGGGCCGGACCAAGAATACGCTGCAGAAAAGACGGTTTTTTACCGGCTTGGTTTTTACCATCCGGTTTTTCGCTGCCGCGCTCGCGATCGAGCAGGCCGGCCAAAAATCGTCCTGCTCCATTTTTTATCGGCGGCAGCCTGCCATTCCCGGAGCCCTTACCGGAAAGCTCGGCAGGCTCATCCAGACGTATCATCGAGAGTACTTTGATGCGCTGATTTACCAGCGCTTCGGCTTCCAGTACCGTACTGCCGGCTAAAACACCACCCTCGGCTACCAGTACTTCGAACTGATACGCATCAATCGTAAAACCGTTTTTCTCGCCGGACTCGGTACCGCGTTTGGGCAGCAGGCGCCAGCCGAGCAAGGCAATAAACAAAATACCGATCAAAGCCAGCCCGGCACCGACCGGCGCAAAACTGAAAAAGCGGAAAGGCTGCCCTAGCGCCGTCTCGCGAAAGGCCGAGATAATCATGTTCGGCGGAGTACCGATCAGCGTGGTCATTCCTCCCAACAGAGAGGCAAAAGCCAGCGGCATAAGCAAGGCGGAAACCGGATAATTTTTACGACTGGCATTGTGGATGGCAATCGGCATAAAGATCGCCAGCGCTCCAACATTGTTCATAAAAGCCGAAATCAGTACAACCAGAGCGCACATAACAAAAATGCGCAGGCTGAGCGGGCCGGAAAATTTGAGCATACGCAGACCGATCTGATCCACCAGACCGGAGCGTCTGAGGCCCTGGCTGACGATCAGAATGGCGATAACGCTGATGACAGCCGGATTGGCAAAACCGTTAAAGGCATCCGTTGAGGGTATGATTCCGACTATCACCAGAAATACCAGAAGCAGCAAGGCAACAATATCATGGCGCGGCCTGCCGATTGCAAAAAACACTAATCCAAGCCCGATGGCTATGAACAACAGAATCTGGTCTAACACTATGCCCCCCTGCTGGTCGGCCAGTCTGCCTGCTCACAAGGGTCGCTTGCCAAAGCAGCGGCCACAGGGCATACTGTTTCTTCAATGATAAGCAGAGAAGAGTTTTTACGCAAGGAATATGAAGCCAGGATTAATCAGGCCATCGATTTTGTGTACAGCAACTACCCGCGCGAATTTGACCTGCACGAAATGGCCGATGCCGCCAGTTTCAGCCGTTTTCACTTTCACCGCCTGTTCCAGGCCTTTACCGGCGAGACCCCGGGGGAATTCGTGCGGCGGATACGTCTGGCCATGGCCGCCGGCATGCTGCGCAAGAACCCTGATAAAAGCATCACCGAAATTGCCCTGGCCTGCGGCTTTTCCGGCCCCAGTGTTTTTGCCCGGCAATTCAAGGAAAGTTACGGCATGGCGGCCGGTGTCTGGCGAAAAAGCAAGCAAAGTCAAAACGCCGGCAACGAGGGTCAAGCACAGGGCAAGCAGAGTCAACAGCAAAGCAAGGCCGGACAAGCCGGAGCAGCACAGGGCGGGTATACTGAAGGCACATCGTCAACAGTAAGGAGAGAATACATGAGCAAACTCGATTACCAGGCCTGCATCAAAGAGCTGCCGGAACTGACCGTAGCCTATGCCCGCCACATCGGCCCCTACAACCAGATAGGCGAGGCCTTCGAACGGCTGTCGCGCTGGGCCGGTCCGCGCGGCCTGATGACCGAAACAGCCACAATTCTGGCCGTGTACCACGATGACACCGATGTTACACCGGTAGACAAACTGCGCTCCAGCGCTTGCATCTCGGTGCCGGCCGGCACAGCAAGTGACGGCGACATCGGCCTGATGACCATACCCGGCGGCAAGTTTGCCGTGGGTCATTTCGAGATTTCGGGCGACCAGTTCGGGGATGCCTGGATGGCGCTGATGGGCGAATGGATTCCGGCCTCGGGCTGGCAGCCGGACGACCGCATGTGCTACGAGGTGTATCTGAACGACCATGAGCAGCACCCGCAAAAGAAGTTCATTGTGGACATCTGTGAGCCGGTAAAGCCGCTGTAAGATGAGCAAAGCAGCCGGCCAGAACGTTCAGAGTGACCAGTTCCCGACCGGCGACCACAAAACAACTGCAGACCGCCCCGGCGGAACACAAACCCGCGCAGCTGAACCCGGAGTAAAGCCCCCGGCCGGGGGCCGCGATACCGGCGCGCCTGCTTCAGCGGCAAAGCCCCCGACTGCAGGCAACCAAACCGCGGCGCACCATAGCAGGTCGGGCCGTTCCGGCGCAGATTGGCAGACCCGCCGCATCGAAAGCCGGGTAGCGGCCGCCGATGCCGGCAGCAGTCTGCTGGACTGGCTGTGCCGCCGCTTCCATTATTGCAGCCGGGACGAGTGGCAACAGCAGATAGCTGCCGGGAATCTGACAGTGTTTGGAACTAGCGTGCCGGCCGGCCGGCTGCTGCAGGCGGACGACTTGGTCAGCTTTGCGCCGCCGGCCGATCTGGAGCCGGCCGTGCCCAACAGCTGGCGTGTCGTATATGAACACGACGGCATTCTGCTGGTCGACAAGCCGGCACTGCTGCCGATACATCCATCCGGCCGTTATTATTACCACACGCTCTGGTACCAGATGAAAGCACAGTACCCCGAGCTGCATTTTGTAACCCGGCTGGACCGCGAAACCAGTGGACTGGTACTGGCCGCCAGCACAGCGCAGGCCGCCGGCTTTCTGCGCGAACAGCAAACCGCCGGCAGCCTGGAAAAAGAATATACAGCCTGGGTGCATGGCCGCTTTGATGCAGAAAGCTACTCCCGGCAGCAGAGCTCCGGCCAGTCCGCACCGCAGCGCCTACCGCTGCTGCTGTCCGGCTGGCTACTGCCTGATAGCGAAAGCAGCGTGCGCAAAAAACGCCGTTTCGTGCGCGAAGATCCGCAGAGGCCGGACAGCCAGAGCTGCCTTACCGAAGTGCTGGCGGTGCAAACCCTGCAGCGCAAAGGCCAGTGCTACAGCCAACTGAGCCTGCGCCTTCATACCGGCCGCACCCATCAAATCAGGGCTACCTTATATTCACTCGGCTACCCGCTGCTCGGCGACAAGCTGTATGGCCTGGACGACGGCATGTTCATCCGTTTCGGTTTGGGAACGCTGGATGCGGCCGACCACCGGCGGCTGGAACTGCCACACCAGGCATTGCAGTGCCGGCGGCTGAGTTTCCGCGCTGCCGACGGCAGCCGGGTAAAGCTGGAACTGCCGCCGTTTTGGCCGTGGCCGGATGGCAACGCCCCGGGCAGCCACAACAGTAAAGACAGCGGCACCTAAACCGGTCAAGACAGGGAATCTGCCCTGCCGGCATTTAGTCAATATTCAGAAAAAATCACGCAGGCTTTCGTCTATGCCCTTGCGCAGCTCGAACCAGAAATCCAGGGCCGCGGCATCGGGATTTTGGTTAAACGCCTCCAGCCAGCGTGCTAACTCCGCATCGCTATTACCGTCCGCACTTTTGGCCCTCTCCAGGAAAGTGCGCACGAAGTCGATATTGCGCCGGCTTTCCCAGTATACGCCGGCGTTGCGGCTGTTGATGCGGCTGGCCGCCACCGCCACCGAGTCCAGATAAGCCTGCTTCTTGCCGTACAGCGCTTCGATGGCTTCCGGAATCATGTCCTCGCCCCAGCCGCGGTGGAAGCGGCACAGGCCGGCATTGTCCAAAAGCAATTCCTTTTTAAAGCGCTGGGCGCAGGCCTGCCCCAGCTTGCGCGGCGGCAGAAAATCGGTACCGTAGTGCATATAGTATTTACCCATAATGGCCATCGGGGCCAGCACACCGGGCGTCCAGTATTGGTTGGGAACCATCCAGCCCTTGCGGCCGTGCGCGTTGTACACAAAGCGGTCCAGAATACGGATGCCGCGAGTACGTTTCATGGCCCGTCCCCACTTACGCGGACCTTCTTCCAGATTTAATAAACCACGCCGCTGCAGTATCGACTCGGTAAGCTCCAGCCCCAGCCGGGCGTTATGCATCGAATCGGCCACCACGTCAAAGCCGGCCATATCCCAGTGCGGCTTGCTGCTTACGCCCAGGTCGTCCGGTGACAGTTCGCCAGAATCCAGGCAATCCATCAGCCAAGCCAGCAGACCACCATGGCTGATGGCGTCGAAACCGGCGGCATCGGAGGCGCGGTTAAGCAGCTCGGCCGCCCGCTGGTCAAAAATTCCGCAGAGCGGCCCCATGGTCTGGTAGGGTTCGTAATCTTTTTTAAACTCGCCGCGGGTTTTCTTGCACAGCGCCGTACAGGGCTCGCCGCAGGTAAACTGGCTTTTGGTGGCGATAGTTTCTTCATTAAACTGTTTCAGATAATGGTCGACCACGAAACGGCGGTGCAGATCCAGACGCTGTTCTTCATTCCATTCATTGCTGCGGTAATTGAAGGCAATAATGCGGCCGCCTACCGTGGCATAGTTTACCCCCAGCGTGCCGCCGGTCTGGAACTTCGGATCGAAACGGTATTTGGTGGTAGCCTCGAAGTCCTTTACCGCCAGCTTCTGCTTGTATTTTTCCTGGAACCAGCCGTCGGCCACCGTGCGGTCGCGGAAGTCTTCATCCACCACCGTACCGCCGTAAACGATGGCGGCGATACCGTGCTCGGCCAGCAGTTTGGAACCAAAGCCGCCACGCCCGGCCCAGGTATCCACATGGGTGGCCTTGCCGTCTTTTACCGGGGCGGAAACAATACCGGCGTAATCGGTAGCCAGGGCGGCCGGCCCCACTGCCAAAGCCCGGTACTCGCCGGAATAGCGCGGAGCGAACAGCTGCAGGGCCTCGTCCATCATGGCGTAGGCACCGCCGCGACCAGCACCCCAAACCTCATGTAGATCCACCGGCCGTAGTTCCACCTCCACCTCTTCGCCGTGGTTGCGGTTCAGGTACAGGATAGATGGCAAAGCCGACTTGCCTACGATAGAAACCATATTGATACCCAGGTTGTCGAACACCAATCCGGCACCGCCCATGCTGGAGATATAAAACCCCCGCCAGCTGGGCGAAAAGCCGTTGAACATCAGCCGATTGGATCCTGGCAAGATGGAGCCGGCGAAAAGACCGGTGCCGATATTCAGGCTCATGTACTTGCCGGACAAATGCAGCCCCAGATCGATGGGGCCAAAGTAATCCGGAATGGGATAGCGTTTCATGCGGTAAAAACCGCTGGCGGCATCGACAAACAAAACTTTCTGACTGGATTCCATCTGTTCTACTCCTTACTGCCCTTCCAGTATGCTATACGCCTGCCTTCGGAGCAAGAGCAAAGCTGCCGACATGAAGTATTATGTTTCTGTTAAATTTCTAACATTCTTAATTTTTCCCTTGAAAGAGTATCTCCAAAAGCTACAATATAGTTGATGAAAAGCGAGAAAAAAGCCGACCGCGAGCAGGCCGGACCCATCGTAGTAGGCATCGGCGCTTCTGCCGGTGGGCTGGAAGCCCTGCAGGATTTTTTTAAGAACCTGCCGGTACACACCGGTCTGGCCTTTGTGGTAATACAGCATCTTTCGCCCGATTACCGCAGCCTGAT
>JAHIWF010000323.1 GCA_018815555.1 Spirochaetota bacterium | reverse complement strand
GGTTCTGGTTCTGGTTCTGGTTCTGGTTCTGGCGGTACAGGCACAAGTACCAGCTCGGCCGCTTCGGTTATTATTTCTTCAGGTGCTTCGACTTCCGGTGTTTCTACTAGGGCTGGTGCTGGTGCCGCTTCGAATTCAAATGGACGCAGGAAGCTGAGTCCTGGCTGCGACCAGATTGTGCCGCTCAGGCGGTCGGCCAGTGAAAAGGCTCGGCCGGTGCCGGTAAACACCGAGGCCAGGTAGGCGAAACGGTCGGTAAGCAGGGGAGCACTGGCTGTTATCGATTCATATAAAACAGCCGATTCGCTGTAGCGGTCCAGTTCGTAGGCGGCACGGGCTTTGCCCATGACGGCCACCGGATCTTCCGGCAGCAGGGATTCGGCCCAGTCGTAATAGGAATAAGCCAATTCGTAATCTTTGCGGGCAAAGGCGATATTGGCCAGGTTGTTCCAGGACCAGCCGTACTCCTGTTCGGCCGCCTCGGTAAATCTTTCCCAGGCCTGGTCGAGCAGGCCGGCTTTGGCCAGTACGATTCCGTAAGCATTTAGAACTTCGGGGCTGCGGTTAGTGGTCAGTTCTGTTTCGTAATGCTGCATGGAAGGACCAAGTTCGCGGATTATGAAGCGGTCCACCGCATCGTCGAAGGCTACCATGGAGTCGGATTCGGCCGGCAGTTCAAAGCGGGCTGCCGCATCCTGAATGCCGGTGGACGGGTAGCGCAGCCAGTTGCTGCGCATGGGAAACAGGTCGGCCGTTCCGCTGGCATTGTTGTCCAGCCATTGTTTTGCGCCGATGCGCCAGGCTTTTACAAAACCTTCACGCACCATGGTGATTTCTATCGGGGCCCAGACTTTGCCGTCTTTTATAAAAAGCAGCCCGGGATCGAAGAACTGCTCGGTTGCCTGCTGTTCGGTAATGCCAACATCGAAGGCCATATAGATATGGCCGGGTATGGTAATGAACGCGGTTGAAATGCCGGCTGATTCCAGCAAGGAGCAGAACAGGATTGACAGGTCGTCGCAGTCGCCGCCGCGGTACATCAGGGTTTCGCCCGGATACTGCAGGTAGTCAACCGAGGCAGCATTGCTGGCCATTTCGACATAGGCGCTGTTAGGGTCGATAACATAATTGACACCGTGCAGCCGGAGGGCCTCAAATATACCCAGTGCATACTGCAAGTTGGCCGGCAGATCGGCGCGCATGCGGTCGCGCACGATGCTGGAGGCATAGCGCGAAAACCATAGGGCGGCCGGGTCGGTCGGCGATACAAAAGCGGCGGCTTTGCGGTCGTCTTCCCAGGTCATGGCGTTGCGGTGATGCAGCCGCACTTCAATGGCTTCGCTGTGGATCCGTCTGGTTCCGTAGAATCTATATTCGACAGCAATTTCACCGCTGGTACGTACGTTCTGGGTAAGTTGAAGCACCCGTTCGTCAAAAATGGCGTATAGGGGAACAGTGGCAGTTTCGCCTGGGCGCAATAGCGGCAACTCTCCGCCTATGCGCGGGCTTCCCATGTATTCAGGTGCGTAGAAAGACACTTTGATATCACGGATCGGTCCGTCTTCGTCATTGCGGATTTCTACAGTGCCCAGGGGTTCGTTGCCGTACCAGGAGCGCAGTACCGGAAATATTGTTTGGGTATCGATTTTTAGCAGTGTAACCGAGGCACCGTCATTGCCTAGTTCCGAGGGTAATAGACGCAGCACTATGCCGGTACTGAGTGCGTCAATAAAATTAAAAGAAGGTGTAGCCAGGCGTTGGAAGCCGACACTGAGACCCAGAATAAAAGCACTGGAAATGCGCATGTCGGCAACCAGGCGGGCGCCGAGTTCATACATACCATAGCTGTTGGTTTCATTGTCGGTGGTATTGGTGTCGGGTATCTGGCCCAGGCCGCCGAAGGCGCTTGCCCTGATGCTGAAGCGGTCGGCAAAGCTGAAGCTGTAACCCACCCCGGCCGATCCTCCGATATACAAGAGACTCTCGTTGGTGCGCATCTGCAGGGCTTGCACCCCGACACGCCCGAGCAGGTCTACTTTGGGGAATATGGAGTAGGCCAGTTGAAAAGTACCGCCCAGGGTCCAGCTGACAGTGGACTGTGCTCCGTCCAGCCCCGGAATATAGGTTTCTACCGATTGGGATATACCGAGACGATCCAGCATCGAAGGCACCGTTTTACCGGCTTCGGCTTCCTGAGCTCCGATACTGCCTGTCCATGCAGCGGCGGCAATAAGCCCTGCTGTAAGGATGGCTCTTTTTGCCTTGCTCTGCATTATAAACCTTCTCATCTTGCTGTTTTATTCTAAGCGAGTGCTTACTCGTCCCACATGGCGTCTCCGAGCCGGTCCATGGCTGCCGAAGCTCTAGATACCGATCCTGAAAGCCGGGCCGACAGATAGCCGTAGCGCTCGGCCAACTGCGGCTGCAGGCTGGTTGCCTGCTTGAAGAACTGGTCGGCCTTGTCGTACATATCCAGCTCGTAATAGGTTCTGGCCAGTCCGATAATCGGCGCTATTTCATTGGGCGCGGATTGTAGGGCTTTTTCATACCAGGCGGCGGCTGTCTCGAAATCTTTAAGCAGGAAGGCTACGTTCCCGATATTCACCGCTGCACGGCCTTCGCCCAAAGCTGCTGCTGCCTGGAATTCGGCCAGGGCTTCACGGTACAGGCCGTAGCGGGCGTACAGGATGCCCAGCGAGTTGCGCTGACGGCCGGAACCGCCGCTGGCTCCGAAGGTTGCGCGCATGCGGTCGGCACGCGGGATTACTTCGCGCGATATTACCAGTGACACGACGCCGTTAAAGGCGGTCTGTACCTGGGTCTGGTCGGGTTTGCGGGTGGCTGCATCCACATCCGGCACGCTGACAGGAGGGTAGCGCAGCCAGGCATCGCTGACGGGTATAAACGCGGCGGCAATTTCGGCTTCGGTACTGCCGGCCAACATGGTGCTGGCTTCGCTCCAGGCCCTTAAGAATCCTTCACGTATCATCGACATTTTAAGCGGAATCCAGGCTTCACCGTCGCGGAAAATAAAGTTGGCGGAATCGGCAAACATGGAACGGGTTGCAGCTTCGGTGCTGCTCATTTTGACAGCGGTGAGAACTTCATTCTGCAGCGGTATAAAAGCTGTCGGCACACCGACTGATTCCAGGGCTGCAGTATACAAAATCGCCAGATCATCTGAATCGCCGCTACGGTAGGCTATGGTCTGGTGCGGGTATTGTACATAATCTATCGCCGTCTGGTTGATGTGGGTGCTCTTGTAGGGGGTCTGAGGATCGGCCGCCCAGGCGATACCGGCCAGTCGGAAACCTTCGTACAGGCCTACTGCATACTGTAAATTTGAGTCAATATCGCTCTGGAAGTTGGAACGTACGATACCGGCTATGAATTTGCTGGCGTCCAGTACGGCCGGATCGTTGGGGCTGATAAAGGCGGCCAGTATGCGCGGGTCCTGCCAGGTAAGGGCATTGCGGTGCATGATGGAGATGGCGGTTTCAGTCCGGGCGGAGCGGCGTTCGCCCAGCAGCTCGTATACGATTTCTACTTCACCATTGGTGCGCAGAATATCGGTAACGCCGATAACCTGCTCCGAAAACGCGGCGATCAGGGGAACCTGCGCGGAGGCACCCTTGCGCAGTACCGGTATGCTTCCGCATAAAATCGGTGCGGAGGTGTAGGGTTCGGCCTGGAACCAGACTTCTACTTTGCGGATTTCTGCACTCTCGCCGTTTTGTATAGTCAGGGTTCCGAATTGGGTGCTCAGATAATCTTTGGCGCTTATTGGATAAACCGGGACTGCTTCGGCATTGCTCAGGCTGGCTTTGCCGCTGCCGCTTCCCGAGCTGAAGCTGATGTCGGCAACGAGGGACAGTGCCAGTCCCTGATAGAAGGAGGAGGCTTGGGTCCGGTAGTCTACCCAGCCGGCTCCGGCGGAAATGGTCAACCCGGGAGAAATTCTGTAACCGGCCTCTGCTGCAGCCCGCCAGCCCAGATTTCCGATCATTTCCGATTCGACTCCCTGTGTCCATGTGCCGACATAAATTATGGGTCCGGCCGATGCAGCAAGTTTTAACCTGGGTATTGGATAGGCATAGAGTCCGATACCGGCACCGGCGGAAATAAGGGACATGCTGCCTTCGATATCGGTGTTACCCGGCGACAAGATATTCAGTTCTGCTCCGGCATAAGGAGCTAAAAAACCTAATATATCAGTATTGACCAGAAGGGCGGTACCGCCACCAAGGCCAAAGGGGGCGTCCTCCTGTTCGGGAGTAAGCATTTCCAGCGGTATGAGTAAACCCGGTGCAACCTGTAGTCTGAAATCCTGGGCGGACAGAGGTATTACTCCAATGAGGGTAATTGCGATTAACAGTGCAGAATGCAGCGTTTTTGATTTCATAAAGACTCCTGTACTCGATTATATTATTAGGAGAGTAAGCGACAGGTGTGAGTAGCTAGTATAATTCTACTATATTATCGGTAAAAAATCATGTACTTTCTTTGAAAAAAGTCTGGATTTGTGTTATTGTTAAAGCAGATGTATGGATTTTCGGGTTTTGCCAACTTGTATTAGTGAATAAAAACTAATTTAACTCCAATTAATCCATTATATCTTTTTTTCTGGTAAGTTTATAGTACCTGGATATTGAAAGGTGGGGATATATGAAGATGAAGCAAACGCTGGCAATTGTCCTGATTTTCCTGTTTGCGTTGGGTTCAAGTTGGGCCATCCCGGTTACAGTTGATTTTGTCGACGGCAGCGTACAGGTTCAAAGCGGTTCCTCCTGGAAGCTGCTTGATTTTGGCGACAAATTTGACTCGGCCCAACAGCTGAAGGTAGACGCTCGAACGGTTTTGGAGTTGTCGGTGCAAGGCGGCGCTGTTGTCGTTATCAGTACTGCCGGAACCTATGTGGTTGACAGTTTGCTACGTCCCCGCCAGGAGTCAACGGTTATCAGCACCATTGCCAGCAAGATTGAGAGGCTTGCCAATCAACAGACAAATATTAACGAGAGTGTCGTTGCCGGTGTCCGCGGCTCTGAAGCTGTAGAGCCTGGAGAGCTGATGTGGGCCGGTGTGGGAGCGGATGCCGAGCTGGTATATGATGACGGCCTGGGCAATATGGAAAGCGGTGAATTTACTCTTGCCTGGAACAACTTTATGGAAGCTCGTCTGCTGTTCGAGGAGGCCGGTGATATTGAGGGGCAGGCGCGTGCTGCCTGGCAGGCTTCGCAGGCCGGATTGGCTTTGGGCTCGGGTGCCCGGGCATTGGCCGCCCTGCGTTCGGCCGATGCGGAAGACGCCGGAGAGTTCCGTTCGGTGTACGCACTGGCTCTGGCCACCCTGAGCGCCCGTTATGGCGCTGTAAACGAAGCCAAGGTGATACTGACCAAAGCGCTTGCCGAAAAATGGTTCAGTGGCGAATCCGAGCAGGACGCTAAAGCTTTACTGAATTCACTGTAATTCTTGTGGGTGATTAAAAAATACCGCCGGCAGTCTGGTTTCAGGCTGCCGGCGGTATTTTTTGTTGGCTCACTTGCACAAGCGGCTGCCTCAGGGTTGAATGGTGAGGATACTGGCCTGCCCGGGCTGCAGCCATTGTCTGGCCAGGTTGACCATGTCTGCCACTACAAAGCCGGTTTCATCGGACCTGGCGTAGCCATGCAGGGTTTGCAGCATTGTTTCTACTCTGTCGCCGGTGCTTTCATCCAGCGCGGCCTGGTACTGTTTCCATGCAAACTCGTAGCTTTTGTACAGCCCACCGCTGTGCTGCAGCTGTTCCACTACCGCCAGCACTTCCGGTATCAGGTGCCCGGCCCCGCTCTCCATTCTGAAAGTAATAACTAGTTCACAAATATTCTGTACTGGGTGGGGGAAGTCCAGCCAGCAGTCCACATTATATGTTGCCGAAAGTTCTTCACGGATGCGTACAAACAGGCTTTCTTCCAGAACGGCGGCGATGCCTTCCAGGGCTGCCTTGTCCGGTCCGGCCGCCAGCGGAACAATCCAGCGGATTTCGCTGGCTGCATAGGATAGACCGCTGCTGTTTAGGGTAACAGTCTGAGGCTGCAGCCGATTCCATCTGGCCAGATGTTCGCGTTCCGTACTTGCCGGCAGCGAACCAAGCTGTTCCTGTATCATCGGAATG
The DNA here is from genome assembly GCA_018815555.1 of Spirochaetota bacterium. Taxonomy (GTDB): domain Bacteria; phylum Spirochaetota; class Spirochaetia; order Treponematales; family UBA12059; genus UBA12059. Next base: position 12,119 of record JAHIWF010000323.1, on the reverse strand, counting down.
GCGGTGGTGGCCGAAAAATCGCCATACACGATAAAGGAGAAATCGGCAGCATTACCGAAGCGGCTGCGCCAGGCGGCACGGAGATCGGCCGGGCTAAGGGCGGCTACGGCCAGTGACTGCGCTTCGTCGGCCAGTCCGCCGTCGCGCTGGTCAGCCGCCGCCTGCAGTCGGTTTTCGGCCTGGGTCTGGCGGTCGTACAGGTCTTCGGCATAGTGTAGTATAGCCCGCTGCAGAATTACATCGTCTTCGGGTAGTCTGGTAAAACAGGCGCGCAGCAGGCCCAGCAGTTCACCGAATTTGTTGCGCGGTCCGTCCAGGCGTATGTACTCATGCCACCTGTCGACTTCGATTTCCCAGTCGATATTATTGCTAGTTATAAAATGTTCAAGCATTTTGTCGCTTATGCCGCTGATTCCGGCCCGCAGCATTACGCCGGGGAGGGCCAGGGCGGCTATGGCGCTTGTCGGGTGCGCCTGTCCGGCCGCAGCTGCCTCGGCGGAACTGCCGCCGGGCGACCAGGCGACCAGGCTTACTGTTTCGTCGGCCGAATCGTCGGCCAGCAGATGTACCTGTATCCCGTTGGGAAAAACCAGCAGGTCGTCGGCTATGGGAGATTCTTTGCGGCTGGCCGGCCGGCTGCTTAGGTTACTGCTTCCGCTGTGGGCTCTGTTGTTGCGGTCTCCGGCGAAGAGTGCGACATCCGGTGATGGCTCGGCAGGCTGCAGCTGCGGACTTGTTTCCTGGCGGGCTTGTTCTACGGCGCCTGGCCAACTGTTCGTCCAATGTGCGGCCAGCTGGGCCGGGTTCAGGTTCGCAGCGTCGCTGCGCAGGGAAAGAACGCCGCGTTCGAAGGGCGGCAGATCGGTCTGCAGGGTGCCCAGGGCGGCGGCCCGCCCATAGTCGATGGCGTCTACCAGGTTTTGTTCCAGTTTTTCGATTTGCTGGCGGTTGGGTACGATGCCGTTCCAGAGAAAAGCCGCCTCAATTTCGTCGGTAAGGTCGTAGGCATCCGGGCTGTAATAGGGCAGGTCGTAAATTGCCTGGCCGCTGGCGTATTCCCGTTCCAGCGGTGTAGCGCCATGCTGGCGGAAGCGGGCAAGTTCCAGTGCCAGATCGCTTAGTACTGCTGCTTCTTTTCCCTGGGCGCAGCTGACTTCGATTACCAGAGTATTGTTGTTGCCGTAATCGGTGTAATTGTAGCAGTCCACAAAGTGCCAGTCCCGCTTGCCGGAAGCCGACAGTCCGCGCAGCCGCAGCGAGAGGGCGTAGGCCGTGGCATACTCGCGCAGGCGCTGTTCGTAATCGGCTGTGCTGCGCAGCGGCGGGCGGGGCGCACTGAACAGCAGGCGCAAGCGGCTACGGCCGGGCAGGTTACCGGTGCTGAGCACTGCCCGCATGGTTTCCGGCAGCTGGTCCGGTGCGGTAAAACGGCCGGGTGGCGCTACCGGGTGGCTGCGTGTCTCTGCCGTGGGTGGATTTGTCTGAGCTGAGGGCAGGGCTACCCCGGTTTCCGCTGCCGCCAGCCGATTGCCAGCCGGTGCTGCACCTGCCGCAAGCGCTGCACCGGCCGCCGGCTCAGGCATGCCGGCAGACACCCTCCCGGCTCCGGCCGAAAAGGTTTTCTGCAGTAAAGCCTGGGCTTTGCGCGGGTTTACCGGGCCGCTGATTATGACGGCCATGAGTTCTGGCCGGTACCACTGCTCGTAGAAGGCACGCAGCCCGTCGGGCGTGGCGGCCAGAACCGAAGCGGCAGTGCCCAGCGGGTCAACATCGTAGTAGCGGCTATTCCGGTACAAGGCCTTGTCTTCGGCAATTATCAGCTGGTCTTCGGGATTGGCGTACTCGCGCAGTTCGCCCAGAATTACCCCTTTTTCCAGTTCCACTTCGGCCGGATCGAAGCTGAGACCGTAGGTCCATTCGTGCAGTATTTTGATGCCGGTATCCAGATTGTTGGTCAGGCTTAGCGGCAGTTCGATGAGAAAAATGGTGGAATCGCCGCCGGTATAGGCATTACTCTCCAGATCCATTTCCGGATCTATGGTATTAAGAAAATCATCCAGGCTGCGGCCGGGCCAGGATTGCAGGCCGTTAAAGGCCAGGTGCTCCACGAAATGGGCGTAGCCTTTCTGGCCGGCAGTTTCCATGGCCGAGCCGACGGCCACCAGCAGCCGGAAGGCCAGCCGGTCGGAGGGTTCTTCGGTTGGCCGGATAAAATAGGCGGTGCCGTCGGGCAGGTAGCCAGAGTGGAGGTCGGCGTCGGGCTGCAGCGGAACGGCGGGCTGGCACCAGAGTAAAAAAGCGCCGGCCCCGAACAGTATCAGGACCGGCAGCAGAATAATTTTACGAGCGATAGTGGACAAATTCAGAACGGCCCTCCGGGTGCCGGGACCGTTCGTCAGTTTAGCGTCGAGCGGCCCAGCGCAATATTTCCTTGAATGTATACCGTTTACCGGTCATGAGTATACCCGTGCGGAATATTTTAGCCGCCATTACCGAAAGCCCGTAGATAGTCAGCAGCAGGAGGCCGATACAGAGAGCCAGCTCCCACCAGGCCGGAGACGATACCAGCAGGCGCACCAGCATGACGATGGGACTGGTCATTGGAAAGAACGACAGCACAACCACCAGTGGACTGCCCGGGTTCATGACCATCGGGCTGATTAATACCATCGGTATCATCAGGAAAATAAGCAGTGGCCAGGCCAGCTGCCCGAGGTGGTGTTCGTCTTCGGCGGCGGAACCCAGGGCGGCATAACCGGCGGCGTAGATGAAAAAGGCCAGCAGGAAGAACAGCACCAGCCAGAACATGTTGCCCATGCTTACAGCGGCCGGCAGCGAAACATTCAGGGCCGGCCCGAAGAAGTTGATGACCAGTCCGGCCATGCCCACCCAGACGGCGTACTGCAGGATGCCGGCCAGGCCGAGTCCGAGTATCTTGCCGAACATCAGCTGGCGGGCGGACACGCTGGACAGCATGATTTCCACCGTTTTCATGGTTTTTTCCTGTACCACCGAGCGGCCGATCAGCTGTCCGTACAAAAGAACGGTCATGTAAATGAGCATGACGAAGCCGAGGGCGGTAAACAGCAGGCCCAGAAAATCGTTTTCGGATTTTTCTTCTTCCTGCATGCCGGCGCCCAGACGGATCAGCTGGAAGCCGGGTTCGGCCAAAAGCTGTTCGATCTGGTCGGCCGGGATGCCGGCTTCCTGGATGCGCAGGCGGGTGGCTATGGCCGACAGCACGCCGCTGGCGGTGCCGAACATGTTGGCTTCGGTGCCACTGGACGAGTAGTACACGGCTCCCTGCTGCGGCCAGGCGGCCGGTACCGACAGGTAGCCGACGTAGTCACCGGAAACTACCCTGTCTTTGCCTTCCTGCTCGGAAGCCGGGGTGACCAGCTGAATATTCTGCTGGCCGAAAGCCTGCTCGAGCGCGGCCTGCACCACCGGCTGCTGCGTGGTTACCGCCAGCGGTTTGCCGCCGCCCATAACCGAGGGGTTGGAGCTGAGCAGCCCGGGCAGAATGGTAATGGCCAGAATCAGGAAGGGTCCAAGTATGGTCATGATAATGAAAGTTTTGTTGGCGGCCGCGGCCCGGAATTCGCGCTTGGTGATGGCTAACAGCTTACGCATTGGTGCTTCCCTCCTTGTCGGTGCCTACCAGGCGGATAAATATGGAGTGCAGGCTGGGTTCCAGCAATTCAAAACGGCGTACTTTCAGCTTGCCGGCCAGGGCGCTGTACAGGCTGTCGGTATCGTCGACACTGGCCAGTTCTACTTCCAATGCTCGCGGGAATTCGCGTACCGATTTTACAAAAGGTAATTTGGCTACAAAGCCGGCATTGCCGTCGTACTCGATACGCACCGCCGGAGTGCCGTGCCGCGATTTAACCTCGGCCAGGCTGCCGGAAATTACTTCGCGGCTCTTGTTGATGAGCAGGATGCGCTCGCAGATTTTTTCGGCGTGGTCCATGATGTGGGTGGAGAAGAGTATGGTCTTGCCCTGGCGCTTCAGGTCCAGGAAGGCCTGCAGCAGCAGGTCCTGCGAAAGCGGGTCCAGCCCGGAGAAGGGTTCGTCGAAGAGCAGCACCTGCGGATCATGGGCTACGGTGCCGATGAATTGCACTTTCTGCGCCATGCCTTTGGACAGTTCGTCTACTTTGCGTTCTTTCCAGTCGTAGATACCGAAACGGGTAAGCCACTTGTCGGCTCGTTCGGCACAGGCTTTTCGGTCGCCGCCTTTTATCTCGGACAGGAAGGCCAGCAGCTCGCCGACCTTCATTTTTTTGTACAGGCCGCGTTCTTCGGGCAGGTAGCCGATGCGGGCCTTGTCGGACTCGCGCATGGGGTGGCCGTCGATCAGTATCTGGCCGGAATCCGGCGCAATAATATTCATGATCATGCGGATGGTAGTGGTTTTTCCGGCGCCGTTCGGCCCGATAAGCCCGAAGATTTCGCCCGAATTCGCGGTAAAGCTGATTTTGTCTACAGCCAGCACCGAGTCGTATTGTTTTACGACCTTTTTGACTTCTATCATGCCAACTCCTTGTGCCCCGGTATGCCGGCGGCGTGCCCCGGTGTACCGGGACAAGTGGGATGCGATCAATATATACAAAAACGGCTTTAACGAAAAGTTTATAGATTAATTTTAAGCTAAATTGACCAGTTATTGTTTCAGATAAGGGTATCCAGGGCGGCTACCAGCACCTGGTCGTAGTGCTGCGGATGCTGTTTTAGTTCGTGGATGGCCGAGTCGCTGTCGCGCTGTTTTCGGTAATGGCGGCTGGAGGTAAGGGCAATGTAGCTTTCGGCCACCCGGATGGCACGGGCGACGAAGGGAAGTGCGCTGTCGGTGAGGCGGTCGGGGTAGCCGCTGCCGTCCAGGTTCTCGTGATGCATGGAAACTGCCTGGCGGAACAGCGGCTGCCAGTCGGCCGGCACGAAATTCAGGCGGGCCAGCCCGCTTTTGGTGTGGGTTTTAAGGCTGTCGAACTGGTCTTCGCGAATTTTGCCGGCTGTCAGGATGCGCGGATCGATGTCCAGGAGGCCGATATCGTAGATCAGGCCGGCGGCGTAATGCAGCCTGCTTTCGGGGTGGCTTTGGCCGAGTTGCTGTGACAATCTGTACACCAGTCCGGCTACCTGCGTGGCGGCATTATGGCGACCGCTGGCCTGGTCAATCTGCAGCGCCAGGGCCTCACATTGATCTAGCAGTGCTTCAAGCTCCGGCTGCTCTTCTTCAGGCACTGTGGCGAAGGGGCGTCCTTCGGCCGCAGAGTTTAAAACCGAACGCAAGGCCCGTAAGGCTCCAGTAGTATTTTTATACTGGGTGTTCAATACTTTCTGCCGGCGCAGCGACAGCACTATCAACACTGACAGGCCGGCCAGTAGCAGTAATGCTATTATTCCCGAAATAACAGTGGAAAGCATGCTTATACCCTGTACCGGTCCAGAATGGAGCTGAGACTCTGTATGGAGTTGAAGGTGCCGTCATAGGATTCATTGAGCCTGGTAAACAGATCCATTATTACATCCATGCCGGAAATCATGTGATCATTTACTTTGGTACTCTGTTCAATGATGCCGGAAAGTTTTTCCAGCGCTCCGGTGAGGATGCCTTTCATCTGGCCGATGTTGTCGGAGTTGGTCTTTATTTGTTCGGTAATGGAGAGCAGTTCGACAATTTCACTCAGGCTGGTCTCGGCAATCCGGCTTTCGTTGCGGGCAGAATCAGCTATTTCCTGCATGCTGGTGCTGGTTATATTCAGTTCTTCCATGATCGAATGGAATACGGTGGCGATACTGGTGTTCAGCTCGTCTACCGTCTGGTTTTTGCCCAGAATGTCCTGCACAAAACTGTCGATGTCGCGGGCTGCTGTTGCGGTATTGATGCTGAGTTTGCGTACCTCGCTGGCCACCACCGCAAAGCCTTTTCCGGCACTGCCAGCGTGTGCCGCTTCGATGGATGCGTTCATGGCCAGCAGGTTGGACCGGTCGGAAATGTCCATGATCATCGAGGCCATTTCGCGGATACGGGCATTGGCTTCCATCATGGAGTGATTGGCCTCTACCAGTTTGGCTACGCCCTGTTCGCCGGCACGCAGATCGCCGGCCAGTTTCTGGAAACGCTCGGCCGTACCGACGGCTTTGGAACTGACAACCCGGAAAGATTCAGTCATGGTACGCATGGACTTGGATACTTTCTCGATAAAGTCGCTCTGTTCGCGTGATTTGGCAATGGTTTCGTTGATGGATTGTATGAGCATCTCAAATTCGCCGGCTACTTCGTTGATTACATTAACTTCATCTTTTTCGCTCTCTTGCAGGCTGCTGATCAGGTTGTTTATCTTGCCGGCTTCCTGCTTCGATTGGTCTACCAGCACCCGGGTTTTTTGGCCGGTTTCGGCTACTTCGTCCTCTGAATGTTTGATGGCTGCAAAGCTGTCGCGCAGGTGTTCAAGAATCAGGTTGACCCCGGAGGTCATGTAACCCATGTCGTCGTAGCTGATAATATAGATGCGGCTGGACAGATCCATGGTGCCTGCGGAAAGCTTCATCACCTGGTGCTGCAGATGATGGATGTGAGCCTGATTTTCCACCATGAGGGCAATGAGCACTGCCAGCGCCACTGCTCCAAGTATGGAAGCGAAGGGTATAAAGTGCCGGAAGGCCAGTGCGGCGGAGAAAGGTATTGTTGAACTTTCTATCTGGATACTGAAATACAAAATGGCACAGGCCATGAATATGACTACAACCAGTATCATCAAGGCCAGCGGTACGCCGAGTTTTATCAGTGTAGGTGTTTTTTTCTGGTCATCTTCGAAACGGGTAAGTCCCATGCGGTATTTTGCGTCTATCCAGGCCAGATTAACCATACGGGCGGTTATTATGCCGTTAAGCAAGCCGAAAGATATGGCCAGAATGAAGCGGAATATCCAGTATACCGGATCGAAGGGTAGTCCCTGGCCCAGACCTACTGCCATGTTCAGCGCCGCGCCGAGACTGTAGGCCAGCATGCCGATCATGAACAGGAAGCCTTCGATGGACTTGAAGGCTTTTTGCGCTTTGCGGATGAGCGAACGGTCGGGTTGGCTGCCGGCATCCATTTCGCGCAGGGCTCTGGCTACCGGGCGGTAGAACAGATACACGCAGAATGTGGCAATCGGGCCGATTATATTCAGAACCAGCATCATGCGCTTCCAGAAATCGGCTGTGCCGGCGGCGTCAAGCATGAAAATCATGGGCAGCAATATGGTATAGGCAACAATGGAAATGTAAATGCTGAGGAAGGTTGATGCCAGAACTTTTACGGTTACTTTTCCTGATTTCATGAATTAGCCTCTCGTTACAAGCTTGGGCGGCCTGCCTGCCGACGGACTGCCTGCGTATAAGCGGACCATGATACTTTATGGTGGTTGTGATCCGGCTACCAGTTAAGTGTATGCAGAATGGCCAGGTTTGCAAGGGGGCGGCTTTTCATGTGGGTTGGATTTGTGGGATACTTTGCCGGGCGGTCAGCGTCGGGGAGTGTATATCATGAGCTTTGAAGTACTGTTTTTTGCGGTTTTAGCCGGCGGTTGGCTGGCTGGGCGGCTTTTTGAGCGGCTGAAGCTGCCGGCAGTGCTGGGTATGACGCTGTTTGGTGTTTTACTCGCTATCCTGGCTCCTCTGTTCGCCGGCGAGAATGGCCAGGTTTGGCCGGGCGGCTTTTGGGAGCTGGTGCCTTTTTTAAAATCGCTGGCTTTGGTGGTTATTCTGCTGCGGGCTGGTCTGGGTATCAGCCGACGCGAACTGCAGCGGGCCGGCTTGCCGGCCTTGCTGATGACTTTTATTCCCTGCCTGCTAGAAGGCTTTGCCCTTACCGCGCTTTTAATGTGGCTGCTGGATTTTTCGTTTTTTACGGCCGGTCTGACGGCTTTTATGCTGGCGGCGGTAAGTCCGGCGGTGGTTGTGCCGTCGATGCTGGACCTGCGATCAAGAGGCCTGGGGCAGCGCAACGGCATCATTACGGTAATTCTGGCCGGGGCCTCGGTAGATGATGTGTTTGCAATAACCATGTTTACGGTGTTTCTGGGGCTGGCAGAGGGAGCTGCTGTGCCAGTACTTGCCGGCGAGGCCGGGTTGGGCGTGTCGGCTGCTGCAGCTGCCGGCCCGGGGACGCTGGGCACCCTGCTCGGGCTGCCTTTGGCCCTGTTCGGCGGCCTGGCCATCGGGCTGCTGCTTGGCCTGGTGTTGGCCTGGTGGTTTAAAAAACATCATGAAAGCATCAGAGCCACCGAGAAAATGCTGCTTTTACTTGCCTCGGCGCTGTTTCTGGTGCAGATTGGTAACTGGTTCCATCTGGCGGCACTGCTCGGCGTAATGGCCGTGGGTTTTGTGCTGTTGGAAAAAGCCGAGACGGTGGCGCACGAGCTGGCTGCCAAATTGGGCAAGATCTGGATTTTCGCCCAGATTCTGCTGTTTGTAATCATTGGCTTGTCGCTGGAGTTGCCGGCCTTGCAGGCTGTGGGTGGCAAGGCTCTGCTGGCACTGGCCCTTGGCCTGGCCGCCCGTTCTTTCGGGGTGCTTCTGGCAACCTGGCCCTCAGCCATGAGCCTGAAGGAGCGCTGGTTCTGTGTGATTGCCTATTTACCGAAGGCTACCGTGCAGGCGGCCTTGGGCGGCGTAGCCCTGGCAGCCGGGCTGCCGGAAGGGCGGCTGATTCTGGCGATTGCGGTGCTGGCCATTGTGGTAACCGCGCCGCTGGGCCTGATAGGCATCCGGCTGGGCGCGCGTTATCTGCTTGATTGACAATTGAGTGAATAAATATTTGCAATATGGAGTTTAACATGTTTACCATCGGATTTGCTGAATTACTGTATAGTGTACTGGTTCTGGCAGCTGCGGTCTTGCTGTTTCTGATACCGCGTGACGGATGGGACAGCCGCCGCCGCCGCTTTGCCATCGCTGTGTCGATATTTGCCTTGGTGTTTTATGCGCTCTTTAACTGGCTTACCGGCTGGCGCAGCTGGCGCCTGGAACCGGTAAATGTGGCGACACTGCTGCTGGTTTGGATTGTCCTTATTTATCGTTACCGCCTGCGTGCTGTCGGCAGCGAGAAACGCGGGGTGTTTTTGCTGCGCCGTATCGGGTCGACGGCCGCGGTGCTGGCGGTGCTGCTTGGCCTGGCCATGCAGTATCTGTTTCCGGTGGAACCGATAGCCGCACCCGTCGGCAGCTATACGGTTGGTACCAGCGCGTTTGAGCTGGTTGACGAAAGCCGTACCGGGGTGTATCTGGACAAGCCCGACCAGGCCCGCCGTTTGATGGTGCAGGCCTGGTATCCAGCCTCAGCTGAAGGCAGTGGCCGACCGGCCGGCTGGATTGAGGACGAGCGGCTTTCTGCCGCTTTTGCCGCCTACGCCGGTTTGCCAGCCTTTGCCATGAACCAGCTGGCATTGGTGCGCAGCAACTCGCTGCCCGGAGCCGCTCTGGCTAAGGACCAGGAGCGCTGGCCGCTGGTAATTATATCGCATGGCTGGACCGGTTCGCGCTTTGTGCATACCGATCTGGCGGAGGATCTGGCCAGCCGCGGCGTGGTGGTGCTGGCACTGGACCACAGTTACGGCAGCCTGATGGTGTCGTTCCCGGATGGAACTGCTACGCCGCTGTATCCTGATGCCTTGCCAGACAGCAGTAATCCCGAATTTGCCGAACGTTCGCGTTTTCTGGTGCAGACCTACGCTGCCGACATCCAGGCTCTGCTTGCCGCACTGCGTTTCAACCGGCTGCCCGCACCATTGGCCGGACGCATAGCCGCTGACCGCATAGCCCTGGCCGGGCATTCAACCGGTGGCGGTGCGGCAGTGCGGGTAATGCAGGATGATCCTTCGATTGCGGCTCTGGTGGGGCTGGATGCCTGGCTGGAACCGCTGGAGAGCCGGGTTGACCAGGCCGTCGCCGTACCTCAGCTGCATTTCGGCAGTGCCCAGTGGGTGGATGGTAAAAACCGGCCGCAGGTGGAGCGCCTGGCCGCCGCCGCCGAATCCATCGATTTCTTTTATATCAACGGGTCTGCCCATATGGACTTTGCCATGCTGCGCCACTTTACCCGCGCGGCGCAGATTATCGGCTGGGGCGGCTCGATTGACCAGAACCTGTTCGCGGCCATCGTAAACCGCGCCGCCGGCAGCTGGCTGGCCGCACAGTTGGGTGTTGTTGGCCCTTCCGCCGCCGAAGTAGTGGCCGAGCTGGACCAGCTGAAGGATTTGCAGCGGCTGGAATAAGCGGCATAACTGCGCTGCCGGAACCGGGAGCGACCGCGGCCGGCTTTTGGCCCGGTCGCGGCCGGTTCTGGTTTGCCGGTCGGCTGCGGTCCGCTTTACAGACTGAACTGTTCGCGGTGGATCTGTCTGACCGGTACACCGGCCTGGCGGCAGTAGCTGTCTGCCACCGCTACGAAGCCGGGCGGGCCGCACAGATACACCCCGGGATGTATCAGTCCGGCCAACGCTGTCTTGATTTCCGTTACCCCGACGCGCTTGCTGTCGTCCTTGCCGCTATAGTGCAGCTGCAGACTGAAGCCGTTCAGGCTCGCGGCCGTATCCAAAGCTTCAGTACAGAAATTTTCACCTTCATGGCGCAGTGCCCATAGCAATTTTATAGCTCTGCCGCCAGGATAGCCTTCGGTCCGGAGCTGCTGCAGCCAGGATAAAAAGGGCGTAATGCCGATCCCGCCGGCCAGCATCAGGATGTCGCCGGCGGGCGGCAGGGTAAAGCTGCCGAAGGGGCCTTCCCAGGAGCCTTCGGCCGGCAACTGCTGCTGATGCAGTTCGCGGGTGTAGTCGCCCAGTGCTTTTACGCAGATACCGGCGGTTTTCTGTCCGGGCAGGGTGGTAAACGAAAACGGATGCGGTTCGCCGTTCAGGCGGCGACCGTCGGCAGTTTTACCGCGCAGGCGGAAAAAACCGTACTGTCCGGGGCGGAAACTGAAGGGCCGGTCGGCTTCGAGGCTGAAGCAGGCAACCGCCTCGCCACTGTTTTGGCGGGTGCTCCAGCGCAGGCGGCCAGACAGACGGCGGCGCAGTTTGGGCCATAGGCCCAATCCGAGTCCCAGACAGCCGTACGCCAGAATGCAGACCCGCATGAGCGGGAACTGGTCACCCTGTGGCATTGCCAGATTGCTTTGTAAAATGTGCAGGGTAAGCAGCACGATGCAGACCAGCAGCAGATTGTGCATCAGGCGGGCGATGGAGTATTTCATGGGAATTTTGCGCCGCACCTGCTCGCGCAGACGGGCAATCGGACCGCCTCTGATCGGTGATGCCAGAAAAAGCAGGGCACTGGAGATGCCGGCAAACAGCAGCCAGAAGGCCAGCTCGCCGCCGGTGGTCTGCAGGCTGCGCGGATAGAGGCTGAGCCGGTGAATATAATGGGTAGTTGCTATGAGCAGTAGCACCAGTGGAATGATCATGTGAATGCGGTACCAGCGGCCTATGCCGCCCAAGCGCTCCATAAGGCGGTAGCGCCCGGATAAGAGCGGCGACAGGCAGAGAAAACCAAAGGCCAGCAGTGCGGCGGCGGCAGTGAGACCGTAGGCCGGAAACGAAAAAACGTATGGTACGCTCAACCAGGCACAGAATAGGGGTAGGGCCCCGGCCGCAAGTACCAGCAGCAGTCCGACTGTCATGGTGTCCTCCTGCTGCCAGTGTATAGTCTTATGGCCTAAACTGCAAATACATGTTTCGGGTCTGGCTTGCTCCTAGCGCCCGGCTTCGCGCTCGGCGGCAAAAGCATCCAGGGTGGGCCGCAGTTCGGTGGCCATGGCCAGGAAGCCGTTGACGATTTCGCAGCCGCGGTATTCGGGGCAGCGGCCGCAGTTGGCGACCGATTTTGCGCTGGCGCAGCGCTGCACCGGGCAGAGCGAACAGTAGCCGGTATGCGGGCCTTCAGTAACCGTACAGCCGACACAGAAGAATTTTTCCGGATCAAAATAGGCGTTGAACTGTTTAGACCAGTCGGCGGCGGTTTTACGGCGCAGTTCCGGGTCATCCTTCAGGTACACTTTGTGGGCCGGACATTCGGCGCAATCCAGACCGCAATAAGAACCGAGTTTTTGCTGCATACATACTCCTTGTCAG
>JAHIWF010000322.1 GCA_018815555.1 Spirochaetota bacterium | reverse complement strand
TTAGCATTACACTGCATGCTAAAAGTGTTACCGTGGTAACACTCTGCAAAAGAATCGTTATATAATGAGGAAATTGTATGAATCTGTCCGATTTAGGAAGCCTGCATCCCTTAATAGCCTGTCTGGACACCTCCGAAGTGCAGGAACTGCTGGCCAGTGGCACTTTTCGTCTGGTCGACTATGATTCCGGCTGCGTTATCCATTTTGACACCGAACTGTGCAGCAAACTGGAAATCATCATCGGCGGAGAGGTGTTGGTAGAGCGTATTGACGAAGAAGGCCGTAGTCTGCTGCTGGATCGTTTTGGCCCGGGTGCAATTCTGGGTGGCAGCCTGATGTTTTCGGCCAGTCCGGCCTATCCGATGACCATCAGCGCCGTTAGCCGGGTCAGCCTGCTGGAAATAGGCAGCGAGGCCTTGTTCCGCCTGCTCTGCGCCAAACCGGATTTCCTGCGGGCTTATCTGGGCATGACCGCCCAGCGCACCGTGCTGCTGGGCGAGCGGGTAAAACAGCGCGTGCGCATTACCCTGCGTACCAATATTCTGCGTTATCTGGATCTCGAAAGCCGGAAACAGCAAAGCCGTAGTGTCATTCTGCCGTTGACCAAAAAAGAACTGGCCCGGCGGCTCGGTGTGGAGCGCAGCTCACTCTCGCGTGAGCTGGCCAAGATGGAACGGGACGGCTTGCTGAAGGTAAACGGCCGCCGGCTCCAGCTGCCGCGAGGACAGTCGACCAATAAGAGCCACGGCGCGGACAGTCCCCCAAATTAGTGCCTAAAATAAACCTGAGAAATAACGAAGATTTATTCATTTTTACTTGAATACCGTGCTGCTTAGCTGTAAGTTAATAATGAACAGTTATTCGTTATTTATGTGGAGGCAGCTTATGGCTAGAATATTGGTAAGCGGGGCGTTCGGCAATGTAGGCAGAAGCACCGTTGCTGCCTTGCTGGCCGAAGGGCACAGTGTTCTGGCTTTTGACCGTCCGACTGGAGTCAACCAGCGGCTGGCCCGCTCTTTGATTGGTCAGTGTAAGAGCGGCGGCGGGGTTGCAAGCAGTGGTGGAAACCATGGCGGTAACGGTTCCAGTACCGGACTTGAGTTGCGCTGGGGAGATATCCGCGATACCCGGGCTGTTGCAGCTGCGGTAGCCGACTGTGATGCGGTAGTGCATCTGGCGGCCATAATCCCGCCGCTGGCCGACCGGGTGCCGGAACTGGCCGCCGCGGTGAATGTCGGCGGCACCCGTAACATTATAGCCGCTTGCGAAGCGCTGAGCCGCCCGCTGATCCATGCTTCCTCGATTGCTCTGTACGGCGACCGCGTATGCGATCCCTTTATTCAGGTGGATGACCCGGTGCACCCCGCACCGGACGACGTGTACGGCTTTCAGAAAGCCGAGGCTGAAGGCTTGGTACGCAATGCCGGCTGCCCCTGGACTATTCTGCGGCTTAGCTATGTGGTGTCGCGCCGCAAATTGGCTCTGGATCCGCTCATGTTCCGCATGCCGCTGGCTACCAGCATCGAAGTTGTGCATACCGAGGATGCTGGCCGGGCTTTTGCCCACGCGGTAGAGGCAGAAGCCAGCCGCGGAAAAACCTACAATATCGGCGGCGGCGCAAAATGCCGCACCAGCTACCGCGAGTACCTGTTGTCGATGTTCACTTTGTTCGGACTTGGGCGGAAAAATCAGCTGCCCGAAGCCGCTTTTGCACGTCAGGGCTATCATTGCGGCTGGCTGGATAGTGAGAAAGCCGAACTGGCTTTACATTTCCAGAAAAAGACCCTGGCCGACTACTATGTGGAGGTGGCTGAGGAAGCGCGCCGCCTGGCGGTCTTCGTTTCACTTGTTCCCAAGCTGGTGTTCCGCAGCATTATGCGCCGGTCACCTTATCTGCCTGTACGCTGAAAGAGGCTGCTCGAGATTGACCAGTTTGATTCTGCAACTTTTTGCTGCGCCGGCTAAATTTTTTGGTATACTACAGGCATGTCATGTCAAATTGCGCTTATTGCTGGCAGGAAAGAGCTCAGGGAATTTATTCGGCTGCCTCTCCGGCTGTATAAAGATGACCCGAATTGGGTGCCGCCGCTCTGGGCTGCCGAACGCAAAGCTTATACCCCGGGCTGCAACGCGGTGCTGGATCGCTCCAGGCATATCTTGTTGGCGGCATACAGGGGGCGGCAACTTGCCGGAAGGCTGGTCGCCTACATTGATCCACAGTTCAATACACATTTTAACAGCAGCACCGGTTTTTTCGGATCCTTTGAGTGTGAGGATGACCCGGCGCTTGCTGTCGCGCTTTTTGCAGCAGCCGAGACCTGGTTTGCCGAACAGGGTATACATAGAGTGCGGGGACCGATCAATCCGGTAGCCGAATGCTGGGGGGCCCTCGTCGATGGTTTCGAAAGTCCGCCGGTGTATATGTCGCCGCATAATCCCCCATACTACGACAAGCTTTTTATCCATGCCGGATACCGGGGAGTCAAGGATCTGCTGGCTTACGAGGCCGACGCCGGAAACGCTTATGCAATCCCCGAGCGCTTCAAGCGCTTCCAGACTATTGTTGCAGCGCGTCGGCCCGGTATATCAACCCGGAAAATCGATACGAGCCATTTACAGCGTGATGCCGAGCATATTCGCCGCATCCTCAATGTCAGTGTTGACGGAAATTGGGGCTTTGTTCCGGTAGGTGCAGAAGAGATGGCTGCCATAGTTCGCGACCTGAAGCCGATTCTCGATCCTGCCGCCATATGGTTTGTGGAGGATTGCGGAGTGCCGGTGGGCTGCTGTCTCGGATTTCCCGATATTAACCGGATTATTAAAAAGATACATGGCCGGCTGTTCCCCACCGGTTTTTTGCGGCTTATTACCGGGCTCAAGCATATCCGCGATTACCGCTTATGGGGGCTTGCGGTCTTGCCTGAATACCAGAGTCTGGGCCTTGATGTACTTTTGTACTTGCGTCTTTTCGAAAGTCTGGCCAGTCGCAAGGTGCGGCTCGAGGCCAACTATATTCTCGAAGACAATCTGCGCATCCGCAATGCCTTGGAGAAGCTTGGCCTGAAAGCAATTAAGAGCTATCGCGTGTATGAAAAACCTTTGCCGGCTTAATAGTCTGCATCGTTGTAGTTTATTTTAAATGAGGGAGTCGCAGTAAATGCCTGATAAATCTGATGCCATTGTGTTCTATGGTGCGACCGGCGATCTGGCCTACAAAAAAATCTTTCCGGCATTGCAGCGCATGGTGTCAGCGGGGATTATGGACGTTCCCATTGTTGGGGTAGCTCGTGCGGGCTGGAGTCTGGAAAAGCTGCGCAATCGTGCGCGGGAAAGTGTGGAAAAGAGCCACAGCCAGCTGGATGCCAAAACCACAGAACTTTTTCTGAACCGTCTGCGCTATGTGGAAGGCGAATACCACGACCCGGCCACCTATGCTTCCCTTAAAACGGTGTTAGGGGAGGCCCGACGGCCCTTGCAGTATATGGCTGTGCCGCAAAATCTTTTTGAGGTGGTATTCGAAGGCTTGCGTGGGGCCAATGCCCTTGAAGGCAGCCGGCTGGTGCTGGAAAAGCCGTTCGGCCGCGATCTTGCTTCGGCCCAGCGCTTAAACGCGCTTCTGCACAGCGCCCTGGATGAGCGGTCGATCTTTCGCATTGACCATTACCTGGGCAAAGATGCTGTGCAGAACCTGGTGTTCTTCCGTTTCGCCAATACCTTCCTCGAGCCGATCTGGAACCGGCGCTATGTGGAGTCGGTACAGATAACCATGGCCGAGAATTTCGGCATAAGCGGACGCGGGGCTTTTTATGACGCCACCGGAGCTATACGTGATGTGGTGCAGAATCATCTGCTGCAGGTGCTTTCCAATATTGCCATGGAGGCCCCGGCCAACAGCAGTGATCCGGAGGTGCTGCGCGACGAGAAGGTAAAAGTGCTCAAGTCGATTCCTACACCCTTGGCCGATACAGTGTTGCGCGGCCAGTTCCGGGGCTACCTTGACGAAAAGGGTGTAGCGGCAGACAGCCGTACCGAGACCTTTGCCGCCATGCGGCTGGAAGTGCGCAATTGGCGCTGGGACGGAGTACCCTTTTACATCCGCGCCGGTAAACAGCTGCCCGAGTCGCGAACCGAAGTGTTCGTCAAATTCAAGCTGCCGCCTCCTTCACTGTACGGTATTACCCCGGCGAACAATTACATGCGCTTCCGTCTTAGCCCTGATATGGTCATAGCGCTTGGTGCAAGCGTCCGCGAGCCGGAATGCCCGCGTTGCGGACATGAGCTTGAACTGGTCGCCATGCACAATCATGATCTGGAATCCACCGACCCGTACAAGGAAATACTTTCGGATGCCATGCGCGGCGAAACCTACCGCTTTGCCCGCCAGGATTACGTGGAAGAGGCCTGGCGCATCGTAGAGCCGCTCATCCATGATCTGCCGTTACCGGAGATCTACGAGCCGGGCAGCTGGGGGCCTGCTGCCGGTATTTCGCTGGTGCCCGACGGCTGGTACTGATAGCCTTCGCGGCCGACTGTTTTAAACAGGTTTTTGTTCAGCAAATATCGCCAAAGACATTGCGTATGGTCAGGCGGATGAACTTGAGTACATCCGCGGTGTTTAGGTCCAGATTTTCGCGCTTGGCCAGGCGTATGGTGTCCAGGCTGCCGAGGAAAAATACCGAGAGTGCTGTATTGGCCAGCCGGCTGTCGAAGTCCATCTGAATATTGCGTTCTTCGGCCAGCTTCCGGATGATCAAGCCAATGTGTGCTGAAAGCCAGCCCAATTTGTCGTTCAAGGCAAAGCTGCGACCAGTTTCGTTAAGCGCCAGGGTAATAAAGTCGGCATCGGCAAACAAGGCTGGCAAAAAGCGTTCCAGAATCAAGTTCAGTGCACTAGTGGCATCCGGCGCCATTTGCAGTGCTGCCTCCAGCTGCAGTCTGAATTCCTCCCAGCCTTCTTCCAGAATTGTTACCAGCAGCGATTGTTTGTCCTTAAAATAGGTATACACAGACCCGACAGGCATGTTCAGTCCGGCAACTATGCTGGCGATGCTGGTGGCCTCATAACCCTGGGTGGCAAACAAGCGTTTGGCCTCCAACAGGATAGCTTCGCGGCGGCTGTCGTCTTTGCGTTGCGGCATGATTCCCCCTCTGGATTCAGTGTAGCCGGATTTAGCCCTTCCGTCGAGAGACTGTGGGGTCTGACCCTGGGGGGTAGTCGTCGTGGGGTCAGACCCCAATTGCTTTGCAGCGGGGGTCTGACCCCACACTATAGTGTAAAGTGTGCTTGACATTTATTGCAATGTAAAGTAGGCTTTACGTAAGGAGATTGACATGGATAATTCCATCCGGCAACTGCGGGAAGCCCGAGCGCTTACCCAGGACGAACTGGCATCAATACTCGATGTATCCAGGCAGACCATTATCTCGCTGGAGAGAGGACGCTATGATCCGTCCATACGGCTGGCTTTCAAAATCGCACGCGAATTTGGATTGCGGATAGAAGACATTTTTAGAGACGAAGGAGAACACAACAATGGAAACGACAACTAAAACTCAGCCAAAGACAGCAGGTACAAACCGTGGTCTGATCGCTTTAGCCGCACAATTGGCAATTTTGATCGCCGCTCTTATCCTTGCACAGATACCAGGGGCCAATAAAGACATGCTCAGGGGTTTTTCATTGGGGCTGTTCTCGGTAACAGCCGCTACTGCTTTGTTGGTCTTGATTACGAGTCTGCGCCGCTCGCGTATTCGCAATACGCCGGATGAACGTCAGCGGACTATCAAGGAAAAATCCGGTTTGGCCGCTTTTCTTGCTACGCTGGTATTGACCATAGCTTTTATTCTGGCCTCGATGACCCTTCCCGCTTTGCGTAGTGTTGATACAACTGTGCTCGCCACCATCAGCCTGCTGTTTATGGGCCTGTCTTTTGTGAGTGCTTTGCTGATAAACAGCCACCGCATGTGAATGGTTTTGTCCCTGCCGGACGCGGGGCGGTGAGCGCCTTGTAGCGGATGGCCCGGTGGTGGTTGCCGGCTTTAGGCCGGCGGCCGCCAGCTCCCAGCGCCGAAACTCCGCTGAATTGCCATAAGGTTTGGTCTTGACAAATAGCGGGCTTGCTCTGATAACTTAATATATCTTTTTTTTGCGAAGTGTGGGCATGACAGACCAGGAGATCATGAATATCGGTATTCCTATTTTGATTGCGGCGGCAGCGCTGGCTATGCTGGGGCCGTGGCTGCAGGCGCGTAATTCGGCGGCGGGACGGTGAAACATCGCTGCAGTTGGATAACGCACGGCTGGAACGTTTGCGGCCGGCTTTCCGCTTTCTGGAGTCGGGACCGACCCTGATTCATGCGGCAGTGCATCTACCGGCTGGTTCTGCCGGACGGGCTGGTTCTGCCGGACGGGCTGGTTCTGATCAGGCAAGTTGGGAGCGTTTGCGCGAAGTATTGAGCTGAAGGCTGAGCGAAGCTTGTTCCTGAGCCGTGTTCTGTACTGCGGTCTGCCCTGTTGGAGCAGACCCTTC
>JAHIWF010000321.1 GCA_018815555.1 Spirochaetota bacterium | reverse complement strand
TTTGGTCAATATGCGTTTTAAATCGTTGAGCACAAAGGGTTTGGGCAGTACTTCGTCGAACAGCTCCGGGTGGCGCAGCGAACTGGTATCGGCACCGCTTACTACGACAATTTTCATCGGCGGCAGGGTAGCGGCGGCTCCGTCCAGGGAGGCCGGATCGGGTATTGCACGCAGCTCTTTGGCTACTTCTTCGCCGAACATGTCCGGCATGTTCAGATCAAGCAAAACGACATCGTACCGGGCATTTTTGCAGGCTTCGATGGCTTCGCGGCCGCCACCGGCCTCGTCGGACAGCCAGCCAAGATGACGGACCATCCGGCTTAACAACTCGCGGTTGTATTTATCGTCGTCAACTATCAATATGACCATGTTACTGCACTCCCCCATTTGCCACTTTTATAAAGAACAGCTCAACCCGACGAATGATACCGGCCAGCACCTCCGGGGGTTCGTGCGCATAATGTTCCAAAAACAGACGCAGCAGACGAATTCCGCGGTTGCAGTTCAGCTGTTCCAGCAGATGAATCAAACGGACGGTTTCGCCCTGTACATCCACCCGCTGATTATAGGTGTCGGTTTTTTCCAGCAACTCGCGCAGCAGATTACAGATCTGCAGGGCATTCTGGCAGAGCGGCTGTACTGCCTCTGCAGACACCAGTGTTAGTATCGATACATCGGGCTCCAGCTGCAGGCTTTGGCGGATGTGCTCTCCCAGTGCGGCGATATCCACCGGCTTGGCAAAGGCATTGGTGAACAGATCCTGAAACTCGTCGCTGTGTGCCGCATCCGGGCTGTCGAAGGCCGACATGGCAAACAGTGGCATCTGGCTGTCAAAATTCATGCCGTTATAGCCGCGAATATTTTTAGCCAGATCTTTTCCGGAATATCCGGGCATATAGATGTCCAGAACGGCGGCATCGATATGATGACTCTCCAGTTTCTGCAGTGCCTCCAGAGCACTTATGGCGGTGTGTACCGAGAAACCGATGTTTTCCATCAACGTTTTCATGTATTCGAGGTTGATCTCGTTATCGTCCACCAGCAGGATCTGACAATGCATTTCGTGCGCTTCGGCATTGTCGGCTACAGGTATACCTACGGGAACCAGTATGGTAAAGACTGCTCCGCCGCCGGTTCCCGCCTCATAGCGCAACTCGCCGCCTAAAGCCCGGATCAGGTTTCTGGCCAGGGCCAGACCGATGCCGGCTCCGCGCGGCGAGGCTCTGGCACCGGCATTATTGTGGCTGAAGGGCACAAACAGGGTATCGAGTTCCAGATTGGATACACCGGGGCCGGTATCACGCACTTCCACAAAAAGATGCGGTACGTTGCCGGACTTCTGCTCGATCATGGCGGTAAGACCGATTGAGCCGATCTCGGTAAACTTTATGGCATTGTCCAGCAATACCTGAATGGCTTTGCCGATGCGGTCCGGATCCAGCTCGACTATCGCGGCACCTTCTACCTTTACATTAAATTGCAGACCCTTCTGTTCGGCCCGTTTAAGATACATGGTATAAAGGTTTTCGAAGAAGGCCTGTAGGGGAACCGCCGTAAGCTGGTGTTCGCCGGCGCTGCCTTCGGAGCGTACGTAGTCCAGAATGCCGGACAGCAGTTCCATAAGGGAACGGGCATTTTCGCTAATGACAGCGGCCCGGCGTTCTACATCCTGGGGCGACTGGCGCAGCAGCTCTGCGGCGGTAATGATGCCGGACACCGGGCTTTTTAGCTCGTGGGTCATGGCCGAAAGGAACTTGGACTTGGCCACTGCGGCGGTGGAGGCTTCTTTTCTGGCGGTTTCCAGCAATTCTTCCAGCTTGCGATGCTGGCTTATGTCGTCGGCGATGGCGATGGCATGGGTTACGATTCCGTCCGGGGTACGCACCGGCGACAGGCGCAGTTCCACCCACAGCTGGCCGCCGCCGTGTTTGGGCATCATTACGGCTTCTTTTACCTCAAAGCCGTCCTGGATGATCTTGCTGATTATCTTGGCCCGCTGCGGCATGAACACGAAGAACGAAAAGAAATTCTGGCCGATCAGTTCGGTGGGCGAAAAACCGGTATACTGAAAAAAGCAGGGGTTAACGTATTCGATTTCGAAGGCATGGTTGACCACGAACACCGAGACGCGCAGCTGGTCTACCGCCTGGTACAACTTGCGTATCATCTCTTCGGCCTTGCGGCGCAGGGTAACATCGCGGATTACCCCGACGGTGCCTTTAAATTCGTTATAATCGTGCCGCAAATAGGCCCCGGCAGAGGAAATTTCGCCGTAGGAGATAATTTCACCCAGTATTTCAGCGGCCGGGCCGGCTGCCGGATCGCGGTGGCGCATGCGCAGTTCCAGGTTGGCGGTACGGCGGGCTCCGGCCCGTCGCTCGTTAAACAGCTTCGGGCTCAGCATTGGTCCGGTTTTGCGACCCATAAAATCTTTGAGTACCAGGTCGCGGTCTACAATACGGAAATCATCATCAGAAAGCAGGATGGAATAATGCTGGCCGATCAGGTCGGCCGGCCGGTAGCCCAACAGCTGCACCGCTTCGTTTACAAAGGTAAAGCGGTCCTGTTCATCCAGTTCGTAAATTATATCCGGCAGGGCCTGTATGAGTTCCTCGTAACTGCTGCGGTAATGCAGGCCTTTATTTTGACCAGGCTGGTCACCGGCTTCCAGTCCGGAAAGGAAGGCGTCGATGCAGGCTACCAGCATGGTTAGGTCAGCATAGGCCGAAAGCAGATGCCACCCGTCGTGCAGCAGCTGGCTTTTACTTCCGGCTTGCTCGCGGTTGTCTACATACCAGCCGCCGCCTAAATCCGGAAATGCCCCGGACAGCAGCTGGGCTCCGGCATAGTCGGCCAGCAGAATACTATAACTGCCTTCTTGCAGCAGTTCCATGGCATCCGAGTCGAAGATGCCGTCTTCCGGCAGGGCCAGCATATGAAAAACCGTGCCGCGCTGCTGCAGGTGCGAAGACAGAGCGGACTTAAGTTCAGTAGAGCTAAAGGCTACAAGCAGAAAACCGGAACTATCATTCATAATACACCTAAGTGTGTGCAAAGCGCCGCGAAAATCAAGAGCGCCGGCTGATTTGTTTGATCCGCTCCAGCAGCTTTTTATCGGCAGACAGCTGTCGCACGCTCTGCCGCATGCGCCAGGTCCAGTTGGAGTCCTGCATGGTGCCAGGCACGTTAACCCGGTCGGCGGAGGGGTCAGCGGAACGCAGCTCCTCAGCCAGATCGGTGTAATCCTGCAGCTGGGCCATGAAGATGGCTGAATTACTGCGGCTGAGCGCGTTCATCAGCTGCAGCTGGGTATCGGGCGACAAGTTTCGCTCGCTCTGGCCGGCTTCCGGCACAAAAGCCCGGGCAAAATCTTCGCGGCCATCTTCCAGCTCCCACCAGGCGCGCAGGGTACTGGTATCATGTACACTCAGTGCGCATACCGACAGCTGGGGGTATTCGTGGGCCGGAATGTAAGGTGCGCCCGGCCGGTCGTAATAGCGGGTCCAGCGCGGGATGCGCAGGCCAAGTATGCCCAGCTCCTGCAATACCTGCGGCACACAGGGCGGAATGGCCCCCAGGTCTTCGGCACAGGGCAGCATGTCCGAGGCTTCTTTGAGCACGCTCAGGATGGTATTGCCGCGCTCGGCCCACAGCTGGTCATTAGCCTGGCTCTTGGCATGGAACAGACCTTCCAGCCGCTGTTTTTCTTCCCAGCTCAGGGTCTGCCAGGCGGTTCCGGCCCAGAAACGGTAAATCGGTACATAATTACCGCCGGGCAGCGGCAGCAGGCTGCGGTCGCGCCAGCGGTTTTTAAGCCAGGCAGCCACTTCCGTCGGTAGACCGCAGGCGTCGAACCAGGCCGCTCCTCCCAGCAGCGGATTAAACAGGTACAGGTCTTCGCCCGGCAGCTGTACCAGCAGCGGCAGACCCTTGGCGGCAGCCGCGCCGGCCTTGGTGCGCACCGCAGCAAACTGAGCACTATCGGCCGGCAGCAGCAGCGCCTCCAAGCCAACACCGTAAGCGTCCAGCACGGCGCGCAGGTCCGGGCCACGCAGATGCGGCTGCGACAGCCAGCGCAGACGGTCTTCGGCAAAACCCGCCTGGGCAAACTCCTCTGTACTG
>JAHIWF010000320.1 GCA_018815555.1 Spirochaetota bacterium | reverse complement strand
TTAAAGGCGTATTTCATGATGTTGGTAAGCAGTTCGTTGACGATAATGCCCAGTGATTGCATGCTGCGCGCCTCGAGCTGGAAATCGTCAATTTGTTTTTCGACCTTTATCGAGCTGCTGCCGGGGAAATTGGCCAGAATCTGGTCCACTAGAGAACCCAGATATTCTTTTATGGAAAGTTTGCTGAATTCAGCAGAGCGGTAGAGTTTATCGTAGAGCGTCATCATGCTGGTAATCCGGCCTTCGGCATCCTGGATTGCCTCGATGGCTGCCGGTTCGCTTAGGCTGGCTGTCTGCAGCTGCAGGATACTGCTAAGGGTGTTCATGTTGTTTTTTATACGGTGGTGAACTTCTTTTAGCATGAGGCTTTTTTCATCCAGCAGCGCTTTATTAGCCCGTTCGATTTGCTTGCGGCTTGTTATGTCTTCTATGGCCAGGAGTATTTTTTTCTTTTTACCGCTATCCTGGTTGATCTGCCTGGCATTGAGCAGCATGATGCGCCGGCCGATGGTGGCAAAGTCGTGTTCTACCTCATAATCCTCGAAACTGGTCTGTCTTGGCAGGATTTCTTCGAGCAAGTCGCGTAATTTTGGGATGTCCCATTGCTTGTTGCCGAGATCGTAGATGAGTTGCCCTATTGTCGCTTCTGATTCAACTTTGAAGAAATTGCAGAAAGAGCGGTTTACGGTAATGACCCGCAGGTCCCCATCGAGCGACAAAAGCGGTTCGCGTATGGTGTCAATGACGCTCTGGGCGAAGTGGCTGGTTTCGTCGGCAACCAGTTGCACTGCCTGCAGCTCGAGTCGGGTTACCTCCAGGCCGCGTTCGATTTCGCGGCGCTCCTGCAGCTCCAGCTTAAGTGCTTGGTTGGCGTTGAACAGCTTAAAGGCCATCTTGATGGACGCATCGAGCACGGTGATGCTGGAATTTTTAACCACATAGCCGTAAGAGGTAATTTTTTCGGTTCTTTCCACCATTTCCGGCTCGGTATGGCTTGAAAGGAACAGAATCGGTATGTCGCGGTGTTTGAGGATAGTTTGAGCTGCCTGGGTGCCGTCCATACCCTTGCCCAAGTCGATGTCCATCAGCACCAGGTCTATCTCGTCGTGGTTTTCGAACAGAGTGATGGCAGATTCTGCCGAATTGGCGGTAATTACCTCGTAACCGAATTTTTCGAGCGGAATTTTCTTGCTGTCCGGTACTATGGCCAGCTCGATTTCAGAGCCGGCTCTGAGTAGTTCTATGGCTTTTTCGCCGGTTGTGGTGGTAAGCACCTTGTAGCCGTATTGTTCCAGAAACATTTTCTGGCACATTGCGATAAGCATTTCATCTTCTACCAGCAGCAGGATCTTTTTTTTATTCGGATTCATGTGACGGTCCTTTTACCCGTCAGGTGTTTCTGCATCTGTGCAGACCCTCCGGCGGATTTTGCACATGCCGGGGCAAGTGGTCCTGGTATGTGCGTATAGTATAAGTATAGTCCTTTATTTAGCATATAAATAGCAATTCACTATTATATCGTACTTTAATTCGTAATGTATTTCAGTGTCTTTTTTGAGGGTGACCCTTGACGACAGCTCTGTCTTGCATTATTATCATAGTGATATCATAATGATATCGCATATGACGGTTGGAAAGGAAGCATACCATGAGTGTGAATGATGTTATCGCGGGAAAACCCGGGTATCTGGAGGAGAAGTCTCCGCGGCACGCCAACGGCATGGCGGTTCTGATTTTTAATATTCTGTTGATGATAGCCGCGGTGGCCGGTTTTATCATGCTGGTGCAAGTGCTGGACAAGGGGCAGATGACTCCGCCGCTGATTGCTTTATTTGTCGTCTGTCTTTTGTATATGGGCCTGCTTGGGCCGCTGCTTTTCGCCGGCCTTAAGGTGCTGAATCCGAACGAAGCCCTGGTGCTTACGCTCTTCGGTAAATACCATGGCTCGCTGAAAACACCCGGGTTTTATTTTGTTAACCCCTTTGTGTCGGCAGTAAATCCGGCAGCCGGCCGTGATGCGGCGGCAGCGGCTTCCGGAAGCGGAAAAGCCGAAGGCGGTGTCAATCTGAAGATTTCTACCGGTAATATAAACTTTAAGCCGGCCAAAACTTTATCGCTTAAGGCCATGACGCTGAATAACGATCGCCAGAAGATAAATGACGCCCTGGGCAACCCTATTATCATCGGTATTGTGGTGGTATGGAAGGTGGTAAATACCGCCAAAGCTGTGTTTAACGTGGACAATTATATGGAATATCTTTCCATTCAGTGTGACTCGGCGCTGCGCAACATCGTGCGCCTGTATCCCTACGATTCTACTGATGAAGAGCAAGAGAAATCATTGCGTGGCAGCAGCCAGGAACTGGCGGTCAAACTGAAGGACGAGATTCAGACCAAGGCCGAAATTGCCGGCATCGAAATTGTGGAGGCGCGCATAACCCATCTGTCGTATGCCCCGGAAATCGCAGCGGCCATGCTGCAGCGTCAGCAGGCATCGGCGGTAATTGCCGCCCGCCAGATGATCGTGGAAGGCGCGGTGGGCATGGTACAGATGGCTCTGGAAAAACTGAGTGACCAGAATATCGTTGACCTGGATGAAGAACGCAAGGCGGCCATGGTAAGTAACCTACTGGTGGTGTTGTGTTCGGGTAAGGATCCGCAGCCGATCGTAAACTCCGGCTCTATATACTGAGACTGTTTTGGAAACCAAAGACAAAGAAAAAGACAAAAAACAGCTGCTGCTCCGCCTGTCCCCTTCTTTGTGGCGTGATCTGGCCGCCTGGGCGGAGGATGACTTCCGTTCCATAAACGGTCAGATTGAGTTTCTGCTAACCGAGGCGGTGCGGCAGCGGCGTGGAAAGGGAAAGAGTAATGATAGTGAATAAAAGATCTATGATGTCTGTCGGACTGCGCGCTTTGGCGGCCTGGGCAGTTCTGGTGCTGGCTTTAGGTTGTGCTTCGGAAGGAGAACGGACTATGGCTGAGAAGATCGATGCTGCTTCTACCAATGGTACGGCTGCTGCAGTTACAGCATCAGCCATTCAGTCGTTTGAAGGCAGCTGGGAAGGAAATATGTCGTACCTGGGGCAGAAGATAGCGGTGAAACTGCGTTTACTGCAGGATGGCTCCGGTTGGTACGGGCGCATGGACATACCGCCGCAGAATGCTTTTAACCTGCCGCTGGAAGCAATTCGTGCGGAAGGCGGGACCCTCCAGGCAACTCTGCCTGGAGCGGTACCGCTGGTACTGGAACTGAAACTGGCCGCTACGGTACTGAGTGGCAAATTTACCCAGGGGGCCGCCGCCGGCGGTTTCAGTGCTACTCGCAGCGGCAGTGCTGAAAGCCTGCGCGCCGAAGTGGCTGCTGCTGCCGCTGCTGAGCTTGCCGCGGTGGATCCGTCGATTGTTCCGGAGGCGGTAGAAATTGCGGTTCCAGGCGGAAAACTGTACGGGACCCTTTCGCGTCCGGCAGACGGCGCTCCGGATACAGCAATTCTGATAATACCCGGTTCGGGGCCGACCGACCGCGACGGCAATTCCATTTTGCTGCCGGGTAAAAATAATTCTTTGCTCATGCTCGGCAATGCTCTGGTGAAGAGTGGAAACATGGTGTTGCGTATAGACAAGCGCGGCGTCGGCAAGAGTGTCTGGCCGGGCTTGCGTGAGGAAGATATGACCATCGATATGATGGCCGAGGATGCCTCCGCCTGGTTGGCTTATCTGCGTGGCCGGACCGGTATTAACAGACTGGCGGTGATCGGACACAGCGAAGGCGCGCTGGTAGCTTTACTGGCAGCCAGAACGGCTGATCCAGAGGCCCTGGTGTTGCTTACGCCGCTGTCCGCTGATTTCTTTGACACCATTTTTAAGCAGCTCTCCGGCGCGTCTGAGGAGTACCTGCAACGAGCCCGCTTTATCTATGAAGAACTGCGGGCCGGCCGCTATGTGGCCGAGGTTCAAGAGGACCAACTGAACCTGTTCCGGCCAAGTGTACAGCCTTACTTGCGCTCGCTGATTGTGCATCAACCGTCCGCCCTGTTGGCTGCTGAGGACACCTCTGTGCTGGTAGTGGCCGGCGGCCGGGATCTGCAGATAGAGCTGGCGGATGCCAAAGCCCTGGCGGCTGCCCGTCCGGGGGTGGGTTTTTTGTTACTGGAAGAGATGAATCATGTACTTAAAAGTGTGGGGCCGGATGTGGCGGAAAACCAGGCTAGTTATATCAATCCAGGACATCCGTTGGCTGCCGGTTTGGTTGAAGGAATTGCCGGCTTTATATCCGGTAACTGAATGAGGCTGGCCGCGCAGCGGCCGGCAAGGAGTAGCACGTGTCGATAGTTTTTGAGGCAGTGAGTAAAAAGTATGGCCAGGTGCAGGCATTGGATGCAGTGTCCTTTAGCCTGAATCCCGGCGATGTGCTAGGTTATATCGGCCCCAACGGCGCTGGCAAGAGTACCACTATGCGCATACTGTGCGGTCTGGTAAAGGGTTACAGCGGACAGGTGCTGGTGGACGGCCTGAATATTGAGCAAAGCCGCGGGGAGCTGCACCGTCGCATTGGTTTTGTTCCCCAGGATGCCGGTTTTCAGGAGTGGCGCAGTGTGCGCCATGCCCTACGCACTTTCGGCCTGCTGAGCGGCCTCCGCGGCGCGGTGCTGGACCAGCGGATAGAGGATGTTTTAAAACGGCTGGAGCTGGCAGAGGTAGCAAAGCGCCGTATCCTGACCCTGTCCGGCGGTATGCGCCAGCGGCTGCGTTTTGCCCAGGCATTGCTGCATGATCCGGCTATTCTGATTCTGGACGAACCACTGAACGGGCTTGACCCAGCCAGCCGCTATCAGTTTCGGCAACTGATCCGTGAGCTTTCCGGCAAAGGACGGATTATCATTTTCTCTTCGCATATCTTGAACGAGATGGAGGATCTGGCCAACCGCATCGCCATCCTGCATCAGGGCAAGCTGCGCCGTATCGGCACTCCGGACGAGCTGCGGGCAGAATACGGTCTGGGGCTGGTGGTGGAAATTGAAAGCCGGCAGAGTGCTGAACTGCAGGCTGACTGGTTCGACGCGGTTCCGCTGGACCGCTTGGATCTGCCGGAAATGCAAGTGTCCATGCCGACGGCGGCAGAAAGCGGAAGCCCCGGTGGCGGTCCGCGTTTGGCCCG
>JAHIWF010000319.1 GCA_018815555.1 Spirochaetota bacterium | reverse complement strand
AGTCTGGCTAAGAGTATCGGCAATCCGGTGTATTTCGGCTGATCCTACCGGGCGCCAGTTTTCCAAACCCTGGTCGTCCGGCTTGTTTTTAATGTTCTTCATGGCCAGCAGCAGCCAAGCCGGAATGAGCAAGACCAGACCGGCCGGCGCAAAACCGCTTAGTATCTGGATCAGCACGCAGACCGCATATAAAGCCGCGGTAATAATAATCCTGCTTTGCAGGGACAGATTAAAAAAGGCGAATATTTTTTTCATGGCTGGGTGTTCTCCTCTTTGCCAGAATAGATTTTACGTTTCTGCCAGGCCGGATGCGTACTGCGTTCAAGCTCTCCATAGCCGCAAACCTTCCAGTACAAAGGACAGGCCGCCTGACAGGCTACAAAAGAGTCACAAGCTTTGCAGGCTTCCGGAGCATATTCTTTGTGCTTTAACCAGCGGGCCTTTTCGCTGAACCAGACAGCACTGAAGCCGTCAGTAAGCAAATTCCCCACCGGCTCTGGCCAGGACGAACAAGGCAGCACTCCGCCGTCCGGGGCTACCGAGATAAGCCCATCGCAGGCGGCGCAGCTCTTGTTGCCAAGACCGGCGGCGATGGGATTGAACATGCACAGGGGAGTTGGCGAATACCAGAAAAACTCCATCCCGCGACTGCGAACGGCCTTACGGGCGGCTTCTACAAAAGCGCCAGTTTCGGTATAGGGAACCAGCAACTGCTGGTCGGTCAAGCCGGTACCGGCCGGTATAAACAGATTCATGGCCATCCTGTCGATACCAAGGCTTTGAACAAAGGCCGGCAGTTCCAGCAAGGCGTTGCGGTTAAGTGCGGTCAGCGTGGAGTTGGTCTGCACCCGGATGCCGGCAGCCAGCAAATTGCGGATACCGTCTACCGTGGCGGCGTGGGAACCGGGCATGCCGCAGAGTTGGTCATGCAGGCCGGCATCGGCGGCTTCTATGCTGATCTGGGCGGTGCGCAGACCGGCCTGGTACAGGCTGGCCGCCCGTTCAGGGCTGGCCAGGGTGCCGTTGCTTACCAGGTTTACCCGCAAACCTCGGCTGATCGCGTGCTGAATCAAAGTTTCCAGATCGTCGCGCAACAGTGGCTCGCCGCCGGTAAAGGAAAAAAAAGGAATCTTGGCCTGATCGCGGAAAATATCGATAATCCGCTTAAAACCGGCGGTGTCCAGTTCTGGGGTCTGCATCTGGGCCGATACACAATCGTCATTACAGCCGGCATAACAGAAGCGGCAGCGGTTGTTGCAGCGATAGGTTACGGCAATCTCGCCAAGCACCGGCAAGGTAGTAAAATCAAAGTCATAGGCCAGACTCCCCAGTTGTGGCCCCCGCCCTTCATAAGCAGCTTTTATATCCAGAAAAAACGCATCAATCTGGGCAGCTCGTTCGGCGGAAAAACCGGGCAGGTCGCGGAAGCGGCCGCCCTTTTCCAAAAATTGGACCAGGCCAGCGCCACTGGCATTGGTTTTGTACACCAGATTTGGCGGCAGTATCAGCACCTGGTCCTCGGGCCGGATATAGGCATAGGGTGAGAGCGCCTTCCAAAAATCCGGAATCCAGGCCAGCCGTCGCTCAGCCTGGTCCAGCACAGCTGATTTGCTGTTAAAAAACGGACGCAATGCCATCAGCGGGCTCCACCGGATACACAGGCCGAATGGCAGGCACTGTGGCAAGCCGAATGGCACGCGCTATGGCAGGCTGAATGACAGGCATCGTGGCAGGCATTATGGCAAGCCGAATGACAGGCATTAACCGTGCCGACATTGGCCGGTGAATAGCAGCCGCTGTAACAGCCGGAAGAGCGCATGAACTCACCATAGCTGCTGCCCATACCTTCGGGCATGCGCAGCGACGAAAGATACGCCGGTCGTGAATACACAACATAATAACTGTGCCAATACCAATAATGGGTGTGACTGCGGCGATAGGCCTGCCGCTCCGGTTCAGACAGGGTATCCAGCCGTGCTTCCTGTTCTTTCATTTCGAACAGCTTCTTGCGGTAATAGGCTTTGGTGGCTTCCAGATCGCTGTCCCACAATTTTTCCTGCAGCTGTTTTATGGCCGTTTCGAAAAAGTCCGCCATCAAGCCGGGTAAAACTTCACCCTCGGAGTTGAACGCGGCCAGGAATTGTTCTTCGTATTCATTCGAAGCCTTGCGGTCGGACAAGAAGCGGATTTTTAGCGGATTTTCGCTTTCCAGTTCCACCAGCCCCTGTGCCCGCAGACCTTCCAGCATAATGGCAGCTACCCGCGGCAGTTCCAGTTCCAGCAGCAAGGCCACTTCCACTGGATGCAAATCTTCCAACACCTTGCCTTCGATCTGATAGCTGCCGCTCAATAGCTGCGGCGGAGTCCAGGAATCTCCGGCCCAGGACAGCCCTTCTACCATGGCACGGCGCTTTTCATACGTACGGTAGCGGCGGATATAAGCCAACAGGGCAAGCACAATGACCAGGCTAAAAACTACGATAGCGGCCGGCCAATAGGTCCGCCAGAAATTCGCCCGGCTTACATAAGACTCATCATAATAGGCATCGGAATCATCCGCGTAGTTTTCATATTCCAGGGAATCAGCCATTGCATCGGCCATAGTGTCTCGCATGGCGTTGGCCTGGCTCTGCTCCCAGTCTACGCTAAGCCCCAGAAATTCCGGCGGGAAATATAGCTGCAGCTGCTGGGTGGCGTAGGCCTTCGGTTTTTCCTGGTAAAACAGAATAGTCAGATAATAGCGGCCGTCATTGCCCAGCACTCCGTAATAGTCAATTTTGTTTTCGCTGTTTACAAATTCCTCGGTTCGCATGGCAATATCTCCGAGCTCGGGCTTGCTCAAGGTTTCACCACCAACTACAACCGGCAGCACCAGGCGTACAGTACGACTTTCCAAAGCGCTGTCCCACTGTACCGGTGCCCAGTTAAAATAGACCAGTTGACCGAAATCCGGGCTGGTGGTCAATCCGACCAGACCATTGGATACAAAATCACCGGCATACGAAAGCATGAACCAGGCCCGACCGGAATAACGCTTACCTTTTGCCAGTACAATGTCATATTTGTTGTTGCCGCCCAGAGCGGTAATTTCCAGAGGCAGACGCTGGCCGTTTTCAAGGTCTATATAACAGCTGTCGTAATTCCAGACCGGCGCATAGGCTTCGCCTTCGTAATAAAAAGCTCCCATGGTTCCGCTGACTACATTCCATTCGATGGAATTATAAGTCTGCACGACGCCGTTAGGACCGAGTACCAGGGTTGTATCCACCGATACCAGCCGGGCATCAAGGGCTGTACTCAAACCGAGTACGGCAAGCATAAAAATCATAACAAGCAGAATGCGCGGACTGCGGCATTTGATTACATACATTTATAAGTCCTCCTGTATTGACAAGCGGTCGGCTGCCGGAATGCTCCCCGAAATATCGGCGCTTGCCTTGGTAATCACGGCTATGCGGTCTTCTATCAAGGCCCTGGTGCGCTCCACCAGACTGGCCGAACCGGTTTCGGATTGCTGCTGATCTTCCGCTGCGGCGGAAAGGTCGCCGTAATGACGGTCGCTGGCTTCCTGATTGCGCTGCTGCAGCCAGGCGTCCAGCGTTTCCAGACACTCAGCCACCGCCTGCGTGGCCACAGGATTGTGGGTCCTGTATTTCAGGCAGGCGGCGTGGTACTCGGCCGCCCGTAACCCGGCCAGTCCGGCAAGCTGCTTAAGTCCGGCGTCCGGCAGGCGCATGGCCGACAGACGGCGGGCATCGGCGGCCAGCCGGAACATGGTCTCGCTCTTATCCTCCCAGCGGGAGCGGTCGCGCTCGCGCAGTACGGATCGTCCGCCGATGCCGGTTACCAGCATCAGCAGACTCAGAGCCAGCCAGATTAAGGGGAAAACAGCGATCGCCAGCAGCAGCGGATTAAAGATGGCGATAGGCGCGGACAGCAGAGCACTGAGCAAAACGACTGAAACGCCCAGTGGTGACAGCAGATAGTGCCTGAAAAAACGGCTGATAGTCATGTGCTTACTCCAGGATGGTTATTTCCACCCGCCGGTTGCGGGCGCGTTGTTCTTCGGTGTCATTGGGGGCAATCGGCTTGTCAGCGCCAAGCCCGCGGTAAACAAAACGGCCGGCCGGAATGCCCCGGGCAGTCAGCTCGTCC
Organism: Spirochaetota bacterium; assembly: GCA_018815555.1. Lineage (GTDB taxonomy): Bacteria > Spirochaetota > Spirochaetia > Treponematales > UBA12059 > UBA12059. Next base: position 4,917 of record JAHIWF010000319.1, on the reverse strand, counting down.
ACAATGCGTCTGGCACGATCGGCAGAGAGCGTATACTGTCCCTGCGGCCGGCCAAGATCGGCGCTATGGCCTTCTACCAAGAAACTGTGCTGCGGCAGCTGCTTAAGGGCGGCGGCTATCGCATCCAGGCGCGGAAGCTCGGCTGGCAGCAACTGGTCGCTGTCGGGGGCAAAGCGCAAGTCATACAGTAGCATTACCATGCCACGCGCTGTCTCGGCTAGTTCAAAGGGCGGCGGGCCAGAACTGGCCGCTGCCGGTAAAGCAGCAGCCATAGCGCTGGCTGGCGCTGTGTCAGCAGCCGGGTTACCGGCAGCTGGACCGGTAACTGAATCGCCGGCAAGCGGGCTGGTGGACGGCCTCGCAATACTGCCGCTTGCTGCGAGGTCAGATGGGCTGCCCGCAGCTGAGCCCTCCCCCGTATTGAAAGCCGGATCCGCGAAACCTGCATCCGGGTCGGCGGAATTGCCCCCCAGAAGACTGGCGATACGGGCACGATCGCCTGGCAGGCTGCCTTTATGGAAATGCAGAATAAAGCCTTTCAGCCGGACAGTAGATCCGCCGCTGTAGGTAAAAGTGTCATCAACGTTTTCCCTTATGAACAGGGTGCTGCCATCATTTCGCGAAATATAGATATCGGCAGTCCGGCCACCTGAACTGCTGCGCAATACTGGGTCACCCAAACGGTCGTCGCCACGATATCGTATGGCGTAACGGGCTTTAATGATAAAAGCCGGCGTATTGTCCCAGCTGCCGGTACCGGCATATTCATACTCCACCAGCACCGGAATACGGGTAGCTGCCGCCTCGCTTTTTGGGCGTACAACCACTACGGCCTCACCTGTCCAGCGCTGCCCCTGCCGTACACTCTGGGGTGGCGAAGCCGGAAAACCACGCAGTATCGGGTAGCCCTGATCCTGGATAAAAGCAATATAGCCAGCAGCAGAAATCCGGAAAGAAACCGGGATGGCAGCGTCCAATACCCGGGCGCTGCTACGCTGGTCGCGCAGGGTTTCCTGCAGCACCAAGGCCTCGCCCTGGTAACTGATAATACCGCCGGGCAGCAGACTGCGTTCCAGCAGCAGTCTGGCTTCGCGGTAGACATGTCCGGTATACACCGAGTTATCATAACGTGAGAAATCCGAGCGTTCGCTAATCTGGATCAGACCTTCCGGCGGGAGGAAAGGCTGCAGGTCTTCGGCCGACTGGGAAAAACCAGGTGACAACACGGCACAAAGCAAAAAAGCGGCAGGCCAGATCCGGGGAAATGCAATTGGCTTTTTCATGCCCGTCCGCCTTGTTGCGGCCAGCCGATTACAGCAGCCATTCTGGAGAAAGCGGCCGCACCCTGCCGGCGGTAGGAACCGAAACGCTGGTCGCAGCAGGTGCAGGCCCTGGTGTATGCAAGCTGACGGATGCCCAGCCGGCGCGCGATTGCAAGATTGGCTTGCAGCAAATTCAGGCTATAGCTTCCGGATTCGTGGCTTACAGCTTCCGGTCCGAAATCGCTGCTGAATAGAGCCGCGCGCGCCTGGTCAACCTGATAACAACAGGGGCCGATATGCGGACCGAAACAGACCAGCAGGCGCTCCGCCTCGGTCTTATAATTATTTCGTAACAATCGGACTGCATTCTCGAGGATGCCGGTGCCCTTCCAGCCGGAGTGCAACAAGCCGAATACTGCATGCTCCGGATCGTACAGGAATATCGGCATGCAGTCGGCAACTGTCAGCACGAGGCTTACACTCTTGTTGCTGCAGACAATTCCGTCTTCCCGCATTTTTTCCGGGTGCTCGGCAGAACCGATATCAAAAACCTGACGGCTATGAATTAGCTCGGCGGCAATACTGCGTCCTGGCAGCAGCCTTCTGGCCTGCAGCCAGGTATCGCGGCGTAGATTTCGCTGTTCGGGATTGTAACTCATATCCCCGGCGGCCAGCAGGCTAAGAAAAAGCCGGGGCAAAGTAGTGGGTCTATCCTCTCTTGCACTATCCGGAAAAGGTAATTCCAGAAAGTCGGCCTCAGCATCGCTTGTATGATATTCGATAAAGGCCATGTTTACAAACGTTCCAGACTGTCGGCTTCCGCTCCCGACAGCTTCCCGGCATCAGCAAGGCCAATAGACACATCCAGCATGGTTTCGTTCATCAATGCTAATTTTGACAAATCGTTAACCAATGACCCGAGCTGCTCAAAACGATCCTTGGCCAATTCGACACCCCGGATAAAATCAGCATTGGCCTTGCCATCCATCCGTGAAAGGTTAGACAGAGAGTCATAGCGTTCACGGGAATTACCGCCCAGCACCCCTTTTAGCACCAGGTGCATTCTGTTAATGCCGTCCATAGCGTTGCGAATAATTGCCTCGGCTTCGGTTTCTGCAGCTTGAATGGCCGATTCGACCTTGCGCCGTTTTACTGAAAGCGAGCTGACTTCTTGCCTGGCCTGAATGTAGGCAAGCCCGAATTCTCCCTCGGGGCCTAATTTCTCGTCATACTTTTTTAGTGTGTCCGGAATTTTCAGAAGCTTGTTGTAGGCATCGGTAAAGTCCAGCCGGTTGTCGCGTTTGTAAAACTCGCCATCCATCAGAATCAGTTTTAAAACCCGGTTGATGTCACGCAGAAACACGGTATTAATGAATGAATCCAGACAGCGCAACACCGGCACAAAGCGTACCGGCGGAATGGAGTCGAGTTCGGTATTTCCAAGGTATTCAAAGGTGCCGGCCCAGCTATCCCCGGACACCTGTTTCATCCGTCCCTGCAGCTCTCCCATCTTTTTTTCGGCCAACCATTTTTGATACTGGCGGTCGGTACGATCGCGCCAATAGGCTTTAAAAAGAGCGTACCAATCTTCACCGCCTGGGATTGGGTCAGCCTGCAGATCGGGGTCGCTCATGGCCAGTTTTACTATAAGATGCAAAGGCACAATTTTATTAAAAGCACGTATCTCGGCCAAGGCCTGTTCTGCCACTACCAGTTCTTCTTTTATGGCAGCTTCAATATCAAAACCAGGTTCTTCGATCTGGTCCGAAAAATAAAAGGTAAAGATGGTTTCCATCAGCTTCATGCTGGGCGGAAACTCCAGCTCGTTAAGTATCGCGTCAAGTTCGCGCAACTGCGAAGCTACAGCGGACAAGGCTACTTCGCGGCGATCGGTGAACCCGGAGGTAAACAGTTTAAGCAAGCGCTCGAATTGAAAGGCCGAAAGGCTTTTCAGCACAAACAGGCTATGCACGTTGTGGTACATACTGCGCCGCTGTTCTTCGCCGATAAGTACCATAGAGTTATCAATGGCCTTGTTTACGGTCATACGAATGTCGGTTTCGGATGCAGTCGGATTTGCCTGCAGGGCAGTACGCGGATCAGTTTCCAGCATCAACTGCTGGTGAACCAGATCCAGCTCCAGCGATGCCAGAAAAGCGAAAAAGGCGGTGCGCTGCTTTTCGAGGGTACGGTCAAGCAAATTATAAAAATATTTCGCGGCGTGACGCAGGATATGCAGTTCATCCATAAAGGCTTCGAGTAAAACTTCGCGGCGGGTATCCACCAGATTTTTGGCGCTTGCGTCTATTTTTCGTACCAGTTTTTTCAGCATAAGCGCCCGCAGGGCATCCTCACGGCTCATACTGAAAATCAGACACTTAAAAAAAATCACGACACGGTTGATGATGCCCAGGTGGCTGTATATATCGGTGTAATCCACCGGCCCATGGTCCTCATCGCTATGTTTTATCAGGGCTTCGGAGGACAGCTGTGTAGCAGTCTGCAGTTTGCGCAGCAAACTGCGCCGTTCTTCTGCTGAGATGTCCAGTACCAATGTTTCGAAGGTGCTCTGTTCAGCCATATAGCATAATACTACAAGGAAATGCGGGTATTAGCAAGCAAATTGAACCAATTTAGGATTAGCAGTATTTCAGGATAGCAGCCCGCTGTCAAAAAAAGACTCCCAACCGGTATCGACAACTGCAAGCCGTCCGCCTCCGGCCGGATCGGGAAAACTGAGCAGACCGGCATGTAAACCAAGCCGGGAACCGGTCGATACCTCGCTCTCAGTACTGCCATACAGCTGGTCACCGTGCAGCGGCAGTCCCTGCCAGGTAAAATGCGCCCGAATCTGGTGGCGGAAACCATTAGTCAAGCGTACCCGGCAGAGCAGCGCTGGAATCAGCTCTGGGTCCGCCGGCCCGAAAATGGCATTCGAAGTGTCAATTTCTATTGCGCCAGGCTGCAGTCTTGCCGAAACCGCCAGGGCATCCAGTATATCGCTGCGGTATTCCCGGCTGCCCCACTTGGCGGCGACTGCAGCGCTCAGCTGACTGTTTATGGCACAGGCTACTCGTCGTCGGCCTTTCCCATAAGCCCGGAATATGCTGCTTACAGCCGTATTTTGCAAAACCGCCGCCAAGCGGCCAGCCTCGCCGGACCGCAGCAGCCGCAACCAGTGCTGCACATCCAGCTGTCCCGGCGCGAATAATTCCGGCCGCGAGCCTTCCAGCCCGCTGGCGAAACTGCCCGCCCCGTCGACAGCACACAGGGCTGCATACTCTTTTTGAAACAGACCGGCCGCGGCGGCCTGATCCAGGGCCGTAAAAGCCACCTGAGTACGGGCAAACAAAACCAGGCCGGAGGTTGCAGAATCCAGCCGATGCAGCAAACCGCCCTCGCCCGGCTGGTGGCCGTGTACCGCAGCACAGTCCGGCCAGCGATCAAACACCCAGCTGCAAAGCGTTTCGGCTGAATGATCATTTGCTGCGGCGGGATCAGTTAGAGTTGCGCCAGTGCAGTGCAGGCCGGCCGGTTTGCGGACTGCCAGCCACTGGGGGGCTTCCGAGACTAGCGCGGGCTTGTTTTCGTCACTCATTATCAACATACCAACACCATACTCCAGCCGGGCCATAGTGGCAATGCACTTTTCCTT
>JAHIWF010000037.1 GCA_018815555.1 Spirochaetota bacterium | reverse complement strand
TGGCGGTGGCGCCGGAAACGGCATCCACTTCGGTGTTTTGCTGTTCCAGTATTTCGGCGGGTATAAAGCGGATGGGGCGGGTAAAATACTGCGGACCGATTTCCTTGTGCTGTACCACTTCGATGCTGCTGACCTTACCGGCCTTAATGGTTACTTCGACGATTAGGCCGGGTTGAAAGCCGACGGCTTCGCCGCGGTATACTCCATCAGTCAGAGTGTAGTCGCTAAAACTAATGCCTTCGGGTTTGTCGTACACGGCTTGAGCGCCGCGGCCGCCGTGGGCAAATAGGGACTGGCTGGACAGGATGCCGGCAAGCAGCAGGGCAAGCAGCGCAACGGCGCGGGTTTTTACGTTTCGTTTCTTCATTTGGTTTTCCTCCATTGTACAAGTTCTTTCAGATTCGGCACTGCCGGTCGGAAACGCAGGGTTCCCTTTTGCGGGCAGGCTTTGATGCATTCCAGGCAATCGATGCAGGCGGCATCGCGTACCTGGTTTTTGGTAGAGACAGAAATGCCGGACGGGCAGGCTTTGTCGCAAAGTGTGCAGTTGGTACAGCTTTGTGCGTTTCGGGTTATGGTAAACACCCGGATCAGGCTGGTAAGGCCGTACTGCGCCCCTTCGGTGCACAGGTAGCGGCAGAAGGGACGGTCCATGAACATGGATAAGACCAGGAAGGCTGTCAGGAACAGGATGGATCCGGTGGCGATGTAGGCAAAGTTGGCATCCAGCACGGCCAGGAAGGTGGTGTACGGGTCGTTAAAGAACCACAACTGCCATACCCCGGCCAGCAGCAAGCCCAGCAGTACATAGCGGAACAGGCTCAGCCAGCGGTCCAGCCAGGCCGGCAGCCGCAGTTTGCGTCGGGTAATCTTGCTGCCCAGGCGGCCTAGATATTCCTGGATGCTGCCGAAGGGGCAGAGCCAGCCGCAGAAGGCATTGCCGAACAATACAGACAGGGCCATGAAGCCAATAACCAGCGCAGCCGATTTGTAGATGAGTCCGGCAACCATCAGGCCGGCCCAGACTAATTGTATCAGCAGGCGGGCAATGCTGTACCAGGGGTGTTTTGTTTGTTTTTTGGTCGTGTGCTTCATGCTCACAATACTAGCAGGCCTGTGTGAATGTTCTGTGAAGATGCTGCATCTTTTGCACGAACTTTACAATTGTTCATCTGACAGCCACTTGTCCATATCGGCTGGTATTGAAGCGGCAGCCAGCAGGTCGGTCAGGCTGGTCGGATCATCGCCAAACAGTCCGGCGCTTGCTATCAGCTGCCTGGTAACCGGATCGAGCTGTGCCGCCTTGCCAGCCGCCGGTAAAAGTAGCCTGGCCAATGCAGTATAGAGGCCACGATAGATCGGTACCAAGTCCGAACTCCAGGACGGTTCCTTGAAAAAAATGCTGAGTACCGGCCCTTCGTCGATGACTCCGATCAGCTCCCTGCCGCCGACTTCGCCGAGCGGCAATTGGTGATGATAGCGCCGCTGGCCGTCGCTGAAGGCCCCGGCCAAGGCCAGATGCGCCTCTCCGGAAAGCGCCAGCCCGAAGCGAAATAAATACCCGCCATTGCGGCGCAGGGTAGAAGGCTCCAGTAGTTCCCCCAACAAGCTATCGAGTTCTTTTTGGGGTACAACCTGTCCGTTAAGTAATACCGTTTCCATTGCTAAACTATACGACAAATTTGTTGGACTGCGCCAGCCGATTGAATTATACTGTGGGTACTTCAAGGAGCCTTATATGGATCACGGACCAAACATTACTACAGGCAAGGATTATGCGCCGGAATACAAGTCGCGGCTTGGCCTCCGCCTATTCCTTGTCTACAGCATATTGTATGCCGGTTTTATCATTATCAATGCCTTCATCCCTCGTCTGATGGCATTCATCCTTTTCGCCGGACTGAACCTGGCTGTAGTTTACGGTTTCGGCCTGATAATCACCGCCATTGTACTAGGACTCATTTACAACCATCTGTGTACTAAAAAAGAGCAGCAGATGCAGGCTGCTGAAAGCGCTGGAGGCCAAAAGCCATGATCTATTCAATCTCTCCTCTTGCTATTGGCCTGTTTATGGCCATCGTCGTGGCAGTGCTGGCCATTTCTGTCTATTTTGCCCGCAAGAGCAGCTCGTCTACCAATTACTTCGCGGCCGGCGGCACCATCCCCTGGCAAGTAAACGGCATTGCCTTTGCCGGCGACTACCTGTCAGCCGCCAGCTTCCTTGGTATTTGCGGCATGATCGCCTTCTCCGGCTACGACGGCTTCCTGTACTCGATCGGTTATCTGGCCGGCTGGATAGTTGCCCTGTTTGTCATCGCTGAACCGATCAAGCGCCTGGGTAAATACACCTTTGCCGATGCCTTGGACGCCATCTTCAAATTTCCTGGCATCCGTCTTATGGCCGGCATCAGCACCCTTGTAGTGTCCATTTTCTACCTGATCCCGCAGATGGTCGGTGCCGGCTCGCTGGTCGTGCCGCTGCTTGGGCTTCCTCACTGGATCGGCGTTATCGGTGTCGGTTCCATCGTCATTTTTATCGTGGCCACTGCCGGTATGAAGTCGACCACCTACGTGCAGTTCATCAAAGGCAGCCTGCTGATCGTCTTTTCGCTCATCCTTACCTTCGCGATTCTCAATAAAGGCCTGTCGACCAAACCTTCGGCCGAGTATCACCAATTCGAGAGCCTCGAGGCCACCATCTCCGGTGACTTGATATCCGGGCTACCGGCTGGTTATTCCGCTACCGATACCCACGCCACGGCTACCGGCCTGTTCGTGCGCACCGAAAAAGCTGGCACCATCCGCTGGTGGAAGGCTTCGTCCGACAATGGCCCGGTTACCCTGGCCGAAACCCTGACTATTACTACCAGTGCAGACGGAAGTATTCTGTACAATGGTGCGCCGCGCGAGGAACAGGCTTTCTACCAGGTTGGCCACCTCGACCGGATTGTCGTCGACGGCCAGGACGTAGACAGCACCGGCCGCTTAAATCCGATCAGCTACCTGTCTATCCTTAATCAAAGCCGAGTCATGTTGTTCAGTGAAGTAAAATTCAGCGCTGGCGGCGAACAAGTCCGGCTTTGGTACCAGAATCCGGTTGAAGGAAGCCGCATCCTGCGCCCCGGCATGAAATTCAAGGTTGACGAAGGCTCCAGCCTGGTCAGCAAGCTGAATTTCGTTTCTTTGATGTTGGCTCTGTTCCTTGGCACCGCCGCCTTGCCTCATGTGCTCATTCGCTACTACACAGTGCCAAGCGCTAAAGACGCCCGCAAGTCGACTATTCTGGCGATTATTGCCATTGGCTTTTTCTACATTCTTACCCTGTTCATTGGCTTGGGAGCCATGACGAGCGGCGTCATCGACCTGACCGACTCCAATATGGCCGCTCCGCTGCTGGCCCGCAACTTCGGCATTCTGCTGTTTGCCATCATATCGGCTATTGCTTTCGCCACTGTGCTCGGCACGGTCAGCGGTTTGATAATGGCTTCGGCCGGTGCCGTGGCCCACGATCTGGTGGATGGCATCTTCAAAAAGCACAAGCTGACCGACCGGCAGCGCGTAATTATTGCAAAGGTCGCGGCTATCGCCACCGGTATCGTCGCCATCCTCCTGGGCATTATCTTCAAGGGTGTGAACGTTTCCTTCCTGGTAGGCCTGGCTTTTGCGATCGCGGCCTCGGCCAATTTCCCGGCCATCGTCATGATCCTGTTCTGGAAAAAGACCACTGCCCATGGCGTGGTAGCCTCCATCCTGGTAGGTATGCTGCTGTCGGTCGGCATCATCATGTTGTCGCCTACCATGGCGCCGTACTTCGGAGTCGCTGCCGGCGACGCCCTCATTCCGTTGGACAACCCCGGCATCGTATCGATTCCGGTCAGCTTCCTTACCCTGATAATTGTATCACTGCTGACTAAGAAAAAAGTCGTGGCCAACACGTGATGTAGCTACCGGTCAGGTAAGCTGTAAAAGAAGGCCGTCCCGCCAATGGAACGGCCTTCTTTTTGTTTAATCAGACGATTGCTTCCGGAGATAGCGCGTTAGGGATCGTAGCGGAAATCCTCGGCCCCGCACGGAACCCGAACGTTTGCACACGCGCTGTAGCCTGTTCAGTAGGGGCATTAATTCCGGGCGAGATTGCAGCGCAGAGCCCGGCCCCGCCTGCAGCGGGGCAACGCCCAAAACACCAGCTGTAATAATCAGCCGCTTACCCGGGTGGCAAAGGCGGCTATGCGCCGCTCGTAAGTTTCCAGCAGTTTCCATTCGATAATGGGCACTTCGGCGATGCTTTCGGCCGGGATGCGGTAGGCTTCCAGCGGCTCCAGGGCTACGGCCGAACCCATGGCGGCTTCGTGCAGCAGTATGGTCTCTTCGCCGTAGATGCCGCCCGGGCCGATCTGCTCCACTTCGATGTCGCCGAAGGAAACCGCCGCGTGGCCGCTGCGGATCAGCACCAGTTCGGGTTGTGCGCCGACGATGGGCGCTCCGGCGCTAAGGCTGAGGTCGCTCATGCCGCGGGCTATGGTGGATAGTACGGTGCTGGCAATGTTGTCGCCGAACAGCCAGGAGTTTTTAAGGGTGCGCATGCGGTTATGAAAACTTAAGGTATCGTCCATTGAGTAGTTGCGGCTTATAAAGCGCAGGTACAGTTCGGCTGGTATGCACAGTACCTGCAGGTAGCTGGCGGCGCGGAAGGTATGTTCGGCGCAGCTGTCGGCCAGTACGCCGTATTCGCCGATGAAGGAGCCGGAGGACACACTGTTGCGCATGCCGGCCTGGGTGTCGATCAGCTCGCCGACG
>JAHIWF010000318.1 GCA_018815555.1 Spirochaetota bacterium | reverse complement strand
GTCTGGTTGTAGGCGCGGGCCAGGCGGGTAATGGAGTCCAGCAGGATTACCACGTCCTTGCCGTGCTCCACCAGGCGCTTGGCTTTTTCCAGTACCATTTCGGCTACCTGTACGTGGCGGGTGGCTTGCTCGTCGAAGGTTGACGAAATGACCTCGGCCTTTACCGTCCGCTCCATGTCGGTTACTTCTTCCGGACGCTCGTCGATCAGCAGCACAATAAGGTAGGTTTCCGGATGGTTAGTGGTAATGGCGTTGGCAATCTTCTGCATCAGGATGGTTTTACCAGTTTTGGGCGGTGACACGATAAGCGCGCGCTGGCCCTTGCCGATGGGGCAGAACAGGTTGATGATGCGGGTGCTGGTTTCCTTGGTTTCGGTTTCCAGATTAAAGCGTACTTCCGGATACAGCGGCGTAAGGTTTTCGAAGGGTATGCGGTTCTGGGCTACCGAAGGCTCGTCGAAGTTTACCTGCTCGACGCGCAGCATGGCAAAGAAGCGCTCGCCTTCTTTGGGGCTGCGGATCTGGCCGTATACGGTATCGCCGGTTTTCAGATTGAACAAACGAATCTGGCTCGGGCTGATGTAGATGTCGTCGGTGCCGGGCAGGTAGCTGTTCTGCGGTGAGCGTAAAAAGCCATAACCGTCCGGCAGTATTTCCAGCGAACCGTAGGCGTAAATGATGCCGCCGCGCTCGGTATGTGCCTTCAATATCTGGAAGATCAATTCCTGTTTGCGCAACAGCATCATCTCTTCGTGGTTCAGGCCGGTTTCCACTCCCAGTTCGCGCAATTCCTTAAAGGCCATGCTGGTAAGGTCATTGATGGACAGACGGGCGCGGGATTCATTGTTTTCAGGCCGGCCGTTTTCTTCGGTCTGCTGGTTTTCCGGGCGTTGCAGATTGTCCTGGCGATGGGCAAAGCCGGGTACGCTGCTGTGCTGGCGCTTGGGGTTAGCGCCACGCTCTTCGCCCTGGCGGCCGTAATGGGTATTTCTGGGCTCGCGTCTGGACCAGCCGGCCGGAGCTTCTGTCGTGCTTTCGCTGGCGGTTTCGCTGTTTTCGGCGGCAGGGGTAGCTGTTTCGGAAACATCATCCTGCTTTACACTCTGCCGCCGTATTATACGTTTACGGGCAGCCTGCCTGAAACTGCGGTCCTCGCTGCCTTCATTTGTTTCATTGGACTCTGTTGTTTGTTCCATTTCGGAACCGCCGCTCTCGGTCGGGGCGGCTTGGGTATTTGCTTCCGGTGTGGTGCTGTCCATTAATTCCAATTCTTGTTGGGGGTTCTCCATACTCGATTTGCTGCTTTCCTTGGTGTTATTTTTGCGAAGTGCTGCCATCGCGTTCTCCATTGCTGTTTCATGTTTTGTGTCTGGAAGGCGGAAGTACCTGTTTTCTAAACTCACGCGAGAATGTGCATGAGTACTGTCTTCCGGCGACCGGGTTTGTATACAGATCAGGCTGTAAAAAGCCTGGTAAGTCATTTTCTATTGTTTTATTCCCACTTGGCAGGATTAGGGGTGTGATCAACAAAGGCCTGCATATTTGCGTTTGTATAACGATACTCCCTTACGTCGGCTCTGTCAAGCTAAGAAAATCGCCTGTTTTGATTAAAATTTTACGATTTTTCATAGGTTCAGGCTTTTTTTGATCTTGTGATCAGGTCTGCCAAGCTGCTAAAGGCAAAAATTACGGCCTGCTGGCGAATAGAATCACGGTCGCCACTAAATATCTGGTGCCGGCAGCTGCTTGTTCCAAAGCAGCTAAATCCGAACCAGACCAGTCCGACTGGCTTTTGAGCGCTTCCACCGTCTGGCCCGGCAATGCCGGTTATCGACCAGCTGCAGTCTGCAGCTAAACGCCGTGCTGCTCCGCGAGCCATGGCCGCGGCACAGGCTTCCGATACCGCCCCGTCTTTTTCAAAAACTTCTGCCGGTACATCCAGTAATTCCTGCTTTGCCCGGTTTGAATAGCTGACAACCGTGCCGGCAAAGACACTGGAGCTTCCCGGCAGAGCGGTAAGGGCGGCAGAAGCCAGACCGCCGGTACAGGATTCTGCTCCGGCCAGCAGGCAATTGTACTGGCGGCAGATCTGATATAAGTGTTCCGCGCTGCGCAGAAGTTCCGGGGGCATTTGATCAGGTTTGCTGGGCAAAGGGGTCGAAATTTACAGAATCACTGAGCATTTCGCAATTGCCTTCAAATAGAACTCCGTCAGCCATGCGCAATTTGGCGGTGCGGATATTTCCGCGCACTTTGGCTTCGCCCTGCATTTCGATCTTGTCGCTGGCCTCAATGTCGCCTGACACAGTACCGGCAATGTAAATATTCTGTACTTTAATTGAGCCGGCTTTTACGTCGGCGGTGTCCGCGATGAACAAGGAGCCTTGTGCCGTTATATCTCCTTCGAAATGGCCGCGTATCATCAGACTGGTAGAGAAGCGCAGGCTTCCGCTGAGGCTGGTTTCCGGTCCAAGTATGGTGGTTATGGTCTCTACTGTCTTGATTCCGTATTTTTTTGCCATTAGTTTCCTGTGTTTTACATGCCCTTAACCAGAACATGGAATGAAGCGGTTTGCGCAGCAGCGCTGTCTGTGACGGCAACTGTTGCAATACCGTGTGAACAAGCAGCCTCCAGGCTGTGCTCGAATGTGCTTATTTATGGGTCATGGTAAACACACCGTCCCAGTCCTCGTCCGGAGGATTGGCGGCATATAGTTTACAGCGGTCGAAGTAAACCTTGGACGGACCATCTTTTGGGTCAATCTCCAGGGCTTTGGCAAAGCGTTCAACCGCCTCGCTGAATTTCATTAACTTGTAAAGCTTTCTGCCTTCGGCATACAAGTCCAATACCTGTTTTTTTTCTTCGCTTATCATGGATGGCTGCTCCTTCGGGACGGAATCAAGCGCTTCCGTCCGGATTATCCTGTCCGTCCGGTATTATTTCGGGTGGGACAGTTCCACTCGCACCTTGCGACGAATTGCCTTCAGGTCGGTCGCCAATTCGCTGAGTCCTTCAGCTTCTTTTCGCAGACTCTGTACCTTTGTGTCCATCGAATCCACGATTTCAGCCAGCGCTTTAGCGCTGGCCTGTATAGCGGCCGGGTCGTTTGCCTGCTCGTTAAGTTTATCGATCAGCTTACGCGCCGCAGTGCTGGTGGCCGTTACAGTTTCCAGCACTGTCTCCGCCATCGCTATTCTTTTTTCGCGGTTTTCGATTTGTTTTATCAGGTCATGCGTGCGCAGTACTACCCGGATGCGGGCCAAAACCTCGGTAAAATTAAAGGGTTTGGTAATATAGTCATCTGCACCCAGTTCCAGGCCTTCTACCTTGTCGCGCACATCGTCCAACGCCGAAAACATTATGATCGGTATGTCAGCAAAGCTGGAGTATTCCGGATCGTTTTTGAGTATCTTGGTTACTTCCCAGCCCGTCAGCTTGGGCATGATATTATCCAGAATAATCAGGTCCGGGTTCAGCTTACGCACGGCTTCCAGGGCTTCTCTGCCATTTTCGGCCAGGTGTATGTCAAAGCCGAGTTTGGAAAGCATTACTTCGAAGAATTCAAGGTTGATCTGTTCGTCATCGACTATCAGTATTCTTTTTTTTTCGTCCATGTCAGTAGTTTCCTATAGCCGGCGTTTCTTGTCAAGCAAAGTATATACTGCCGGTATTGCAGCTAGAAGTAGAAAGAGGCCGGTAAGTATGAATAGTACCGGGTCAAAATATTTGCCGATTTTTTCGTACACTGTCAGCTTGTCATAGCCGGTGGCCACATCTACCAGCAGGATGCCTTCTGTCATTGGGGTAAGTTCGGCGGCCACTTTTCCGCCCGGTAAAATGGCCGCAGTGTAACCGGTATTGCCAACTCGCAATACGATGGAACCGCTTTCGGCCGCCCGGAAAATGGACATCGATTTATGCTGCTTTTGCATGGCTACCGATTTTGCCCAGGCATCCTGGGTTAACACCACATAAAAATCAGCTCCGGTATATTTGATAAAGTGTGGGCCAAAGGAGTCTTCAAAGCATATCGGTGCAGCAAAGCGGACCTTCCCGGTATTCAGGATGGTAAATTCGGTGCCGGGATGCCAGAAATAGTCAAACTTCATCTCCAGCCAGGCTGAAAGTTTTGGGAAAATATTCTCGAAGGGGAAATTTTCGGAAAAAGGAACCAATTTCATTTTGGTATATTTTTGATCCTGACTTCCGTTTTGGTATAACAAGGCAACGTTCTCGCGAATGGTGCGGACTTCCTCGGTATCAGGCGACCAGCCGTTTCCCAGTACTACGGGGTGGGGATACTGGATAAGGTAGTCATGTACCTGCCGTACCACTGCATATTTATCCGGTTCTACGTCGCGAAAGCGCAAGTTGTAGCCGATTGGCGGAACAACCGCGGTTTCGTGCCAGACTACCAGGTCGACTGTCTGATTGCGTAGCTGGTCGCTGAGGTTTTTCTGGCGCAGGAAGGCTGTGTAGTAGTCGTGTACGGTTTTTTGCGGGTGCGGTGTACTGGGCTGCAACAGGGCTACCCGGGCCATGCCTTCGGGAATAGCCTGGCTGGCATCGGCAGGCTGAATGAGCTGCGCTGTGGACTCGCTGGCCCGGGGGGGCACTTGAAAGGCTATGATGACAATAAGGGACACGGCAGCCGCAACTATGGTAAGCCTTGGCAATCGGAATCGATTGACTGAAGTCTTGGCCGCCTGGTCAAGCCATCGGCGTATAGCCAGGAACAAAAGACTGTTCAGCAGGGCAATACATAGACTGAGCAGGGACATTCCGCCGAGCGAGGCAATGAATAAGCCCAGTCCGGATGTATAGAGCGCGTAAGGGAGTGTCAGGTAAGGGAAGGCCAGAAAGCCTATGCTGGAAATAGTATCACAGGCTGCCCAAAAGACAGCTGCAGCCAGCAGGCCATAACGCTTTTGCGCTGTAAATTTAAGTGCGATAAACAAGGGGCCGAAGCGGAGTGTTGCCGCCGCCATGGCCACAAGCATAGCGGCTGGATAAAAATTATACAGCCAGTAACAGCCGAGCCCGTAGACCAAGGCGCCATAAAGCATACCTGCCGGCAGCATCCAGCGCATCCGGATGCGGCGTATCCAGAACAACAGGGGCACAAGGGCGAAAAACGGCAATATGGTTATGCCGTTCTGCTGCCCTAAGGGAAAAGAAAAAACGTAGAGCAGTACCGAGAGTATAAACAGACCCAGGTCTGTCAGTATTTTTCGGCTGCGTTCAGTCATGTTCAGTGTTGTTAGGCACGGCTAGACGTTTCCAGGCTTCCTGCTTCAGCTCGCGGCCCGGCCGGAAATTGGCCACACCATGATCAGGAACGGAAACCAGATCGCCGGTTTTTGGATTGCGGGCGTGTTTTTTGCCCTTGCGGGTTTTAACTTCGAAGGTTCCGAAACCGCGTAGTTCTACTACGCTGCCGCTTAAAATTGCCTGCTTTATTTCTTCGAAGAGGCCGTCGATGATGCTGTGGATTTCTTTCTTGCTTACCGTGGTCTTCTCATAGAGGGCTTCGATAATATCAGCCTTAGTTTTTTTTGCTGGCATCTTCAACTCCACAAAAACGATTTAGTGCAAGCGAAACAACGTCAACCGATTTCAAGATACAGGAAGTACAGGTAGTATGTTTATGAAATCAGTTCCGACGTGCAAAAAGGCGGGGGCTTCACCGCTGTGTTGGCTGCCCCCATTGCATCAAGTGATCAGTACGCTTGAAAAATCAGGCGTTCAGCAGGTTGATCATGCGCTGCATTCTGGATTTTTTGCGTGCAGCGGTATTCTTCTTGATAATTCCCTTGCCGGCGGCACTGTCGATCTGCTTGATCATGTCCATCAGAGCGGCTTCGGCAGCGGGCTTGTCTTTAGCCTGAGCGGCAACAACAACCTTTTTGGCAGCGGTTCGAACGCTGCTTTTGGTCTGTTTGTTCCGGATTCTGCGTTTTTCGCTCTGATTCTGCCGCTTTTCGGCGGATGTTTTTTTTGTAGCCAAAGTTTCCTCCATACTAAAAGAACGGGCAGCTCCCGGACTGCAGCAAAACTGCCGCGCGGTTCCTGTGTGCCGTTGTCTGTTACCGTATTTGCCGGGCGTTCCATGATCACTGTCGCGGTGCCCTTGCAGTTGACGAAAGCCGGTTAGTTGCTGTTGCCGGAAATAGCGTCGGTGTAAGAAATTATCAGATTCGGAGGATGATGTCAAGCTTGTGTCAGCGCCAGATTGCCGCTTAGTCAATCCTGAAAAATATAAAGCTTCAGCTTGATTACACGCTTTTCATGCAGAATACTTTTTCTATGCTGTTTTTGGCCGGTAGATGGTAGCAAAGGGAGAGTATATGAAACTCAGGACCGCGTTTTCCTTGATTATTGTGGTGGTGTTGGTTGTAGGAGTAACAGTATCCCTGCTGCTCGGCATACTGCCAACACGTAATTATATAGAAGATAATTTTTATTCGGTGGTGCCGGAAATCATCTATGCAGCCAAAGCCGAGATTCAGACCGAGATAGCCCGAGGCTGGGAGTTATCCTTGGCTCTGTCGCGGAACCCCTTTCTCCGTGAGTGGCTGGCCGGCGGCGAAAGCGATCGGCAGCTGGGACAGTCTATTTTGGAAATTGCCAAGGAGTATGGAGAACGGACCGGATTTGCGACGGTTTTTATCGCCAACGCAGCCACCGGCTCTTTTTATGTCAAAGATGAATTGGTAAGTGTCCTAAATTCATCTAATGCTGATGATTCCTGGTTTTTTGATCTGCTAAAATCTGATGCAGAATTAGCGCTGAACCTTGATTATAACGCCAGCCTGAATACGACCATGTTGTGGTTTAATGCTCAAGTGCGTCAAAACAATCGGCCAATCGGTGCCGCCGGGGTGGCACTGTCTATTGATAAAGTCGCAGAGGATTTTAAAACGGCTAGTCCGAGTGCTGCCAGTCGGATGCATCTGGTTGATGGCACCGGTGTTATCGTCATCTCTTCTGATACCGGGGCTATAGGCTTGTCTGTTAAGGACTTGGTGCCTGCAGATGCCAAGGTTGTACAAGGCTATTCCGGGCTGAGCTATTATATGGACAAAGCTGACGGCGAGACGATTGTGGCCGAAACTCCGCTTATGCAGACCGGCTACCGAATTGTTTTTACCGGTCCTGTCCGGGATTTCGTTCCAAGTTTCTGGGGTTTGAGCGGCCTCTCCATTCTGGTTTCGGCAATTTTAACTTTGGTGGTAGCGGTAAGCTCGGTTTATTTCATTTCTCGCTACTATGCCCAGCCGATTATGGATATGAACAATGCTGCCCTGCAATTAGAAGCCGGCGAGCTGCTGGTTCAGTTTGGCCACAGTAATACTCGGCGTAGGGATGAAATTGGCACCCTGGCGGCCTCGTTGCAGAGTTCGGTAGGCAAATTTGCGGCTGTACTGTCAGAGGTACAGGAGGTTTCTGATACAGTTGGCCGTAATTCCCGTGCGATGGCTATTGCTGCGGCTCAGATGTCGTCCGGAATTGATGGTGTATCCAGTTCCAGTCAGCAATTATCGCAGGGAGCCACCGAACAGGCGGCCAGTGCCGAGCAGGTATCAGCCAGTGTTGAACAGATGTCAGCAAATATCCGCCAGAATGCCGATAATGCCATCCAGACAGAAAAAATGGCGTCCAAAGCTGCCCTTGATGCTGAAAGTGGCGCGGCGACAGTCGCTGAAACCGTTGATGCCATGCGCAAAATAGCCGAGAAGATCTCGATAATAGAAGAAATTGCCAGACAGACAAATATGCTTTCTTTGAATGCCAGTATCGAGGCCGCACGAGCCGGCGAGCAGGGCAAGGGTTTTGCGGTTGTGGCCAGCGAGGTTGGCAAGTTGGCGGAGCGTTCGAAGCTTGCGGCGGGGGAAATATCTACCTTGTCAAAATACAGTGTTGATATTGCCGAGAAAGCCGGAACGATGCTGCAGCACATGGTGCCGGATATACAGAAAACTGCTGAACTGGTACAGGAAATAAGTGTGTCCAGCCGCGAGCAGGATTCCGGAGCTCAGCAGATAAGTACGGCTATTGCCCAGCTGGATTCGGTGATTCAGCATAACGCTGCGCTGTCCGAGGAGTTCAGTGCAAGCAGCGAGCAAATAGCCGGGCAGGCCGGTATGGTGGCGTCCACTGCATCCGATTTGGCCGATGAAGCCACTAAGCTTGATAGCATAATTGGCTTTTTCCGTTTGGCTGCAGTCTCCGACGAGGATTTTCCCGAATCCTAATTATCAGTGGACTGCGCTGCTGCCCAAAAAAAGACCGTCCTGCTGGACGGCCTCCTGACTGTACGTCTGTCGTACCCTGATTAGTTAAAATCGCTGGGGCGGCGTTCGCTGCGCTTACACTTTTCGCACTCAGCTACGTTCTTTACACGACCGTCTTCGAAAAGGGTCTTCATCTTGACTTCACCGCCACAAGGGCAGTAGAAGCGATGGGTAGTACTGGACGTACGGGCGTTCTTACTTACTTGTCCCATAGTTGCTCCTCGGAAGGTAGTTCCTTGCCATGAATATATTCAGATCTCCTGTGCGGATTGAAAGCACAATAATGATCACCCAAGAAAATACATGGAATGAGCACTTATGTCAATTAAGCAGGAGCCAATGTCCTTAAAAAAAGCCCCCCGGACCGAAATCCGGGGGTTACACCACGTAAAGGAGGAACACAGCTCAACTCTGCACTTGCCATGCAATAAGGAAACATGCAGCCCCGGCAGTGGTTACAGCCACTTAGATTTTTTTGAGAAATTCTTGCAAATGTTCTTTATTATATAATTCGACAGGCCGGTTTTCGGCAAAATCGAGGGCCGTACGGGTAAAGGTGGAGCTGGTGACCAGCACACCGCGAATAATGTTCTTTTTTTTCATAGCTTCAAGCAAGGAGCGGATAGCGGACTCATCGATGGTATCGGCCACCCTCAGAAAGCGTACCAGTTTAGGCATCTTTTTTGCGCCCAGCCACTTGTCTTGTTCCCCTTCGACTGCGATAAATTCTACGCCATTGGGTATTTCCAGTGTATCGTGCACTGCCAGGGTTAAGGCCTTTGCCGCGACTTCTTTGCAGGTCTTGATGAATTCGTCCTGGTTGCAGATAAGAAAGTCTTTCATGCGGTCATCTGTGCGATACTCCTGATACTGGCCCAGTTTTTCGGCTACATCGCGGAACTGGGGCTTGCGCACGTAAATTTTCTCCCAGTTTTCTATGGCCTTGTCCAGATTCTTAAGCTTTTCATAGCAGGCTGCCAAAAAGTATCGGGCATAGATAGTTTCGTTCTGGGCGTCATCTTTGGACATTTTAATGGCCCGTTCCAGCTCGATAATGGCATTTTCGAAGGAGCCCTGATTTATATAGGTAGCGCCGCGTTCTACCAGGGCCTTAAGCTTGTAGCCGGGACTTTTCTGTGCACGCTCGAAGGCCAGTAACGCTCCGGTAGTATCGTTGTTCTCTTTTAGAAGCTTGCCCAGGTAGTAATATGATTCATAGTTAGTCGGGTCATGTTTTAAAGCTGCTTCAAATTCGGTTCTTGCCTCAACCGGGTGTTTTGTGCGGTACAGTATCATGCCCAATGTAAAATGGGCTTTGCCGTGTTTAGGGTCCAGCTCGATGGCTTTGCGTACATATTTTACGGCTACTTCGGTTTTTCCCCGATCGCCGAAGATCCGGCCGCACTGGTAGAAATACTCGGCATTGTTCGGGTCTTTTTGCGAGAGCATGATATATTCTTTGAGTGCTTCTTCTGCCTGGCCGAAGCGTTCATACAGGCTGGCGATAAGGATGCGGAATTCTTTTTCGGGGATGTCGTAGTCGAATTGGCCGATGGCGTTTACGGTTTTTAGTTCCATCAGGGCCAACTCGGCTTTTTGTTCGGCCAGGTATATTTTAGCCATATAATAGTGGGCGACCGAATTTTTCGGTTCTTTGATAAGGATAGCCTTTACGGTTTTTGCTGCAGCAGTCAGGCGATTCTGTTTGATCAGATTTTGTACTGTGGATATTCTTTTGGGCATGATGATTGTTCGAATAACAAAAATGGCAAGTACACCTACGCCAACGCCGACAAGTATTATGAGTATGATTAAGCCCTGCATTGTCCTACCTTGTTCGGTAACATACTTTTAAGAGCGATGAAAACGGGAGAACCTGCCCGATCATCTGCCTTATTATGGTAGCATGCTTTATAAAATGGCTCAAGCATGATACCTTTACTGTTAGATTGTAATGGATAAATACATTTTATTCCATAAAAAGTACGGATACAGCGTACAAAAGGGTCGGACCTTTGCGACGGATTGTGCTTTCAGTGGAGGACGTATGTATAAATACCGGTATTGTTTGCTGGTTTGGGCAGTATTACTTGTTTCAGTGCCGCTATTTTCCGGAGATATTGCCGAACAGGGTCAAAAATTATTTCTGGAGAACAAACCGGCAGAGGCAGCACCACTGCTGGAACAGGCCAGCCGTCAGGCTGGTGCCGACGAAATGCTGTTTCTGTATCTCGGGATTTCCTATATGCAGCTGACTCGCTATGACGAAGCGTTAGCTGCCTTCAGGCGTGGCCTGTCCGCGGCGTCAAACTATACCCATCTTTTTCATTTTAATATCGGTAATACCTTCTTTATGCAAAATCGCAACAGTTTTGCCCTGGAGTCCTATACTGCTGCGCTGGATGCAAACGCCAATTACGCACCGGCCTATTTGAACCGGGCAAATGTGCATATGCGTTTGGGTGACACGAAGTCGGCGGTGAGTGATTACGGGGTGTATCTAGCGCTTGATCCGGCCTCTGGCCAGGCCGCCGAGATCCGGCGGCTGCTGGATTTACTGAACACCAGAATTGCCGCCGCACAACAAGAAGAAGCTCTGCGCCAGGCCCAGAAAGAAGCTGAGGAGGCGGCACGGGCGGCGCTGATGGAAACCGTAGCCCAATCTTTGCTGGATGCGGCGATGGATACTACCAACCTTTCAGCCGGCTCTACCGGAGTGGAAGGGTATGATGAGGAATTTTCACTCGAAGATTAGGTCCGGTAAGCTGATTACTGGCAAGCTGGCAGAGCCAGCAATTTGATCCTTTTAGTAAACTGGTGCTGTCGAATGGCAGACTGGGAGTATGGAAATTAAGGAAACATTGATGCAGGAACGTACAAAAAAAAGGCTGATAATCGGTATTGCCGGCGGAGTACTTGCTCTGGCCCTGCTGTTTGGAACCATGGCAGTGCTTAAAGGCGGCAGCCGAGAGCGCAATAATATGCTGACTCTGGCCCGTGAATATATAGACCGCGAGAGTTATGACCGTGCGCTGGATATTCTGGATGCCTTGATAATCAAGGATGCGGCGGATAGTGAAGCCCGGAGCCTGCGCGATGAAGCGTTGGACAAATTAAAGGCTGCAGGCGGCACCCGCGAAGATGACACACTGGCTCAGTCGCTGGATGAGTTGGGGCGTTCACTGGAACGTACAGCCAGCACAGTTGCCCAATCGGCAGCCCAGCAGGGTACTCAGAGCACAGCGCAGGGCTCAGCCGCAGACAGCAGCACCAGCAGCCAGCAGGCAGCCTTGGCTGCTGCCCAACAGGCTGAAGCCGCCCGCAAAGCCGAGGAAGATGCCGCCAGGAAGGCTGAGACAGATGCGCTGGCAGCGGCCGAAGCTGAAGCCGCCGCCGCTGCCAGAGCTGCCCGCGAAGCAGAACTGGCCCGCATGAGCGAGGAACTGCGTGAGAAAATGGAAGCGGTTACCCGTCTAGTGCAGGAAGGCCGGACGGCAATTACGGCCGGTGACAATACTTCCGCCGGCAAATCGTTTACTGCAGCAACCACTGCCTTGCCGCCCGGCGAGGATCGCTTTGCCTCCCAGACCTGGTCGGACATAGCTGAGTCCTGGTACGAAGCCTACAAGCAGCAGCCCAGTAGCCCTGAAGGTGTGCAGGCGGTGCGTGAAGCCCAGCGGGCCGCCCAAGAAGCCATCCGCAAAGACAGTACGGCTGCCGAGCCGCATTATACCTTAAGCAAGATCTATAACGATGCCAATCTGCCGGATCAGGCGCTGAGCGAGCTGGAGCAGGCGCAGCGCCTGGATCCCAATAATTATCTGTACGCCTATGAACTGGGGCGGGCCTATTTTAGCGTTAAAAAATATGAGGAAGCCCGGCGCGCCTTTGAGTCGGTAACCACCCGGCTGAACCCGCGTTATGAACCGGCCTTCTTTAACCTGGGTACCACCTACCGGGTATTGCGTAACAATACAGCTGCTCTGGCAGCCTTCCGCGGTGCCATAGCCATAAAACCGGATTATGTCCGTGCCCATGTAGAGGTGGGACGTATTCTGGCAGCCGGCGGTGATACTACTGGCGCGATACGCTCTTTTAATACCGCCTTATCTTTCAGCCCGCAGGATGCTTCTGCGCTGCGCGAACTGGGGGTCTTGTATGCCGCTGGTGGCCAGCTGGTCAATGCGGAGAAGGCTTTTGAACAAGCCCTGGCGGTTTCGGCCGACGCCGTAACCTACTACAATCTGGCGGAAGTAAAATATAACCTGGATAAAAGTGCCGAAGCCCTGCCACTGGCCCAGAAAGCGGTGCAGGAGCGTCCGTCTTCGGCCACCTATCAGTATTTGCTGGGCTTGATTGCTCATAAGGCCGGTTCGGTGGATACCGCTCTGGCCGCCTATCGCGAGGCCGCGCGTCTGGACGTTAAACACATACAGTCGCGTATAAATCTGGGCATCATTTACCTGGAATCCGGTTTTGTGGACAATGCGCTGACGGTATTCGATGAAGCCTACAAGATTGACCCGAAGTCGCTGGAGGCCAACAATAATCTAGCTAATGCCTACGGCAAGAAGTCCTTGTTCGAGAAAAGTGTTTTCCACTATGAAGCGGCTCTGGCCCTGGCCCCGCGGGATATAACTATCAGGTTGAATTTGTGCCGGGCTTATGTGCAGGCCGGGAACAACGAAAAGGCGCGCGACGGTTATATAGAGGTGGTAAAGCTGGACGCCAATGCCTGGGATGCTTATTACGAGCTGGGTAAACTCTATATAGCAATAGGCGACAATGTGAATGCTAAACGTACCCTTGCCGACTTGCTGGCCAAGAATCCGTCGTATCCGGCGCGGGCCGAAGTAAACAGTCTGCTTTCCGGATTGTAAACTGGGCGCTACTTGTGGCCGGTTTTTACCGGCCGCCGAACCGGTTTACACTATACGGCCGACTGCTTCGAACAGTTCACGCCGGCTGAGCCGAACCCAGATAGGGCGGCCGTGCGGACAGCGGGCTTCGGGCAGCTGCAGCGCTTGCCAAGCCAAGCGGGTGGCGGCATGTTCATCCAGCAAGCTGCCGTCTTTTATGGCGGCCTTGCAGGCGATGCCTGCCCGAACCGCCTTTAATACAGCCTCTGGTCCGCCGCCGTCGCGCAGCGCCGCAAACACGATTCCGGAATCCTCGGCCGGCAGAATGGCCGGGACTTTTTCCAGAATCCAGGTGCTGCCTTCGCGCTGCAGGGCAAAGCCGGCGTCTTCCAGTTCAGTGTGCATTCCCGCCAGCAGCCGGTCTTCTTCATCTGAGGCCGCTTCGTACACAAACGGCACCAGCAAGTCCTGACTGACCACCTTTTTAGCACACAATTCTTCATATAATATGCGCTCATGGGCAGCATGCTGGTCGAGGATAAAGAGCTCATCGGCGTATTCAAAGAGCAAAAAGGTACCCAGGGTTTGCCCTAGGAAGCGCAGGGGGGGGCTGTTATGGGTTGGCCCCAGGCTGTCGTCTGCCTGGTCTGCCCCCTGGCCGGCTAAGCCGGCTGGCTGCTGCTGCAGCAGCGTTTGCGGCCGCAGTTGCCCGCCACCCTGCACGCGGGCGTTCTGGATAGCCTGTACCCAGGCTTGGGTGTTTTGTGGCCCGGCGCCAGGAGCGCTTATTCCGGCGGGATAAGGGGCTACCGGGCTGCTGAATTTGTCTGTGGAGGAGTGCGCTTTCGTCGAGTTGCTGAACTCTTGCCGGTGTTCTGCTGTGGCTGTCGGGGGAACTGCCGCCGACTGGTCGCTGCTGCGGTCGAAAAGCTCGAAATCCTGGGCTGGTGTTGCGTTATAGCCCATGCGCCAGGAGTTGGCCAGCCAGTCGCGGATGCTGCGCTGTAAAGCCTGACGCAGGTCGTCGGCATTGCGCAGGCGCACCTCTTTTTTTGCCGGATGGATGTTAAAGTCGGCCAGTGTCGGATCCAGCTCGATAAAGGCATAGACTACCGGATAGCTGCCGCCGGGCAGCACCTCGCGGTAGGCATATTCCAGTGCCTGCTGCAGCCGGTATTCCTGCACCCGCCGCCGGTTGATAAAAACCTGTATGTGTTTGCGGTCGCCACGGTGCAGCGCCGGTACTCCGGCTACCAGGCGCAGACTAAAGCCGTTGCCGCCGCCGGTAAGCTCGCGGAAGAATTGCGGCGGCTGCTGGGGCAGGGCGGCTTGGCGAACCCGTTCGCACAGGGTATCCGGCCGCAGTGCAAAGGTAGTTTTGCCATCCCCCGCCAAATGAAACTCCAGCTCCGGGAAAGCAATACTCTTGTCGATGAACACTTGCCGGCAGGCCAGGCTCTCGGCGGCCGGCCGCTGCAGAAATTGCTTGCGCGCCGGAAAAGAGGCAAACAGGTTGCGGACAGTAACGCTGCTG
This sequence comes from Spirochaetota bacterium, assembly GCA_018815555.1. Classification (GTDB taxonomy): domain Bacteria; phylum Spirochaetota; class Spirochaetia; order Treponematales; family UBA12059; genus UBA12059. The sequence continues at coordinate 22,514 of JAHIWF010000318.1, read as the reverse complement.
CCCCGTGAACCCCGGCTGGGCCGTATTTCGGTCGGTCGTCCGGGGCCGGCTTCCAGCTCCCAGGCTTCGTCGTCGCGCAGAGCGCTGCGTATACTGATATCGGCCACTGCCGCCACCGAGGCCAGGGCCTCGCCGCGGAAACCCAGGCTGTGCAGCGCCAAGAGGTCGTCCAGCTGGCTGATTTTGGAGGTGGCATGCGGCTGTATGCACAGCTCCAGATCATCGCGGCCCATGCCGCTGCCATCGTCGCGTACCTGCAGGCTTTCCAACCCGCCGGAACGCAAATCCACCCGGATTAGCTTTGCGCCGGCGTCAATGCTGTTGTCCAGCAGTTCGCGCAGTACTGACTGCGGCCGTTCGATAACCTCGCCGGCGGCGATACGCTTGGCGGTTTCCGGTGCCAGAATATGGATGCGTTTAGGGTTGCTTTCGGAATTATTGTCGTCTGCCATAGCCCTATGGTACTGACTGCGAGCGCTTTTGTCACCACCGCTGCCGGGGGCACGCCAGGCAGCGGCAAGGGGCGCAAAGGCAATGGCCGATGGGGCCGGCTGTCGGGGTTTCCGGTGGCTGAAGGGGTTGGCTGACGGGATTGGCTGACGGCGCTTTGGCTCGTCCGGGTGACTGGAGCGGCCGCCGAGTTGGCGGAAGTAGGGGGATTTCGCCGCCGGGTAGGCTGATACCCCGGCAGATGAAAAAAGCTGCCCGCCATATAGACGGGCAGCCGAATAGCTGGTACAGCCTGCCGGACTTATTACCGGCAGCTGGTCAATAGAGATTTAGAAGCGCAGACGGGTTTCCAGGGTAATCAGTGGCTGCATTACCGGCTTGCCGTCTAACTGCATGATTTCACCGTTCTCCTCGCGGGCCAGGGTAGTACTTACCATGATAGCCAGGCTCAGGAAGGGCGCGGTGGGAATCGGCATTACCAGTTCGCCGCCGAAGGTGGTGTTTTCGTCGAACAGGCTGGGGCTGCCGCCCTCTTTGTTAAGCAGGGTGGGAATAAAGTTGCGGCGCTCGTAGATGATGGAGCCGGAGATGTCGACTACCGGAACCAGGCCTTTAAGCACTACCAGTTGGGCTTTAAAATAGTCTTCGGTGCCGACGATGGAATCGACGTCTGCCGTGATGTCGAAGGGCCAGAAATAGCCGAAGGTGAACGACAGTTTGTCTTTAAGCAGGCTGGCACCGCCTTCGCCGTAAATACCCATTACGTTGGGACTCTGGGCAATGGAGGCCGGATCGGCCAGATAGGCGGCATACTGCTGCACTGTTTCCATGCGGCGGCGTTCGTAACCGGCGTCAAAGAAGGCCGGACGGAAAGCGCCGGTAAAGTAGCGGTACTCCAGGCGATAGTTGACGAAGAGGATGTTGCCCAGGAAACCGGCGGCGGCTCCCCAGTTGCGCAGCTGGTTTTCATACCACAGCATATCCAAGCCGAACCCCTTCGCACGGAGATCCTGGCCAGGAAGGGTGTAGTCGTTGCGGATATAGGGCAGCATGCCGGCAATGTCGCCGAACAGCTTGATGCCGAATACCGGGCTGGCAACGATCGGAATATCCAGATCCAGGCCGACGCCGGCAAAGAGCGGGTTGCCAAAGTCTTCGGCAGTAGTGCCCGCTTCTTCGGAGTCCAGAGCCTTGGCCGGGAACAGGTCGGTTACCGCAGATACACCGAAGGCGATCTTGCTGCCGGCTACCGGGCGTCCGTACAGGCGGCCGCCGATTATTTCCGGCTGGGTAAGATCATTGGTCAGAATCTCGAAGCCCCACTTCTGCATATCCAGGCCAAGGTTAAAGCCCAGGTGGCGGGTTGCGGGGAAGTCGCTGTCATTGGCATAGTTGCGCATGATCAGGCCGTGGCCGATGGTAAAGCTGTTTACGTTACCCACTTTAAAGAAGAAGGGGTCGAACTGCTGGTTGCCGTATTCCAGATAGCGGATTTTAAGGGCCAAGTCGCGGGTGGCGTCCAGCAGGGCGGCAACGGTGTTGTCTTTCCAGCCGATATCGGTACCAAAAGACCATTCGCTGTTGCCGGAGGGTTTGTACCAGTCGTCCGGATCAAAGAGATTGCTGCTGTAGATGATAGGCAGATACAGGGCGGTCTTCAGTTTGCCAATCTGGAAGGTCGGCTGAATAACCGCTTTTGACCAGACCTGGTCGCCGATGGTTATGGCACCGATTTCCATGCCAAGCACTTCCTGCAGCCAAGTTACTATTGCACTGTTAGCAGCCGGAGCCTTGGGCGTTTCAGCTTCAGCTTCAGCTTCGCTTTCAGTTCCGGTCGCTGCCGGAGTGGCTGCAATGGCTGCACCGGTAACACCAGAGGCAGGTGCCGCTTCTGTGGTCTCGGCTACTTCTTCAACCGCTTCTTCTTTTACTTCTTCAGCTTCCTCTTCAGGTTCTTCGCTAACTTCTTCAGCCAGCTCTTCTTCTACCGGCAGGCGCTCCACTGGTATATCCATGTCGCCATATTCCTGATCGAAGAGTTCCTGGGTGAATTCCTGCGGAGCAAAGCTGCTGAAGAACTCGGAGAACTGGCCGGCGTTTACCATAACCGGGTTAATTATGCCGTCTGCACCGCGTTCGCCGAATTCCACAATACCTTTTTTTACCATAAGTAGGGCTTTTGTGCCCTCCTCATACGCCATGGTAAAGTCGGTACCGCGTACACCGCAAACGGTGGTGGAGGTAAGGATGTCATAGCTGGAACCACGGGCGGCTACCGCTCGCACTTTACCGGCTACCAGAGCGAAGGTGTTGGTATTGCGGTCCTGGGTGGCTATAGCCTGCACTTGAAAAGCGGTACTGGCTGCTAGTTTTATCAGGGTGCCGTTAGGGGCAATACGCAGCTCGGCCGAAGTACGCAGTCCGGTATTAACGGTTGCGCCAACCGGTATGGTGTCGCCTTCCATAACGCCATTGGGATAGGTGTACACGATTCCAGTGGCATCTGTATAAGAGAAATTATTGCCATCGATAAACTCGATGACTAGGGCCTGGTTGCCGGCCTGTTGAGCATTCAGCATTGCCATGCTGACAAGGCCGAACAGTATCAGCCAGAATAACCGGTATTTACGCATAAAAACCTCCTGCGCTGCCGCGTGTATCAGAATTTGATGGATGTAGAGAGACTGGACGTGATGTCAAATTGGCTCTCTCCTTCCGGCTTGTCCGGATTGTAGGTCAGGTTATACAGTAGTGTGAACATGGCCCCTCCGGTAGAATAATTGAAGGCGGCAGTGATTACCGCGTCATTCGGATCGATCAGGTCCGCCCAGAAGGTTCTGTCTTCGGATCGGCCCAGGTAATATTTATCGTAGGCAAAGTTAAAGCTGAAGCCGCCGATCAGCCCTTCGGCCACGCCGGCAACCGCGCGTACGTGCGGATACAGCGAAGGATTGTCCGAAACTGCCAGTGGCTTGGCCGCAAAGGGCCCTTCAACGTTTACCGAGAACATGATTTTGTCTTCGAACAGGCTTGTGCCGAGACTGCCGAACCAGCCGGCAAAACCTTCATCATCCGCGGCTGGAGCATTCTGCAGAAGAGATGCTTTTTCGGGGCGGAACAGATCGTAGTTGGCATCAAAATAATTGGGAATGAAGCCCGGACCGATCAGACGCAATTGTGCTCCGTAGGTAATAAAGCTGACCAGGCGGCCGCCAGCGCCAAGCATCCAGCCGATGCGGTTTTCACTCTGAAAACCGATTTCGGTAAAGGCCGCCAGGGGGAATACTGCGCCGCCGATAATTGGCAACAGAATGTCCGCACTACCCATGGCCACAGCAGGCAGGCTTGTGGAGCTGTCGCTATCGTAATCACGGTATAGTTCGGGATTGCGGTCGGTTATGAACGAACCACCTACCTGCATGTCTTTAAGTATGGGCAGTTCCAGGCCGGTCAGCGGCCGTACAAACAGCCTGGTGCCGATAACGTCGAAACGGGCCAGGTTGCCGGTAAGGACTTCCAGCCCCACCCAGGGGAAGTTGAACAGCGCACCGTCCAGCCGGAAGCTGGCACCAAAGATGCGCTGGCTGGGCAGGAAGCGGGTATTGGCGTAATTGCCCATCAGAAAGCCGTTGCCGATGGTAAGATCTTCGATAGACCCCAGTTTGACATATAGCGGATCACCCTGATGGCCGTAGCGTACGTACTGGATTTTTGGCAGATAAATATCCAGTATGCCCTGGAAGATGTTGTCACCCTCGGGGATCCAGTCGCCGGGATAGATGGCCAAAGCCGTGTCAGGCTCGGGATAGATACGGAAGCGCAGGGTAAGATCCAGGCCGACACCGAAGTTGCCAAAGGCCAGATCCGGCTGGAAGCCGAGTACGTTCCAGGTGACCATAGTGGTTACACCATCCTTCACTATGGGAATACTGTCTGCACCCAGAGAAAGACCAGCTGCAAAGGCCAGTGCGCCGCCGGTGGCCGGAGTCTCTTCGGCCGTTTCCTGTGCATATATTCCAGGAAGCATGAAAAGCATGGCCACAGCAAGTGCAATTATTTTTCGTCTCATATATGTAACCTCCATATAAACAACACGTAATTTCAGTATACTGCAAATGTAGGGGAAAAACACCCCGGCAACAAGAGAAAACGGAGATTTTAACATTCAAATCATTCGTCGCTCTGGAAATAAGCCTGGCTTTAGGCTACAGTAGCGGCAAACTGGTATACCAGCAACGGGGGAGGAACACGTGGATTTTTTCGACAGAATCAGTACTGCTTTCCGGCAGAAGGGAACCTTATTGTGTGTGGGACTGGATCCCAGCCTGGGCGGCAGCCGCAAGCCTTCGGACATACTGGATTGGGCCCGGCGTATCGTTGACGCGACCGTACCCTTCGCGGCCTGTTACAAACCCAACAGTGCTTTTTATGAAGCTCTGGGGGCCGAGGGTTGGACCGTTCTGGAACAGCTGATTGCGCATATTCCGGAAGAATGTCCGGTGATTCTGGATGCCAAGCGTTGCGATATCGGAAATACCGCCGAAGCCTATGCCGAAGCCTGTTTTTCTCGCCTGAAGGCTGATTGTGTTACTTTGAGCCCGTATATGGGGCGTGACGCGGTAGACCCGTTCCTGGCTCATGCGGGCAAGGCCGTGTTCCTGCTGGCACGTACCAGTAATCCGCGGGCCGGAGTCTTTCAGGATATTGTGCTGGACGGGCAGCCGCTGTACGCCCGGGTAGCCGCCGAATGCTGTTCATGGTCGGAGCGGGTCGGGCTGGTGGTGGCCGGTAATGATGAGCGGGCGCTGGCCACCATACGTGCGGCTGTACCGGAAGCCTGGTTTCTGGCTCCGGGCATCGGTGCACAGGGCGGTGAGATCGGCCGGGCCTGGCAGGCCGGCGCGCGTGCCGACGGGCTGGGCATCCTTCCGGTGGTGGCGCGGGCCGTGGCTGGTGCCGAAAAGCCTGGAGAAGCTGCCGCCGGCTTTGTGCAGGCCATGCAGAAGAGCATGGAAGCGGCCGGAAAAGTGGCTGGTACTTCCCCTGCTGCCGGAAAAGCCGCCGGTCAGCCGGCCGTCTTTAGCGGCTATAACCGTATCGATTTGCTTAAACGCCGGGTCATGGCCGGCTTAGTGGAAACCGGCTGTTTTAAAACCGGCAGTTTTACGCTGAAAAGCGGCAAGATTTCGCCGTTTTATGTGGATCTGCGGCGGGTTATCGCCTCGCCGGCTCTGCTGGACGCGGTAGCCGAGGCCTATGCCCATGCCGCCGCCGGGCTTGAATTCGACTGTATCGCCGGTATTCCGGCGGCTGCACTGCCGCTGGCCACCGCCCTGTCGCTGAAACTGGGCAAACCCATGATTTGGCCGCGCATGCCGGCCAAGGACCACGGTACCGGCGTCCGGGTTGAGGGTCGCTTTGAACCCGGCCAAAAAGCCCTACTGGTGGATGACCTGATAACCACTGGCGCTTCCAAACTGGAGGCTATCCAGATACTGCGCGAAGAAGGCCTGGTAATCGAGGATCTGGCTGTGCTTATTGAGCGCGGGCGGCAGGGACGGCGCGATATGGAAGGCCAGCAGGTTGCACTGCACGCCTTTTTTCATGTGCGCGAGCTGTTTGCCTTGTGTGAAGATCTCGGCCTGATTGACCCAGCCGCCCGCAGTAGCATGGAAGCCTACGCCGACGCTGAATAAGGAGGAACTTCATGGCAGATTTATTGGCAAATCTGAAGCATATTGATCAGGTGCGCAGCATCATTTCGTTTAAATTCCTGACCGACGGGCAGATACTCGATCTGCTATCGGTGTCGGAGTTGGTCAGCTATGCCGAAGGCGAGGTGATACTGGAGGAAAACGACACCGGCAACCACTTTTACGGCATCATGGAGGGTACGGTAAGCATCAGCGTGCGCGAAGCCGAGGGCCGATCGGTGTACGTTAATTCGCTCGGGCCGGGCGATGTTTTCGGCGAGGCCGGAATTTTCATGAATGTGAAGCGAACAGCCACAGTGACCAGTACCGGTTCGGTTCATATTATCCGTATTGCCCGGAAAGATCTGGTGCAGTTCATAAAGAAGTATCCGGAATCCGGCAATAAGATACTGCTGGTTATCATTTACAGCCTGCTGCGCAAGCTTCGCATGGTCAACCAAGAGCTGGCTTACGAACGGCGCTGCGATGCCTGCCAGGACGATATCGACTCGATGGTGGAAAGCCTGTTTGCCGACTGATGGATCAGGGATATATCAGTACTTTAGGTATACATACAGCTTGCATAAATGACACTTTTTATGTATATTTATGCAGTAGTCTAACGTTCTACAAAAAGCTCCGTGGTTTTACCTCCTTTTTCCACGGAGCTTTTCTTTTTTTTTACCGCGAATTCACTTCCAACGATTGCAGCCAATCCAAATCTATCGTTTTTCATTAATTTAGTATTAGCATTATTCATATATATAAAAATAATGTGTTGCTATTTCCATTTAGATATTTTAATATTATATTGTTATCTACACTGTTCATAACGGAGATTGTATGCCCAAAGTGAAAGTCCTTTCAGCGCCATCAGTGCGTCGCCTGCCTTCTTACCTGCTAATTACCAGGGCAGCGCTGGAAGAAGGTCTGCAATATATTTCGGCCACCCGTATCGCCAGCGAGTTGGAGCTAGAACCGATTCAGGTGCGCAAGGATCTGGCCATAACCGGTATCGTCGGCAAGCCCAAGAAGGGTTATCCGGTGGAGGAACTGGTTAATGCCATCGTACACTTTTTGCGTTGGGACGAGGTGAACAACGCTATTCTGGTCGGCGCCGGACACTTGGGCAGCGCACTTATCGGTTTTCCCGGCTTCCGTTCGCATGGCCTTAATTTTGTAGCGGCTTTCGATAATTCACCTCAGAAAGCCGGTACCCGCATCCATGACGTTCCCGTATATTCACTGGACAAGCTGCAAGAGAAGGTGTCCGAGATGAAAATCGCCCTGGCCGTTCTTACCGTGCCCCGCGATATTGCCCAGGATTTGACTGACCTGCTGGTATCGGCCGGTATTCTGGCTATCTGGAATTTTACCAATTTTAAGGTGCGCACGCCCGAGCATGTTGTGGTACAGAACGAGGATCTTTCTTCCGGCTTTGCTATGCTGTGTGTAAAGCGCCGGATTATGGAACTGGCCTGATTTAAGGACATGCCTTCCGAAAAAGATGAGCAACAGCAAGCCTATCTGTTGAACCGGCTGCTTAAACGTGATCGTCACCTGGCAAAATGGGGACGGCGTACCGAAACCGACTGCTACCGGGTCTATGACCGCGATATTCCTGAAATTCCTCTGTTGGTGGAGCGCTATGGCGACGAAGCACTCCTGGCTTTGTTTGAGCGCCCCTACGAAAAACCGGAGGACGAAGAGCTTGCCTGGCTGGAACTGATGAAACAGGCGACGAGCCAGGCTCTGGCTATCGCGCCGGATAATATTCATGTTAAAGTGCGGCGGCGGCTGGGTGTCGAGGATCAATATGAAAAGACAAGCGCACCAGAAGCACAGCTGAAAACAGTTCATGAACACGGGCTGGCCTATCTGGTCAATCTGCATGAGTACCTGGATACCGGCCTTTTTATGGACCACCGGCCCTTACGCCAGCGTCTGCGCTCCGAAGCGGGGGGGATGCGGGTTTTAAACCTCTTCTGCTATACCGGTAGTTTTTCGGTGTGTGCTCTGGCCGGCGGGGCTGCGCTGGTGCATGCGGTGGATCTTTCAAATACCTATCTGGCCTGGGCGGAACGGAATATCCGCCTGAATGGGTTGGATACTGCTTTGTATCAGGGGATCCGGACCGATGCCATAGAATTTCTGAAAGACGCAGCTCATTCGACAATACGCTACGATCGCATCATTCTTGACCCTCCCACCTTCTCCAACTCCAAAAAAATGACTGGCTTTCTGGATACCAATCGGCATTGGCCGGAGCTGGTGCAGTTATGCGCTAAGCTGCTGGCTCCCGACGGCTTACTGTATTTTTCCACCAACTCGCGCGACTTGCGCTTCGATGCTGCGCTGCTGCCGGAACTGAACAGCCGCGACATCAGTGCATCCACCATACCCGAAGATTTTCGGCCAAATGCTCACAAAGCCTGGGAAATCAGCCGGCAGTAAAACAAATCCAGGTCTTGAACAAGCTTGCTAAAGGTTGTACCATTCCGCATATACTACTAATACTACCGCTTTGATTCGCTTTACTGCGCGGTGGTGTTTTTGTGAAGGAAGACCGTATGCAGAAAAAACACTGGCTGATTATGCTGCTGCTATTTATTGGTGCCGGGGTATGGCTGTTCGCCAGCGGAGGATCGCTGGCTGATGCACAAGGCAGTCTGGTAATTCAGATCGGTATTTTGCTCTTTGCTGTAAAGTTGGGTGGTTTGCTGGCCCAGCGTTTTCATATCCCCGGCGTGCTTGGCGAGCTGCTGGTTGGTGTTATAATCGGGCCGTATGCACTCGGCGGTATTGCCTTCCCCGGTTTCCCGCATGGTTTGTTCGGCACTGGAATAATCGGCGCAGAAATTCCGGTAAGCACCGAGCTGTATGCCCTGGCTACTATAGCTTCGATTATCCTGTTGTTCATTTCCGGGCTGGAAACCGATCTTACCCTTTTCCTGAAATACTCTATTGCCGGGGCTGTAGTCGGCATCGGAGGCGTAGTATTCACCTTTTTTGGTGGTGCCCTGGTCGGAATGCTGGTGTTTGGTGGGTCCTTTATGGATTCGCAGAACCTGATGTTCGGTATCATGTCTACTGCCACCAGTATCGGCATTACCGCCAGGATATTGTCGGAGAAGAAAAAGCTGGATACCCCAGAAGGCGTGACTATACTTGCCGCGGCAGTATTTGATGATGTTATAGGCATAGTGCTGTTGGCGGTGGTGCTGGGCATCAATGCCGCGACAAGCAGCAGCGGCGGCGGCCTGGCCTGGGGCAGTATTGGCATGATTGCCCTGAAGGCGTTTGGACTGTGGCTGGTCTTTACTGTGCTTGGCCTGCTGTTTGCCAAAAAAATTGCCCTGATGCTGAAACGTTTCCGCAGCAGCACCTTGTTTACTGTAATGGCCTTCGGATTGGCACTGGTTGTAGCCGGTTTCTTTGAGAAAGAAGGTCTGGCCATGATAATCGGTGCCTATATTATTGGACTGTCACTGTCCAAGACCGATATCAGCCACATTATAATAGAGAAAATGCATGTGTTATATGAGTTTTTTGTTCCAATATTCTTCGCCGTTATGGGCATGCTGGTTGATGTGTCGCAATTCCTGGATCCGCGTGTGTTGATCGGCGGGCTTATTTTTACCATTGTGGCAATTTTGGGAAAGTTGCTGGGTTGTGGCGTACCGGCCTTGTTTACCGGCTTTAATATGAAAGGTGCCCTGCGTATCGGTTTTGGTATGGTACCGCGTGGCGAAGTAGTGTTGATTTTAGCCGGTATCGGTCTGGCTTCCGGTATTCTGCCGTCAAATTTGTTTGGTGTAGCCATTATGATGCCGCTGATTACCGCTTTGGTGGCTCCGGCCATGTTGAGTCGTGCCTTGGCCTTGCCCGGTCGGGGGACACGTAAAGAGAGTCTGGCTACCGAAACTATTGCCCTGAATTTTGCCTTTCCGTCCTCGGATGTTGCCACGCTGGTCACTGATACCATGACCCATCAGCTGCAGGCCGAGGGTTTTTATATCAGGACTATGGATATCGAAGACGGAATTGCCCAGGTGCGCAAGGATGACGCTGCTTTTTCTATGAAGCTGATCGGCGATAGCCTTGAGGTTCAGGGGCCTATCAACGACATGCCGGTAGCCCAGACTGCGGTTTTCGAGGCCGTTGCCGCCCTGAATTCCAGTTTTACCAAGCTGAAGAAGGATTTTGATCCGGGACGCCTGCAGAAGAATATTGCTTCTTCAGCGGTGTCGAATGAACGGAGCGGTAGCGGAGCTGCATTGCTGAACAGCAGCCAGGCAGCGGCCATTAATCCCTTCTGTATTATCATGAAGCTGCAGGGTGACAGCAAAGAAGCGGTTATCCGTGAGCTGCTGCAAATCCTGAAGGATGCGCATAAGATCCATGATATTGAGCTGCCCATGGCGGAAATAATGGAGCGCGAGAGCTCGATGAGTACTGGCATGCAGGATGGTATAGCCATACCGCACGCTAAGTCCGACTCGGTTGAGCATCTGATTGCCGCAGTGGGACTGAAACCGGAAGGTATGGATTTTGCCTCAATGGATGGTAATCCTACCCGCATTATTGTGTTGTCCTTGTCGCCGAAAAAGAATCCTGAACCGCATCTGCAGTTTTTGGCCGGAGTTGGCAGTGTTTTACGCGAAGAAAGTATGCGTACCAAGATTCTAGCTGCCAAAAATCCCGGAGAGGTTGCCAAACTGTTTGGTGTGTGAGCCGACTGTCGGACAGCCTGGCAGCCGGCTTATAGCAGGCGCAGCAGCAGCATACCCAGCGAAGCACTGCCGGCGGTAGCCAGAAAGTTGACCAGATCGTTGGTCATGAGCGCGGCACCGCTAACCAGCTGATTGCTCAGATGGCCGCTGCGCGCTTTCTCTGTCATTTCTCCGGTCTGTGAACAACGGTATTTTGCCTGCACACTGGCTCCGAGCAGGCTGTCGATAACAGAGCCAATGAAGCCGCCCAGACTGATTACCAGCAGCTGAACTAAACTGGTTGCCGAAAAGCCCCGGCTGAGACCTGTTGCCAGAGTGTATACCAAGGCGATAAGCAGACTGCCGGAGAAGGAAAAAGCAAAGCCCAGCGGGCTGACCCCGCCGGAAGTTCCTTTGGCAACCGGCTTGCCGGTAAGAATAGAAACCGGTGCTTTTTTGCTGAGCATGCCCAGTTCGCCAGCCCAGGTGTCGGCAGTAGCGGCGGCAAAGCCGGCGGCGGCAATTGTAAGCATTTTGTCACCATGTAAAAGGCTGAGCAGGATGAACAGCATGGAAGGCCCGGCGTTGGCCAGCACCTGTACGGCATCGCGACGGTAGCCCTTGCTGTGCATCGATTCGGCTTTCTGCTTGAGGCTGCGTTTGTAGCGGCCGGCCAGCATGGACGAAACAAAGAAGGTCATAAGCAGCAGCCACTGTATCCACCCGCCGACCACCAGAATGAAGACTCCGCTGGTAAAACCGGCAAGAGCCCCGGATATGGTTACCCCGCGACGTTTCCATGCCAGTATGGCCACAATCGAGTTAAGAAAAATTCCCCATGCTAGGCGCTCGGCTGTGATCATATCAGGCCTCCAGAGTGCAGCAATTGAAGGAACAGTGCGACTGAGAACGGTACCGAGATGTTGTCCAGATTAAAAGGTGTTGCCAGTTCTACCACGGCCGCTAAAAGCGCTGTTGCCGCGGCGGCCAGGATCAGCAGCCACCAGGCCGCCGTGCTGAAAATGGTCAGCACAACCAACGTTACAACAAAGGCGGCCAGAACGAGGGTTCCGGTGCCGGCCCAGGATTTTTTGCCACCGAGAATTTTTATTTTACGCAGACCCCAGCGCCGCCCGGCCAGGCTGGCCAGTCCGTCTCCCCAACCAAGTACCAGAATGCCGGCAGCACCTATCCACAGTGGCATCCAGCCGGACCAGCACAGCACTACCATGCCCAGCAAAGAAAGCGGAAATAGCACCGTGCCCCAATTGCTGCTCTCGCGTTCATCCTCCATAGCTTTTACCAAATGCAGGCGCAGTGAAACATAATTGAAGATAATGAAAAAGACCGGGCCTATGGCCGCTGTCCACAGCCGGGTAAACAGCAGCATTGCCATGATCCACCAGTGAGCTACACTGATGTGTATAATTTTGCGTGTGGTAAAGGGTGAAAAAATCCGGCATTTGTGTATTAGTCCCGCCGCGCCAATGGCCGCAAAAACAAAGACGAAACTGAGTGCCAATCCTATGATGTCCGCTGTTGTCATTGTATCTTCCTGTGATGAAATAATAGTAAGGCGGTGGAATGAAGTCAATGTCAGCATCGAGTTAAAGTCGACTGTCGAACTAGAGTCGACTGTCGAGCAATACTCGACTTGCACGAATGCCGCATCCGTGATATTCTGGCAAATATGAACTGTACTTTGGTATTTCTGGACATTCTTACTGTTCTGGCTATCCGCTCTGGCACCGCAGCGGCGATCCGACGGGAGAGGTCTGTCCAGAGCACAAGATAGCAGTATTTTGAATACTGAAATTGTGGCCGCACAGACCTTCGGGTTGGTGCGGCTGTTTTTTTTGTATCGGCATGAGTGCGGATCAAAAGCGGCCGGCAGGTCGTACCTGTGTGCGGCTGTTGTGGTCAATCTGAAGGTTATGAGGCCATGCAAAACAACATGAGGAGCACGACATGGCATTGATTAAAACAAACAATTTGACCCGCGACTTCGGCGGCGAACTGATACTGCGCGGGGTGAATATTTCGCTGGAGGCCGGCCGCAAATATGGGCTGGTGGGGCGCAACGGCTGCGGCAAAACCACCCTGGTGCGCATTCTAGCCGGGCTGGATGACGATTTTCGCGGCGGGCTGAAGCGCGAGGGCAAGCAAAAGATTGCCCTGGTAGAACAGAAGGCACCGGACTTTGGCGAGGCGGAGACCAGTGTGGATTTTCTGGTGCGCGACATCAGCGCTTTGGGCGAACAGCTGGACGAGCTGGCAGTCCAAATGGGCGATCCTGATCCGGCTATATGTCAGCGGGCCATGCGCGATTATGCGATTTTGCGCGAGCAGTATGACCTGCTGGATGGTGACCATGCCGCTGATAACGCTGAACGGCTGCTGAAGCGCATCGGCCTGGGCGAGCGGGCCTGGACAGCTGCAGAAAGTCTGTCCGGTGGCGAGAAAAACCTGCTGGCACTGGCCCGGGCTTTGCTGTCGCGGCCGGATTTGCTGATCTTGGACGAACCGGGTAACCATCTGGATGCCGGCGGGCTAGCCTGGCTGGAAGAGTTTCTGGCCGGACTGCCCTGCTGCGTGCTGATGGTTTCGCACGACCGCCGTCTTCTGGATCGGGTAGCCGATACCATTCTGGAGATGGACGGCGGGGTAATAACTGAATGGAAAGGCAATTATTCGCAGTACCGGCTGGAGCGTTTGCGTTCGGCCGCTGCCCAAGGCCGCAGCTGGCAGGCCGACAAGAAGCGGGTGGAGCGGCTGGAGGCACTTGTACGTCGTTTTGCCGACATAGCCCGCGCTCGGCCGGATCCGGCCTGGGGTAAACGCCTGCGCGCGCGGCGCAGTCAACTGGAACGGGTTAAGGCCGAGGCTACCGAGCGCCCGGATATCGGCAACCTGGATGCCCGCGTGGTGTTTGATGGGGAAAAATCGCGGGCCGATCTGGCAGTGGCCATCAGTGCCTACAGTAAGCGCTATGACGACGTGGTTATAATAGAAGATTCCGGTTTTACCATTCTGAACGGCGAACGGGTGGCTCTGGTGGGTCCAAATGGTTCGGGCAAGACCAGTCTGATACGCGACCTGGTAGCCCGCGGCAGCTGGGACGACCCCTGCCTGCGGGTAGGGCCCAGCATGCGCGTCGGCTATTGCGCCCAGCAGCAGGAAGTATTTAATCATGACGACAGCATCGAGGATGCTTTTCTGAAATTGCTGACTGACAAGAAAGAGGTACTGCACCACCTGGGGCGATTTTTATTTACTTATACCGATCTGCCCAGGATAATCGGCAGCTTGTCCGGTGGTGAGCTGAATCGACTGCAGCTGGCACGCGCTTCGGCCTTGAAGGCCAATTTTCTGATATTGGACGAGCCGACCAATCATCTGGATATTCCGACCCGCGAGGCGGTTGAGGAAGCGCTGCTGGAATTTGAGGGAACGGTGCTGTTAGTGTCGCATGACCGTTATTTTCTGGACAAGCTTGTCGATCGGGTGGTATTTATAGAGCAGCGTAAATTTGTGGAATACGAAGGCAGCTTTAGCGAGTATTGGCGCGATATCGGCGCACCGGCAGTGCAAGCCGCCCGTGACGGCGGCCTGCAGGAACGCTCGCGGGCTATCGGCGACAGTCAGGGTGGCCGTGGCCGGGATTCAGGGACTGCGGCTGCGGCCGCCGGACGGAAACAGGGCCGCGGGGCAAAAGCTGGTCAAACTGGAACTGACGATACGAAGCAGGGGCAAGCCGAGCTGGAGCAGCGCATAAGCGCGATGGAACGGACTAAAGAAGATATGGAAAGACAGATTGCGACCGCCTTCGGCAAGCGGGATTATACCCGGGCCAGGGATTTGACGGCCGAGCTGGAGCGGCATAACCGTCTGCTGAACCAATTATGGAAGCAGCTGTAGGCGGGATACCAAGGAGAGCGGATATGAGTGACGACGAATTACGGATGGCGCCGGAGCTGCCGGTGGAGTTGCATGCTAACGGCGAAAAAGTGGCTGTACTGATGTGCAGTCCGTATAATCTTGATGATCTGGCAGTAGGGCATTTGGTAGGCCGCGGCATGCTTACGGACCGCGCGACTTTGATGAGTGTCGGCGCCTGCGCCGATCTGCGTCTGGCTACAGTGATTGCTCCGGACGGGATACACCAGGACCGCTACGGGCTGGGCGTGGTGGTCTCTTCGGGCTGCGGATCGGGGCCGGTGTTCCGCACCGAAGCCAGTCTGCCGCTGCTGGAGGGCGGGCCCTGTATACCGCTGGGCGAGCTGCAGCTTTTAGCCCGTTACATGTTTGACATGGCTGAGTTGTATCGCGAGATCGGCGGCATGCACTGCGCGGCCCTGTTTGTGGCTGACACGGCCACTGGTGCTGCGGCCGAAGGGCTACCGGCCGGGCATATTGTGGTGCGCGAAGACGTGGGCCGGCACAACGCGGTGGACAAGGTTATCGGCTACGCGTTCCGCAACGGCTGGCCGCTGGAGCAGGCGGTAATTCTGACCAGCGGCCGCATCGCCGCCGACATGATCCTGAAAGCCATCGCTGCCGGGGTGCGTCTGCTGGTCAGCCGCAGTATTCCTACCAGTACGGCGTTCGAGTTGGCGAAGGCGACCGGGCTTACCCTGGTGGGGCGTATCGAAAAAAGCCGGCCGGTGCTGTATTGTTCGCCTGAGCGGGTCGGGGGGCAGACCCCAGCCGCCGGACCGGGCGGGGGCTGACCCCAATCGGGTTTCCAGAGGGGGCTGATCCAACAGCGGATTCGGAGGCGGACTGCAGTTTGGTTAATTTGCCAGAATGGTGGCCAGTATCCGGCGCTGCCCGCCATGGTTGCGGTGTTCGCACAGATATATACCCTGCCAGGTTCCCAGATTAAAGCGGCCCGAACTTAGCGGCAGCAAGAGCGAGCAGCCCAGCAGCGAACTCTTGGCATGTGCGCTCATATCATCACTGCCTTCGTAATCGTGCCGGTACTCACCTGAATCATCAGGAACCAATGCCCGCAGGATGCTTTCCAAATCTGTTCGCACTGTCGGATCGGCATTTTCGTTGATGCTTAATGATGCCGAGGTGTGCTGCAGAAATAATTGCACCAGACCGGTTTTAATATCTGCCAGTTCCGGCAGTGCTTCTTCGAGGCAGTCGCTTATAAGGTGACAGCCGCGCGGGAAGGCCGGCAAAACCAGCAGTTTTTGAAAAATTCTCATGCTGACATTGTGCCTGATTGGGGCTACTCTGACCAGAGCCTAGCGGGGGGGCAGACCCCGAGGGGTTTTCAGGTGGGGTCAGACCCCACGCTGAAATTTGGTGGGGTCTGACCCCGAGTCACAAAAAGGTGGGGTCTGACCCCCGGTGGTGTGCTTGAAGCAAATTGCGGCGGAGGGTAGTATGGAGCTGTCCGGCGGCGGTTTTTTCAGCTGCGGGGCGCAAAAAAGGAGAGACTGATGGCTGTACGAAAGCTGGTGGAGTGCGTACCGAATTTTAGTGAAGGGCGCAATAAATCTGTTATTGAAGCGATTGCACAGGCGATACGCGGCGTAGGTGGTGTTACTTTGCTGGATGTGGATCCGGGAGCCGATACCAACCGCACGGTATATACTTTTGTGGGCGAGCCGGATGCGGTAGTTGACGCCGCAGTGGCCGCTGCGCGCTGTGCCCGCGGTTTGATTGACATGCGCACCCAGAGCGGCGCGCATCCGCGTATGGGAGCGCTGGATGTATGCCCCTTTGTGCCGGTTTCCGGCGTGACTATGGACGAGTGTGTGGAGCTGGCCAGGCGCGCCGGGAAACGCATCGCCGAGGAGCTGGAGGTTCCGGTTTATTTGTATGAATATGCCGCCAGTCGCCCCGAACGGCGCAGCCTGGCCGATATCCGGGCAGGAGAATATGAAGCGCTTAACGAAAAGCTGAAGAAGCCGGAATGGGCGCCCGATTACGGCAAGGCCGCTTTTGTGCCGCAATGGGGCGCTACTGTGGTCGGTGCCCGTGAATTTCTTATTGCATACAATATTAATCTGAATACACGCGACCCCAAGCTGGCCAACGAAGTTGCCTTGAGTCTGCGCGAAGCTGGCCGTGGCGCCCGCGACGCCAACGGCAACCTGGTTAAGGACGCTAACGGAAAAAGCGTAAAGGTGCCCGGGCTGCTTAAGCACGTGCGCGCAATCGGCTGGTATATAGAAGATTACCGCTGCGCCCAGATTTCCATCAACCTGACCAACTACAACGAGACGCCGCTGCATACTGTCTACGAGACCGCCAAAGCCGAGGCCGAAAAAGCCGGACTGTGCGTAACCGGCAGCGAGGTTGTCGGTCTGCTGCCGCTTGAACCACTGGTAAAAGCCGGCCGCTATTATCTGCAGAGGATGGGCAAAAGCCTGGGAGCGCCGGAGGCTGAACTGGTGGAGACAGCCATCAAGTCGATGGGTCTGGCTTCGGTGGCTGCCTTTGATCCTGATAAAAAGATAATTGAATATACCGCGCGCGAGAACGCGCCGCTGATGGCCATGGCAGCCGCTGCTTTTGTGGACGAAGTTTCGAGTGACTCGCCGGCTCCCGGCGGTGGTTCGGTGGCTGCTCTGGCCGGTTCGCTGGGGGCGGCCTTGGCCGCCATGGTAGCCAACCTGACCGTGGGCAAGAAAGGCTACGAAAGCCAGTGGCAGGGACTGTCAGACATGGCGGTACGTGCTCAAGCGGTAAAAGCCCAGTTGGTACGCGCCGTGGACGAGGATACCAACGCGTTTAACAGCGTGATGGCCGCCATGAAGCTGCCTAAAGTAACGGCGGAAGAACAGGCCGTGCGCACTGTCGCAATCCAGGAAGGCTACAAGACAGCCGCCAATGTGCCGCTGGAAACCGCCAGAGCCTGTCTGGCCGCGCTTAAACTGGCCGGCGAAGCGGTATCAGGCAACAAGAACTCCGCCTCCGATGCCGGTGTGGCCGCCCTGCTGGCTCGTGCCGGCCTGCATGGCGCCGCCCTGAACGTGCTCATAAACCTGGGCACCATAACTGATGCGTTGTATGTGGCCAACATGAAGGTGCAGGTGGCGCAACTGCGCAACGAAGCCGACCAGCTTTGCGACAAAATTATCGCCGAGGTGGAAGCCTTGTTCTGAAACAGGTGGTTCATGCCTGCTTTCGGGGAGCCGCGGAACCTTGTCCGCGGCGGGGGGCGCGTCTGACCACCCCCTGCTGCGGGCTAGGTTCCCTGGCGCTCCCCAGTGGCCTTTGACTTTTGTGAATTTTTAGTGTAAAATGGCAATAATGAGTACAACAGAAGCTCCGCGCTACGGCGTCGATCAGCGTATTGTCTATCCCAGCCAGGGTGTCGGGCGGATAGTCGAGATCCGCGAGAAGAAATTCAAAGAAAATTCCATACTGTATTACATCATCTATCTGGAATTTTCGGACATGACGGTGATGGTGCCGGTGGACAAAACCGACGAGCTGGGTATCCGGCCGATTGTGCCGCGCGATGAGGCAGAGCATGCGCTGACTTTTATCTCGGAGGAGTACGCGCCGATTCCGACCGACTGGAAGCTGCGGTACCAGATGAATCTGGATCTGCTTAAAAAAGGTTCGGTGATGGACATAGCCAGTGTGGTGCGCTCGCTGTACCACCGGTCCAAAATCAAGGAGCTGCCGATTCTGGAGCGTAAGCTGTACGACTCGGCACTGAACCTGCTGCAGGACGAGATTTCTTTTGCGCTGGATATTCCAAAAGACGAAATAGCCGAGGTGATCCGTTCCAAACTGGAGATCAAGCTTGGGGCACTGGCATCCACACTGGCCGTCGATGATGACTTGCTGGACGATATGCTGGACGACGAGGTTGAGGAAGAGGATTCCGAAGACTGAGCTTGGTTTGAACCCTGGCTACCGCGACAATTTGGTGGCGGTAGCTTCAGAATTCTGACAACTGCACCCGTATTGTATCGAGGAGGCCTGCCCAGTTAGAGTCCCGCCGGTAAAAAACCGCGGGATAGCCGGGCGGGCTTTCTATACTTATATTCCCGCCGCCAAATTCACGACTCGACCAGACATGCACCCATGCATCCTCCGGAAGCGTCAGTGTGGTACTGCTGCTTTCGGCCTGCAGGGTTGGGGCAACCAGCAGGTCTGGTCCCAGCATGAACTGTCTTGGTGTGACGCTTGTGCGCAGGCCGGGATACAGGCTTGCGCAGTCCTGAATAGGCGTAGTACCGCCCAGGTTCCAGGTAGCCAGTAATTCCTGCCGGTATGGTTTTAGCATCCGGAAAACCTTAGTAAAGCGGGCGCAATGGCGCATTAGGTTTTTATCCTGCCATAGCTGCAGCTGGCGCTCCGGCTGTGCGGCTTCTTCATTATATAGGAAGAGGGTAAAAGCAGCCATTTCGTACCAGCGCATCAACAGTTCCGGTGTTCGCAGCTTGCGACCCTTGCTGAAGCTGCCGCCGATGCCTGAAAACCACAGTCCTGCTCCGGAACGGGCTGCCGACAGAGCCTGCCGGGGCAGATCGGCCAGTCCGCCTTCGGTCTGCCAGCCACTGCTGGTTGGTGGTGCGCAGAAAAGCAGCGATGCCTGGTTGACCATGGCTCCACCGGCGCGCAGAATGCCAACCAGGCCATGACGGCCTTCGGTTGTCAAAGCCTGGGTGAGTTCTGCCCACAGTTGTGGATACTGCAGTCTGGCCTGGGCCGGGCTTAGGCCGTGCAACAGCGTGTTTTTGGGCGGCAAAAAGCTGCCGTAATCGGCGAACCAGCCGGCGAAGCCCAGACTGATCATGTTTTCCAGAATATGCGTCCGTAGATAGTCCTGGGTTGCCGGCTTCCAGAGATCCCAGAAAGCAAAAGAGCCGAAGGCAGTCCGTACGACATGCACCTCCCCACTATCGTTTTGCACCAGTAATTTAGCCGTTGCCGCTTGTTGGTAGCCGGCACTCTGCACATCCAGATACGGAGTCAGGTAAGCCAGGGTGCGGATTTCGGCTTGACGGAAGCGGGCGGCATCTTCCTGCAGGTTAGCATAGCGGCTGTTGTCCAGCTGCAGGTCCCAACGCGGGCGGCGCAGCCGACCGGAGCCGGAGAGGCCGGCCCAGTCTTTGAGCAAAATGGCATTGATATGAATATCGTTATCCAGGAGGGTGTGCAGGCGGCGGGTGGCTGTTTCGATGCCGCCGGAAAGCTCGACGCAGAGGCCGTCATGGATCCAGTCTGGAGCCTTGCAGGCCGGCGGATTGGCCTGGATACTCAGGCGTCGCAGGGTTTCGCTGCGGGTAGCGGTACTGCCCATGCGCAGCTCGGCCGGCAGCCCGGCCGTATCCAGAAACAGAAACCGTCGCTGATGGCGGCAGGCAGCCGAATCTGCACTCAGGTAAATGTAGCGGTTGCTGCTGGTTATCAGCGCCTTCATGCCGTATACAGCTTCGGCCAGGCGGTATTTACTGCTGGCGCTTAAGGCTCCGTTGCTGAGCAGGCTGGCTGAAACCGGATGTGCCGGCCTAAGCAGGGTCTGCCAGGCATAGCTTTGGTTTTTTTTAAGCCGGATCATCCGGTCCGGACCGCAGAATTCGAAATGGGTTTTACGCAGTACCGGCAGGCGAATCCGGAAATACTGGATGTTAAGACCCAGACTGGAAAACGACATCACCATTGTGGCATTTTCTTTGCGGGCCAGACTTAGGCTGAACAGCCCGGGAAAACGCAGCTCGATGAGGTCCGGACTGGCCCGGATAACCTCCCACTGCCGAACAGCCCGGCTGCCGAAGGAGCTGATCGTAGCGCTGGTGTCACATTTTTCCGGTGATCGCTGGCCGAGCCCTACCCGAAACAGCGGGCGGCGGCGGCTGTGCTGCAGCACCAAGGTTTTATCCAGAAATATAGAAAAATTGTCCGGTCCGGTCTCCATGCGTAGCATTATGCATCCTGTTTCTGATAGGGTAGGCCTGATACGTCAGTGGAAAGCCGCTGGCGCTGCTCATTAGTATATCGGCTGGATTGTGCTGATGATTTACTGCTATGGCAGGGAGTAGAGGAAACAATGTCTAAAACCATCGAGCAGATAATCGACGGTCTGGTAGTAAAAGCGTTGAAAACCTGGAACATGGTGCAGCGCGGTGAGCGCATTCTGATTGGCGCCTCCGGCGGCAAGGATTCAGCGATTCTGGCCTACGACCTGGCCAAAAAAAAGCGCCAGGGGCGACTAAACGCCGAACTGCTGGCCCTGCATGTGCGCAATGATTTTGCCCCGCATGCTCTGTCGCCGCGCTTGCGCAGCCTGTACGATCAGTGGGGCATTCCGCTGGCAACCATCGATGTTGCCGTGGAGGGGCGCTTGAAGCCCGGCCGGCAGATGAACTGCTACTGGTGCTCTACCCAGCGCCGCACCGAGCTGATCCGCTATGCCTTGGAACACGAATTTACGGCCGTGGCGCTCGGCCATCATCTGGACGACGTGCTGGAAACCCTGTTTATGAACATGATGGACAAGGCCCAGCTTTCCACCATGCCACCGCTCTTGCACTACAACAAGTATCCGCTGAAGATCATACGCCCGCTGTACCTGGTGGAGGAAGACCAGCTGCTGCAGTTCGGCCGCCAGCTTGGCCTGGTAAGCGCGGACGGGCCATACAAGCTATCCAAAAATAGCCAGATTGACCAGGTTGACCCCGTGCGTCCGGCCGCCGCCGCTTCGGTGCCGGTGGGGGGAGAGGTGGAGTCTGTTGACGAGGTACAGCCGCGAGGATTGGATGGTGCTGCCGGGCGGGCAGGAGCTTTTTCATCTGTTGACCAGGTACCACCCGGCCGCCTGGATATGGCTGCCGGCGGGCCGGAGCAGAAGCCCGATCCCGGTCTGTTTACCACCTGCACCTGCGGTTTTAACGACAATTCGGCCCGCGATCGGGTGCGCGAGCGGGTGGAAGCCCTTACCGGTGGTTCGTCAGTCGCCAAGCGCGCTATACTGGAATCGCTGCGCAATATCAAAACTGAGTATCTGCCTTGATTATAGCCGTGTAATTTGCTATTGTTAGTCGTGGAAATACTTTGGTTTTTCCATCCTTGGGGGTGCCCCGGTTTCGACTGTTACGGTCTTGAGTCCTGGGTCGCAGGTGGTGTGCCGACACCTAAAATCGACAAAACCTATAATTGCCAACGATAACGGCAATTTCGCTCTCGCCGCGTAAGCGCCGACAGTGACGGACCCCGCAGTGCCCCGCTCTGAGCGCTGCGACCGGTTTGTAACCCGACCAGAGCTTACCTGTCAGCCAGCCTGCGGACTGACGGGGACACGTAGCAGGATACGGGACCGATAGCGCGATGGTTCGCCACCCGGCCCCCGACAATTCGATCATCCATCTAAACTTGTAGACGCCCTCGTCTCGCGTATCAGGACACGGGTTCGACTCCCGTCACCTCCAAAAAACAGCAAGCTCCGCCAAAAGGCGGGGCTTGTTGTTTTTAATAAGGAGGTGACGGGAGTCGATGCGGAGCGAGCGCCGACCAACGGGAGGAAAAGCGGCCATGGATGGCCGCGAAAGCGAGCGGAGACGGCCTGGAGGCTCGAGACACGAAGTCGAGAGCTGGAAGGGACTCCCGTCACCTCCAAAACTTGAAAAACCCGCCTTGCGCGGGTTTTTCAAGTTTATGACGGGAGTCGTTTCACAGTTCGCGC
>JAHIWF010000317.1 GCA_018815555.1 Spirochaetota bacterium | reverse complement strand
GTCGACTTCAGTGCGGCCAGGGTACCTTCCCGGGGAGCCTCTTCGCTGAACAGCACCAGATGCTGGTAGCCCTGCAGATAGGCTGCCTGCAGGGCCATGCGCACCGCGGCCAGCGGATCCTGGCTGATTACCAACTCAGCCACCGCCTCGATCTGCAGCACCGGGTCCTCCGGATCCAGCGCAAAAAGCCGCATGCCGGGCCGGCTGACACGCAGACGCTCAAAGGCCCGGGCGGTGCCGCGTACTGCCGGCGAAACAATCAGCGCCTGGGCCGGATGCTCGTCCAGAGCGGCCAGTATGGCGTCGTAAAGATCAGCTGCATACGAAGACCTGCTGCCGTCCACACGAAGCAGCGTCAGCGGGGCCGGATAGTCACCCGGGACAATTGAGCGAGCCATTGTGGTATCTACCAGCAGTATGCCGTCCGGCACTTCTATTCGTTCAGCTCCGTCGGCAGGCTCGAAACCGGTCCCGTCGGCAGGCAATACAGTCGCCTCCACATCAGTACTATCAGTCACTGTCGTTGCCTGGTCACCGCCACCACAGGCACTGGCCAGCAGACAGGCAGAAAATAACAGTATCAAGGGTGTGCGTTTCATATGAAAGCTCTTTCTTTTTATCGGGCTATGCCGTATTATATGCAGCCGGCTCTTCCGGGCACTCAGATGCTACGGTAGCCGATTTTTCAGCTTAGCTCAATAGAATTCCGGCAAAGTTCAGCTGTCCCGGTATTTTAAGAGCGGAGGATGCCTATGAGATTTCTGCCACGACGCTTTCTGGAGGAATTTTTCCTGTACTCCAGTCAGTTTGTGCTCTTCTATATATTGGTTCTGTTTACCTCGCCGGCGGTACTGCGACCATCCACCGGCATCATCTTTACCCTGATGATCTCGTTACTGCTGCAGATTGCCCTGCTGGCCCGTTACGGCCACCGGGCAACCGCCCGCTTTCTGCTATCGTTTATCAGTCCGATGTCGTTTACGCTCATGCACACCCTGGCCCAGAGCGGGCGTCCCTTTGATATGGCAACCTTTTTCCTCTGGGTAACCGCCTTCTATCTCGGTATGCTGCAGGCAGTTGGCCTGGTAACCAAAACCAAATGGCCCAAACGCATCGCCGAAGCCTTCCTGAGCTTCGGAACCATCTTTACCTTTGTATTCTTCTACTTTTACCTGGATCTGCGGGTATCGGTTTCTAATGACTATGCGGCCGGGCTCATCAATTACGCCCAGCTCGAGCAGCAACTGTCCATAGCCAACTTTCTGCCAGGCTTTATCAATTTTACCAAGCCGGTACAGCATATCTTCATCATGTTCGGCGCGCTAATGTTCGGCCTGTTCCAGACCTCGGACAAAATCAAGCAAATATCGCTGAAATATCGCCTGGATGCAGTGTACACCGTGGTAGAACCGCCGACCATGCCCGTGGACAGCGCAAAAGCCCTTAATACCGGCGAAAAACGCGATGTGGTGATCCTGTATGCCGATTTGTGGAATTTTACCCCAATTGCCGAAAAAGAAGGCCCGGTAAGCACCATCGGCCTTCTAAACCGCTATTATGCCCTATGGGACATCATTGCCCGGCGGCATTCCGGCATCATCGAGCAGTTTGTGGGCGATACCGTCATTATCGTCTTCGGCCTGTTGGGTGAAACCGACGCCCACGATAGTGCGGTTAATTGTGCCTACGATTTCCTTACCCAGTTTGTCTATTTTCAGGATGAGTTGGCCGAACACCGGTTGCCGCTGGTAAAGCATATCGGCATTGGCATCCATGCCGGCCCGGTTGCAGCCGGAGCGCTGACCGCAGCCTCGGGCAACCCGCGGGTTTCGGTTGTGGGCGAAAGTGTGAATGTCGCCGCCAGGCTGGATTCCCTCTGCCGTGAATTCAAACAGGATCTACTAATCAGCCATCCGGTCTACAAGAATCTGAGCCTGGAAAACCAGAGCCGCTTCCAGCAGATGGGCGAGGTGCTGTTCCGCAACAAAACCCAGCCCCAGCAGGTTTTCGGCCGCAAATAAACGGCCGAGCAAAACTCCACCGGCCCGACTAACCAAGTCTGCGGCCGCCGACCTGACCAAATCACGTCACCAACCTGGCTGACCGGCGATAGACTGCAGGCAACCCACTTTACCGACCGGCCTCCCACCCTCCCGGCTATCTTACCACGCCGCCACGGCCTCTTTAAACGCAGTCTGGGACTGCTCGATAACCGATTCTGGAACACAATACGAAAATCGCAGCCAGCCCGGACAGCCGAACCCGATTCCGGGAACACCCAGAATCTTGTGGCTTTTCAGATGCATGGCAAACTCCACATCGGCACTGCTGCCTGCCGGCACAACCTTGCTGCCGGCAGGCACTTTTACAAATAGGTAAAACGCTCCTTCAGGCTTAGCATATTCCAGTCCGGCCGCATCCATCACCCGTACCAACATGTCACGACGACGACGATAGCGGTCAATGTCGGCGCGAGCCCGCCAACTGGAAGTTACCGCCCGCTGCATGAGGGCCGGAGCATTTACATAGCCAAGAATACGGTTAGCCATGATCATGCCATCCAGCAGCAGCTTGTGCTCGCTTATGGCCGGATTCAAACCAATATAGCCTATGCGCTCGCCCGGCACCGAAAGGGTCTTGCTGAAGCTGGAAACCACGATGGATTCTTCATAAGCATCCAGAATCGGCGCTGCTACGATGCCGTCATATACAATATCACGGTAGGGTTCGTCGACTATCAGCACGGGCAGGCGGCCGCAACCCTGCCCGTGCGCCTTCAGCAGCTTAGCCAGATCCTCTATTACAGTTCGTGGATATACCCGGCCACTGGGATTGTTCGGTGTATTCAGAATAATGGCCGCGGTCTTTGCCGACAATACCTGCCGGATTTTATCCATATCGGGCAGAAAATCAGCGCCGGTCTCCACCGGAACCATCGTTCCACGCTGATTATCTATATAGAAGGCATATTCGGCAAAATACGGGCGAAGGACAATAACGTCGTCACCAGGATTGAGTATAGTCTTCAGCACTACATTCAGCGCTCCGGCTGCTCCTACCGTCAGAATCACATCCTCGGCACTCAGACTAAGCTTATGCTCGGCACTGATTTTCTCGGCCATAGCCGCTCTGGCAAAGGGATAGCCGGCATTAGGCATATAGGCATGCGTACCAAGTTCAGCACTCGAGGCAGCATCCTTCAATGCCTCCAGAAACTGCGGCGGCGGTTCCAAATCCGGGTTACCAAGCGAAAAATCAAAGACTTTTGTCTCCCCGAACTGCACTTTCAGCTTACGCCCTTCTTCGAACATCTTTCGAATCCAGGAGCTGCGTTCCAGATTCTGCTTAACTGCATCCGCCACCGACATAAAACCTCCGCCTTCAATAGTTTCATTAGTCAAAATGTCATTTTATATTCTGAATGCCAGTATAACACGAAAATAGACAATAATGGCAAGCTATCTTGCAAAGATTGACCGAACTCAGCACAATTAATACTAAGCAAAACCATGCCGATATATACGACAAGGAAGTTACCATGGTCCGATTGTTTTTCCCGCTCTCACACCAGACAGGCCTCTCCATAGCTCTTCTTAAGAGAGTGCCCATACTCATATATTTAAATTTCATTCTGATCCTCTATTTCTCGTTCGCTTCCTACACACGATACAGAGTTGACCCAGCTCTTACCTCACCTTTTTTCTCTGCGGTCATGGCTACTAATCTGGTCTATGTCGTATCACTGCTGCTGGTTCGCTTGCGCAAATATGTGGCGGCCATTACCGTTTCCACTATAGGCATTCTGATGGACTCCTTGTGGATCGGCATACTGCTGCCCACCATCGGCAACGCGGATATGTACCGGCTGGCGGTCTACGTGCTGGCTTCCTGCATCGTTAACAGCATGCTGGCCATGCACAAGCGTCAAATCTTCATTTATGCCATATTAGGCTACCTGGTTTTACTCGTTTCAACAATTTTTATCTATGTTCCGCGTAACGGCGGCTTTATTGGCGAACTGCGCACCGTTTTCATTACCTTGTCCATGCTATACATTCCGGTAAGCATCACCTTCTGGTTTACCACCAAATTGACCAACGAGGTAATCTCAATCGCCACCAATGAGGTATCTAAAAACCGTGATAAAGCCCGTGAGCTGGATCAACTGCTGAATAATGCCAAAAGTTTTATGGAAATTGGCAAAAACCTGCTCGACTACAGCACTGAAAGCAAAAGCAAAAGTGAGGCTATAAAAGCGGCCCTGGAAACCATAAGCAGAGCAGCCAAAGAAATGACCGGTGAAACCAGTTGTGCTGATGAATCCAATAAGCAGGTACTGTCCTTCGCTACCCGCATGCAGGCTGCCGTTACCGAACAGAACAATATTCTGGGAGAAACCAGCTCTGGCATCACCGAAATTATGGCTACAATCCAGAACATTTCCCAGCTTGCCGAGCAGCGCAAGGGCAGTATGGACGCCGTTCTGCACCGCATGCAGCAACAGAGCCAGGAAATAATAAAAGTTCTGGAAGGGTTCAGTAAAATCCGCGATTCCTCAAAAGAGATTCTGGCGGTAGCCGGCAGCATTCAGGATATTTCCGAGAAAACCAATATGCTGGCCATGAATGCATCTATCGAGGCCGCCCATGCCGGCTCCTCCGGCAAAGGCTTTGCGGTCATTTCCGGAGAAATCCGCAAACTGTCGATGGAAACCCAGGGCAGCACTCAGGCCATCGGCCAGGCTTTAGCCCGTAACGAAGATGTTGTAAACAATGCCGCTACCATCATCCAACTGTATGCCAAAAACACTGAAACTGTGCTCAAAGAAGTACAGCAGACCTTTAATGCCATTGAGGAAATTATCAGCGGGCTCAGTGAGGTATCGGTAGGAACCGGGCAGCTCACCCAGGCCACATCAAGGCTCATGAACGGTGCACATGATACAGCCAGGCAGGTGGATATGGTCACCCATCAGTTGCAAGACTCTGCTGATGCCGTGGCCAGCATCAAAGATTTTGCCTGCAAACTTGATGCCATGCTGGAAGCCCTCAACAGCGATTTTGCAGCCATCGAAACGGTGCTGGAAAAAGTACGAAATATCGGCGAGCAAAATATCGAAAACATAGAACAGCTCGAACTGGAACTGGACCGGATCAATATAGAATAGCAGCCTGCAAAACTTCTAATACAACAAAGCCCGATCGCAGCTTGGCCGATCGGGCTTTATTTCATCCAGGTCTCCCGACGACAAATAAGCGGCGGGAACCAGCTTTACTCAACCATGGAATCGGCGCTTTCGGCCTTATCGGCCCTGGCCTTTTTCATGGCATACATGACAATTGCCACCGCGATAACACCGTATGCAATAAATGACCGGAAGTACTCACCGATCTGGGCATCCCCGAACAGGTTTTTACCGGCCAGTGGCGATACGATAAACAAAAGGTGAAACAGCAGCGTACCTACAATAGCATTGCCGAAATTGGCTTTGGTAATTGTGGCACCACCAATCAGGATGGCGGCAGCGCTGAAAAGACCAACCTGTTCATGGCTGAAATAGGTTTGCATCTTTCCGATGTTCTGCATAAAGATGATCTGCCCCCAGGCGGCCAGCACCGTGGAGATGATCATGGCTATCATGCGGGTACGGTCAACATGTATACCGGCTACCTCGGAAATATGCTTGTCCTGACCCACTGCCCGGAAATTCTGCCCCAGCTTGGTACGCTGCAGAAAGTGAATGGCAAAGGCAATCAGGCCAATAAGCATGAAGGTCGCTATCGGCACCCACACCGGCCAGTTGTTGATGATTACCTTAAAGGGAATCAGACGGTCCAGTGAATAGTTGATCAGGTTCAGTTCCATTGAG
Source organism: Spirochaetota bacterium (assembly GCA_018815555.1). GTDB lineage: Bacteria > Spirochaetota > Spirochaetia > Treponematales > UBA12059 > UBA12059. The sequence continues at coordinate 40,175 of JAHIWF010000317.1, read as the reverse complement.
TTACGCAGGCCAACACCGGCGGCAAGTACAATCTCCGGATTCTTGATCGGGATTATAGTCCCAACACCAGCCAGTAAGACCAGCTGGTACAAACCGTTGGCAAAGAACCCAAGGATCAGGCCGGTAATCATTTCCTTACCCTTTGCCCGATTCAGGATGGCACCGCAGCCGATACCGAACAATATAGCCAAGGGCAAGGCAAACAGCATGGACATGCCAACACCGCCAACGCCGCCCATATTCAGGGCTTTAATAAATACCAAACCGAACTGTCCGGCCATCGCTCCGATAACCAGGGCAAAATTCAGGCCCATACCAGCAGTAATAGGAACAATCAGCGAGAGCACCAGGATCAGGTTGCGCGACAGGCGGTAGATTACCTCCTGCAGCAACATTGGCAGCGGCTGTCCGGAAGCCATCCATCCGAGCAGTCCCAGAATCAGGAACAGCAACGGCACGGAATTTTTCTTTACAAGATCAAGGAGCGAGAGTTTTTTAAGTGTCTTCATTTATTACCTCCACTCCTGGTAAGCGCATACAGGATAACGCCATTCGAGACGATAATGCGGATCACCTCCGAGAACGCCCCGTCCGGCACTAACTTGCTGATGACCGGCAACGCTATTATCAGCAGAGCCTGCATCAGAATGGTACCGGAAATTACATGCGAAATGGTAACCCGGCGCATGGTAGCACCACCGATAAGGATAGCGGCAACCGGAATAAACGGCATGTACAGCGGCCCGACATACAGCTGAAAGAAGCCGTATCCGTGGGCATAACTGAGCATACCAACCGCACCAAGCACAGTAGACAGCGTAGTTCCCAACATGCGCTGGCGGTCCACATTAATACCGATGGCAGCCGCAAAGCGCGGATTGTCTCCAGCAGCACTCATGGTCACACCAAGCTTGGTTCGCAGGAACAGCCACATCATCAAACAAAGGAACCCAAACCAGAGCAGGGAGCCTATCGGCAGCTGCTGCCCGAAGAAGTTCAGGTGCAGCGCCTTGTCCATCACCTGGCCAAAAGTATTGTCCAGAGCAATGGTATTACGCAGACCCTTGCCGCCAATAGCCCAGATCATGGTGGGGCTCTTGAAAGGCAGTATCAACCAGAAGATACACATCAGCGACACCATCGAAAAACCGATGTAAGTACTGACGGTCATTTCGTCGCCTTTAACCTTGTTTAAAAGCCAGCCGTAAGCCATGCCGACTATTGTAGACAGCGGAATAGCCACCAGAATGGTCAGAAACAAGCCGCCGACACCCTTCCAGCCGGCTTCCACGCCGATACAGCCGGCCAGCAGTCCGGCCAGAATACCGATGGAAACGCCAAAGTTCAGCCCGATTCCCGATACAATACCCGGAACCATAGCTAGGGTCAGCACACCAATCATGCTGGTACGCAGCAGAGTATCTTTTATGAAGCCCGGCATGCTCTGGCCCTGCCCTATTGCCAGCACACTAAGCAATATCAGGAACAGGAAGATAATAACTTTTGGATAGCCAAAGCGGTCAACCGACCCGGCCCAGGCTTTTCCTACTAGTTTCAGGGGGTTCTGCATGGTCATTTGCCCCTTCCGATCTCCGGATCAGTACCGGCCATGGCCAAACCAAAGACCTCATCCGGGTCGTCGGGTTTATAAATACCCATGGTTTTGCCTCCATATACAATTGCAATACGGTCGCACACCGAACGCAGCTCAGCCAGCTCGCTCGAGGTAATTACTATAGTCATGCCCTGCTCTTCGTTTAGTTTGACCAGGAAGTCGAGCACTAGTTTTTTGGCTCCGATATCGATACCGCGCGTCGGTTCTGATACCAGCAGCACGGTTGGATCTAGTGCCAGCGCACGGGCGATACAGACTTTTTGCTGATTACCACCAGACAGACGCCGGGTATGCTGCCCGGGACCGATACAGCGGATATCAAACAACTTGATCATTTCCAGAGCATGAGCCCGAATTGCCTTCTGGTCCGTCATTCGCAGTCCGAGGAAGGGATTCAGATAGCGGTTCCATACCTGCATGGCGGCAATAACAATATTAGTTTCGATCGATACATCCAAAAGCAGGCCGACACCGCGGCGATCCTCGGAGACAAAAGCCATCTTGCGCTGGATGGATCCCAAGGGGTCGTTCAGCTTAAGTGGCTCACCATGCAAGAGCACCTCGCCTTGGGCGGGGAACATACCCATCAGCCCATTGGCAACACCGATCTTTCCTTGCCCGGCCAAACCGCCGATGCCGATAATTTCGCCCTTGCGCACATCCAAATTCAGACCGCGCACCCGTTCGCCGGGCATAGCCACCGAGAAGTTTTTCATGGAGATAGCTAGAGGCGTATTCTCGTCAGTCTTATTGCCGCAGCGCTCGCAGGCCTCTACAGTATGACCAACCATCAGTTTGGCGATCTCTACAATGGTAGTATCTTTACGGGCCATAGAGGCTATCTGCTCGCCATCGCGCAACACCGTAATGCTGTCTGCGACTGTGAATACCTCATCTAGGCGGTGGGTAATAAACAATATGCCAATGCCGCGGGCTGCCAGGCGCTTTACTGCGTCTAAAAGCACATCAGCTTCACTTTCAGTTAAAACAGCAGTCGGTTCGTCAAAGACCAAAACCTTCAGGTTTTCTTTATCAATTTCGCGAGCTATTTCCACAAACTGCATGTGGCCGACCGGCATACCGCTTACCAGCGCGCCATCGTCGATACCGATACCAAGGCTGTCCAGAGCCTTGCGCGAATCAGAAACCATCTTTGCCCGGTCAACAGTCTTCAAAGACGAGCCGGCAATCTTGCTTAACGGATTGTCCTTAAGCGGCTCGCGATTCAGCTTAATATTTTCTGCTACGGTAAAATTAGGCAGCAGCATAAATTCTTGATGCACCATGCCGATACCGCAGTCCATGGCCACTTTAGGCGACTTTATTTCGGTAACCGCACCATTTATCAGGATGTCTCCCTGATATCCGCCGGTGCTGTGGATAACCGGCATTCCGAACAACACATTCATCAGAGTCGATTTACCGGCTCCGTTCTCGCCTACCAGAGCATGTATCTCGCCGGCGCGCACCGACAGATTCACCCCTTTCAGCACTTTGTTTCCGGAATAATCCTTGGAGATCTGACGCATCTCCAGAACCTTTTCCATAGATCCCCCTTTTGGAACCAGGTGATGGCCCCATTATAAAAAAGTCCCCGATGCGTCGTGACCGTGCACCGGGGACAGGTCCAACTGACGTTAAACCACTACTTAGAAGGTGATGTAGTCACTCAGAATCATGTAGTAGTTGCTGTAGGTGGTTCCGGAATCTACCAGAGCGGTGAAATCCATAGTAGCACCAGTCAGCTGCTCGGCAATGGCTTTCATCTTGGCCATGTCGTTCTTGGAGGTAATAGTACCTTCAAGATACTGGCGAGCATATTCAAAACCGGCATCAATAAACATCATGTTGATCGGCACGGGCCAGGTAGAAGCACGACCGGTAGCGCCCATGGCTGCCAGTTTGGCTTTGATGGCGCTGATTACGAAGGGAACGTCACCAGCTTTGTCTTCGGGAATGGAGATACCAAGAGCTCCCGGATAACCATGGAAGGGGCTCGGGCAGCACTGCTGGGCGTTGATAGCACCAAGACTCAGACTCTGCTTGAGCAAGGGCTCCTGCATGGCACAATTGGTGGAGAAGAAGTTGGTATCTTTACCATATTCAGCGATCTTGCGCGGCACATCTTCCATGATGAACTGTTGGGCACCGGGAACACCGGCGTCTCCGAGCGGGTCGGGAGCGTCAGCATACACAAAAGTCATACCAAGGCGTTCAGCGGTAGCACGCATCAGGTCGCGGCGCTGGGCCAGCAGCGGATAAGACATGTGACGGGGGAAAGAATAATGTACGAAAGTCTTGGCACCAAGCTTTTTAGCCTGCTCAACAACAGTAGTACCCATGGCCAGCTCATCGGCTGCCATTACGATGTCGGCAGTGCGGGAAGCCACACCAGGATCTTCACCGGGAACACCGGCAATAATCAGAACATCAGGGCGTACTTCGCGGACTTTTTCGAAAGCGGCGGCAGAACCGGGAACGGCCTGAACCATGATCAAGGCTTTTACAGCAGGATCAGACACCATGGACAGAGCGTTCATGATGGTGGTTTCCTGCTCTTTGGAGAAGTTATCAGGATAGGTCTGATGGATGACCATACCAGGATACTTCCTGGCAAGAGCTTCACCAGCACGGAATTCTTCTTCACCCTGAGAAACGGTACCAGTATAAATGGCGATTTTGTAAGCGCCAGTTCCGGCAGCGTCTTTCTGGCCAGCTGCGAACACGGCAAGTGTTGTACAGGCAAACAGGACCAGTACGAGGAGAGCGATCTTTGATTTCATTGAAACCATCCTTCCTTCTTTGCGAGAATTTGAAAGTCCAGGACTTTCTTGCATACCTGCACCAAGAACGATCAGCGGACGTCCTGTCCCGGGTGAGATGCAAACACATGATACAATGCTTTCAGGCCGCATACAAGAAAAAAATGCACTTTTTTTGCACAGAATTAATATTCAAAAAATATCAGTGTTATTTCATAGAAACATCAGCACGCTTGACAAATCCGCATTCATACCCTTTCCAGACGGTACTCCTCGGCGATTTCTACCTGTGCACCCAAGGTTAGACGCACCGGACAGGTACGGCCGGCAGCTTCCACTTTGCGAAATTCAATATCGGACAAGGCTCCCCTTATTGTATACACCACGGTCATTTTCTGGATGCGCCGCGGCGATGCTGCCATCTCTTTGATAATCTCGAAACGAATCTGCTCCACCGGGATTCCCTTGCCGGCGGCAAACATTTTCATAATCATGCTGCCGCAGGCTCCCAATGATACTGTACAAAGATCGGTCGGTGAAAAACTGGACCCGTCGCCGCCATTATCCTTCGGGGCCACCACCAGATACTCCGCACCGGAGGGATGCTGAATTTTTACCGTGGTATCGCTGATGGTACTTCCCTGCATCTGTACTGCCATACATGCTCCTTGTAAAGAATTGGATACTGGTCAACTTGCCGAAAAATCCGGCAGAATGTCCGGAAAGTCCTGGCCGGTAAACAGGGCAAACTGGGCCGCAGCCTGGGCTTTAAGCATGCCAAGACCATTTACCGCCCGGCAGCCGGCCGCCCGGGCCCGGGCCATCACCGGAGTTTCCAGCGGATTATAGATCGTTTCGAACAAAGCCTCATGACCATCAAAATCATACCACTCCAGCGGGTCACCCTGGGCACCGCCACTCATACCGACCGAAGTAGTCTGAATAATCAGGTCGTTGTGCTTCTCCAGTAAATGCACTGCCCGCTCGGTTAAGCCAGACCAGGAAAAGCCGTACTTCTCGGCCAGCTGCTTGGCTTTGTGCATATTACGGTTGACCACGCAGGCCCGGACGCCGAGACCGGCCAGAACATGAGCCACCGCCCTGGCCGCGCCGCCCGCGCCGATAATGCTGACTTTAACATCGGACCAGTCCGCGGTACCGTAAAAATCAAACAGGGCCTTGCGGAAACCATGCGCGTCAGTGTTGTAGCCGGCCCAGCCCTCGTCGGTGCGCACCATGGTATTGCAGGCGCCGATACTCTCAACCTCCACCGAGCGGGAACTGAGAAAGCTGCACACTTTTTCCTTATAAGGAACTGTTACCGAGACTCCCTGCAAGGGCAGAAAATCGGCCAGCTTCATAAAACATTCCACACTGTCGGCCGGGAAAGGCGCGTATACGGCCGGAATTTTCAGTTCGGCAAAGCCTGAATTGTGAATTAAAGGCGACAATGAATTGCAGACTGCCGGACCGCCAAGTATGCCGAAGAGCTGCCAGTCTTTCTGAATCTGCTTAAAACGGTACACGTCAGTGAGGACCCGCGGATCAATCTGCCCGGGTGCGGAAATAGTCATGCCGGCTTCCAACGCGCTGGCATAGGAGATACGGCTGCCGGTAAGCTGGGTAAGGATGCGACTGGAAAAACCAAAATCACCCATTGCCGAAACCACCCGCTCCTCGCCGCGCGGCCGATGCCGGAAGAACTCCAGCAGATCCAGGGTATCCTGCAAACTCCGCGAATACACCGACAACTTCGGTAATTCCAGCGGATTGTCGGTTAGTTCGCGCCATACCGCGTTTATGTCTGCCGGCATGCCGTCCATTATGTGGCGCGAGCGGATTACCCGGGTGCCGAAGGTGCGGGCCGCTTCCTGCAGAGAGGGAACATGAAGGTCATTCTCCAGATCGACATAGGCAAAATTCTTGCTGTGGTCAGCATCGGCATAGGCCAGGGCTTTGGCCATAATGACCAGGCGGACAGCCTCGCCGCCGCTGAAATGTCCGCCATCAGATTTGCGGCGAACGGTTAGGATTACCGGCATACCGGCCAGCTGCGGGAAACGCCGCACATAGAACTGTTCCTGCGGTTCCAGAAAATCCACCCGCAGTTCTACCATATCAACCAGATGTCGGTAGCGCTCCAGTAATTCGACATTGCGCGCAATGGTCGAGGCTGTCAGACTCAAGCATAAACTGGCCATAGCTCGTCTCCGTTTCTAATGGCTAAAAATCCGCCCGATAAACATAGGCTGCCTCAATGCTGCCGGACGGCGCAAGCACCGTGCGCAGACGCACCGGCCAGATCGTAGCGGGAACATGCCACTCAGTCCAGGCATCCTGCCTGTCTATCGGCCGCCCGAAAAACTCGGCCAGCGCTTCCGCTGCAGCCGGCCAGGACAGTCCGGCTACCTGCCCGCTAAAGCCCGATCCCAGCCGGAACTGCCAAACCTGGTCCTGCCAGAGATAAAAAACCAGATCCAATTTTTCATACTCGAAAGCAATGTCGTCCTGGTCGGCACTAGCACCACGCACCGGCCGAAAATGGTCAGGCAATCCAAAACTGGCGATAATAGCGGCAGCACTGGCGCCCAGCAGCTTGGCAGGATTCAGGACAAGCGGCTCGGTCGGGTCAGCCAGCCCATCCTCGGAAACCGAGGCAGCCGTAGCGGCAACGGCACCGGACGCGACAGATCCAGCAGCAGCTTCGTCAGCCAGTGCCAGGCCGGCTGCGGCATTTGCAAGTAAAAAACACAGAAGTACCCTGACCGTTCCACTCATAGTTGCACTCTACCTGACATATCCGTCTCGTGCAAGCACCGCGAAACCGGCAGGAAAGCAGAACGGCAAGGCAGCCGGCCGTTTCAGACCCCAGCTGAAATGGAGAAAAAGCCCGGCTTGTATGCGGACACAGAGCCGGTATACTATCCGGATATGCCCTTATGGAAAAAATCATTCTATGCGATCTGGGTAGCCGAATTCATCGCGATAGCCGGCTTTGCCACCAGTAATCCTATCATTCCCCTGTTTATCAGCGAACTGGGAGTACACGATCTGGCCGCTCTTAACCTGTGGACCGGGCTTACCAGTACCGGAGCCTCCCTGGCAATGGCCTTCTTCGCTCCGATTTGGGGAGCCCTGGCGGATAGTTATGGCAGAAAGTTGATGCTGCTGCGTGCCATGCTGGGCGGGGCGGTACTGGTTGGCCTGATGAGCCTGGTGCAGGCTCCCTGGCAGATAATGACTCTACGTACCCTGCAGGGCATGGTAACCGGAACAGTAGCGGCGGCCACGGTGCTCACTGCCTCCATGGTTCCGGTGGCCGAAATTGGTTTTCGCTTGGGCTTGATGCAGATGGCGGTGTATATGGGTAATTCATTGGGCCCTCTGCTTGGGGGCAGTATCCATTATGCCCTGGGTTCGCGGGCCAATTTCCTGATTACCAGCCTGTTTCTGCTTGTTGCCGCCGGAATAATCTGGTTTCTGGTAAAAGAAGACTTCCAGCCCAAACCACGCAGCAACAGTTTTCTGCGCAATGCCGTGCCGGATTTCAGCCCACTGGTAAAAACCCCAGGCCTGCTGCCCCTGATGGCGGCGATCTTTGCCGTACAGCTGGCCAACTCAGTCACCGGTTCCATGCTAACCCTGTTTGTGCGCTCCCTGGCCGGTGATTCCCGCTCCCTGGGCCTGCTCTCGGGCATCATCCAGGCTGTCGGTGCCTTTACCGGCGCCCTGGCAGCCGGTGTACTGGGAAAAGCCTCCGGCCGTATCGGCTATGGCAAAACCCTGCTCATCTGCCTTAGCGGCGCCTTCCTCTTTTATCTGCCCCAGGGGTTTGCCACAGCTCCCTGGCAGCTGATAGTACTGCGCGCCGGTTCCGGCTTTTTCCTTGGCGGGGCCATGCCCAGCATAAACGCCCTTATTTCCACACTCTGCCAGAAAGACAAGCAGGGCTCCACCTACGGACTCTCGGCCTCCATTTCCAGCGGCGGCATGGCCGCCGGACCAGCCCTGGGCGCAGTACTGGCTACTGCCACCGGCTATCCGTCGGTGTTCTTCGTTACTGCCGGGATCCTCGGTACCACCGGTCTGCTGGTACATCTGGGCATCCGCCGCCGCAATGCCGGCGCAGCTCAACAAGGCAGCCAGAACGAAGCTCGCTAAGCAGGCGTCAAATTCGCACTTGACCAGCGGCGCATAATCATAGTAATACTATGATACTCCGGCCGGCATGGCGGAATGGCAGACGCGATGGACTCAAAATCCATTGTTCGCAAGGATGTGTGGGTTCAAGTCCCACTGCCGGCAGAGACTAAAAAGGCGCAACCCGCGGGTTGCGCCTTTTTTTTGCTCGCGATGGTAAGCCGGGTACATGCAGACCGGCTACCCGTCAAGGCTGACGCGGAGTATCCGGACTGGTATTGGGGCCGGTAAGACGGCCGTCCGGCAGCGTAAGCAGTACCGGGATATCGTCATAGCGGCCGGAATTATTCCAGAAGGTCATCCCCTGGTTCACTGCATAGCGCACGCCGTCAACCTGCAGATTTACATAATTAGGATTATAGAATTCACGGTCATAGCGAACATTAATGAAGAAAGCCTGCACCCAGGGCCGAACAACCACCTGCTTGCGTGCCATATAATGGTTACGCAGGGTACCAAGATAGTAGATGCGGTAGGGTCGCAGAACCGCCGGCTCGAAGGCCATAAAGGTCTGCTCAAAATGCGACGGGTAAAACATCGGCAGAATTACATCTACATAACGAGAGAGCAGCTCCACATCCTGGCCGGTACGCACGCCGGAGCGATACCAACCGTTTGCACCGTAAATATCTATCCCTATCGGCGCTTCTACATGCTCACGGGCATAGCGCAGAAACGACATGAGCGCGCTTTCCATATCCATACCAGAATCGCGCCAGCGATACGTGGCCTTATCCAGATTTACACCGTCGGTAGGAAAACGTATATAGTCGAACTGTACTTCGTCGAAGCCTCGGGCAATAATTTCGCGGGCGATGGCTATATTATATTCCCATACGATTTCAGAGTACGGATCCACCCAGAATTCTTCATAATATTGACGCTCGGTTACCACCTGGGTGCGCGGTGCGCTGCCTGCCCTCGCCGCATCAGCCAGAGCGGCAGCATCGCCTTCGGGCAGCAGGCTGGAACTGTCGCGCAGAGCACTGCCCGCCGGAGGATCCTGCGGCACTTCCACCTCTCGCCTGACATTTTGATAACCCTGCCAGGGCTTTCCGGTGGCATTATCCCAAACAGCATATCTGCCGCCCGAGTAATTGTACAGGTGCTGGTCTTTAAACACCACGATACGGGCCACCAGATAACGGCCCTGAGCCTTCATGTCGGCAACAAAAGATTCAAGATCCAGCGGATTAACAGTACGTGATATAGATTTAACCAGCGGATCATTCGGTATATAGCGCAAGCGGCCGTAATCATCCTTGATGTCCACTGTAAGCATGTTCAGGTTGCGATCGCGCGAGAAGGCGTCATACTCCGCGCGGGAATCTTCTTCCACCACAAAGCCGGTGCGCAGATACAGGCCATTGCGCGCCTCGGCCATCTGGCGGTAAGGTTTCTGGTCATGAAAACTGACCAGCCATAACTCCGACAGCGCCAATGGCCGCCCGGATAAAGCCGGATGCCATACAGTCTTTAGCTGTGTATCTAGAAGTCCGCCGACACGCTGCACAAAGCGGGTTTCGGTATCGGCCCGGCTGACAGTGCCGTCCGGTCCCAGCCGCATCACCGCGCCGTCGGTAACGAACAAAACTTCGTCGCCCCGGACCATCAGCGAATCATAGGCGGCGAAGTCGGCCTTGCCAGAGTAACGCGCCTCAAATTGGCTGCTTGTCTCCAGATAGCGGTACACATTGGGCAGGAAGGAATTGGCCGCCCAGATCTGCTGGCCGGCAGCAGTTTTGGCTATAACGATATCACTCAGTTCGTCAGCCCGCAGAGTCGGGCAGCTTTGCGCCAGATCGCCGGCCAACGCCTGCCAGTTTGCGTTGGATAACCCGGCGGTCTTAACATGCGGTCCGCGTATGGTATGCGACACAAAAAGCTGCAGCCGGGGCTGCGAACTTACCGCCACCGCCTTGATGCTCGGAAAGTTGATCGGCGAGCCTTCGTTACGCCAGCTAAGGCCGCCGTCGGTGCTCAGGAACACATAATCTTTGGTGGCAGTTACCATATTCAGTGGATTATGCGGATCAAATTCCAGATCCTTCAGCTCCTGGATTTCCTTGATAAAGGATTTTTGGCTGCCGTCGTATATTTTTAGGGTTTTTACCGGCAGGCCGGTATTGCGCGGCTCGAAGTTTACAAGGTCCCGACTGGCCAGAACACCTTCACTGGTCAGAAAATACCAATGCGAACCGGCATGCAGTATCTTGCGCACATCCACCCCGGGCAGCAGGGGCTTTAGCTGGTCACCACTTTCTAATTGATACAGGCCGCTGCTGGTGCCTATCAGAACAGGCTGGGAGAAAAGTGCAAAAGCACTAAAAAACACACAAAAAACCAATAAAAAGCGCAGTAAGGGGAAGAACCTCATATAAAGCAAACTCCATGCGGGATAATCGACGATCAGTACAGGACTCTCGTCCAGGCTAAGGCTACCTTAGCATACGTGCGGTTTTTTGCAAAGCCGGGTGATTCCTGCGGAAAGGGTCGATCAGCAGACGCTTACGATCTATACACCAGATAAGGCAGACAGGCGGCTGCCAACAAGCATTCCAGTGAGTCAGGTTCCTGTACTGCCAAGCCGGGACCGGCAAACAGCAAAACCAGGCCATTATCAGCCAGACCACAGGCCAGCCAGATCCGCAAGCCGCTGTTCATAGCTTGTCCTGCCTGGCCATCGGCGGCTATTACTCCCGGGAGCAGCGGCAAGGGCACACCAAGCGACTGCAGCGCCACCAGCACTTCCTTTTCATCCATCAGCCGGTCGGCCATAAAGCTAATTACGGCATGAGGGTTGCTGCTGGAATCCAGGTTTTTATATGTCATGCTCATAGCAATACTAATTTGGCTGTAAGCGAATTGTCAACATACAGGGGGAGGTTTAGCATTGCTCAGCCCATGAACGAATTGTACACCATTCTGGCCAGAAACCTTAAAATGTATCGCACCCAGCGTCAGCTGACGCAGGAACAGCTGGCAGAAGCCAGCAGCATATCCAAAAACTACCTCGCCGAGATCGAAACCGAACGTAAATATCCCTCTCCGGAAGTATTCTGGCAGCTGGCAGAAGCCCTGCATATTGAGCCTTTTCAACTGCTGGTAAACCGCAGCCAGTATCAAAGCCCCGGTGAATTAAGTCGTTTTGAGGAAATCCGCAGCGCCTTGGTGCATGATGTAAATACCGTCGTCCAGGAACATCTAGCCCAATTAGCAGCAATAAACGATAAAAAACCGGAATAAACAACTCTGGCAGACAGCACAGGCACTTTCGCGGCTGGCCAACCGATCGGGCACCTTTCTCTGCCGGGGGGCTGTGCTGGTCACGCCGGCCCTGCTATACTTTCAGCATGCCGACACTCAGCCAAACAGCTTTTAGCCGCTATCAAGCGGCCATTCGGGATTTCAGCAGCCGGCTGGCAGCCTGGAGCCAGCGCCTGCCGCAACTTGGAGAAGCGCAGCGGGAACTGCAAAACATCTGCGAAGAAACTGATTACGCGCTAGAAACCCCCATCGTATACAACGGTGATCTGGATAGGCTGCGGCCAGGCTCCAACATCCGCTGGATTTTAATAGCCGACAACCCGGGCAAAAAGGAACAACTGGCTGAAAACCGCCGCTATCTGGTAGGCAGCTCCGGTAAAGCGGCTGAAAACTTCTTCAGACAGCATTTAGATATTGATTTTCGCTCCGAAGTCCTTATAATAAACAAGTCACCCGTCCATACGCCAAAAACCAGTCAGTTAAGGAGGCTATTGCAGATATATCCGGATCTACGTGCTGTTTTTATAGAAAGCCAGTGTTATATGGCCGATTTTGCATGGCAATTATATTCCATAGCAAAGGCACCGATCTGGCTGATGGGCTTATCCGAATTGCAGCCCCGTGGTCTTTTTTCCGCCTGGTACGAACGTTTCAGTACCGGCATGCCCGCCCGAGAGGCGATTTTCGTCTTCAAGCATTTTTCCATGGGCAGTTTTGCCAGCGATTTGAAAAAGCGCAGACTGCCGGATGAGTCAGTGGAAGATGCCGTGCACCGGATAGGAACAGAGAACCGGCTTGTTTATTTCCCGGAACCGCAGCTCTGAAGTATCAGTGCTGATCGGTACAAACTGTTCCAGCGTCGCAGCAGTGCGATACACGCGCAGGTCTTCCCAGCCCTCAATAGGCATTTTGGGGAAGACCGAAGAGTGCGCAGAATATTTTACAGGAGTCTATACATGGTATCAAAAAAGCCGATGAGCGCCGAGCAGCGCGAAACTTTGAACAAAGTTCTGGACTCAGCCCTGGCTGATGTCCGTTCTACAATTGATGTTGCCGCCCTTGATGAATGCCGCAAAATAATCCGCAAAAAGGTGCCTTTTATGCTCCGTTCCTGGGTAATGGCCTCATTACTGATGTCGGCCTTGCGTGGAGACAACGGCGGCCGGGACCGCTTCGGACGGCAGAAAGGCCGCCCGGAACTGCGGCAGGAACGTGAACCCAAAGATACACCCCGCGACCAGAAGGAGTCCAAACGGCAGAAAGACAAAAAGGACAAAGCGGCAGGCGGACCGACAGTTCAGGCAAATAATGGGAAAAGCAATAGTTCCCCTTTGGAAAATACCGCTCCACGCCGCCAGGCACTTGAACGGACAGCAAATGAGCAGGCAGTATTCAGCCGCGAAAACCGCTACCAGGGCGAGGGAATAACCCTGTTCGTCAGTGCCGGCCGCCGTCAGCGTTTTTATGCACGAGTTGCCCTCAAATTGCTGGAAGAAGTATGCGGTGTTAAAGAAACTGCCATCGGCGACATTCGTACAATGGACAATTACAGCTTTATTACTATAGACCCGGCTGTTGAGCTGGCTATAACCGACACTTTGAATGGCACACCCTTCAAAGGTCGACCGCTTACCGTAAATCTGGCCCGAAAACGCGACGAAGCAGCGGAAGCCGAGCTTTCCGACGAAGCGGATTCCCGGCCATATGAGGACAACTTAGCAGCGGAAACAGCAGCAGAGACTGAAGACGAAGCTGAAATCGAAGATAACAGCGAATATTGACCAGATGAAACAGGCTGACAGACCCGCGAGCTGTCAGCCTCTGGCCCGGTGCAAAGTCAGCGGGCCGGCCCTCCTACAATATTGCCCGTAAAACAAAAAACAACAGCACCGCGTTTATCAGCAAACCGGCAGCAAAGGCGCTCAGGCTACCCAGAAAAGCCGCTATGGATCGCCGCCGCCAGGGCAGATAATCATCCCCGCGCAAGCGGGCTATATCGCGTTCGGCCCGATACCGCCGGGCACTGATCCAGAGTCGCCGATACAGAAAAAACAACAGAAACCCGGGTGGCAACACCACCAATACCGGAGTAAAAGCCAGCGTAATATTCAGCGCCCGTACAAACACCAGACTGCGTCCGCTAAAGCCACCGGTAAGCAGGATACTTATAAGCAAAATACCGATAGCCAGGGAAACCTGGGTAAGCGAATTCCAATACTCATTGCGGTGACGCCCGGCAATTATCGCCCGCGGCAGCACATACTCATCTATACCATCATGCAGAATAACCAGCAACGGCTGCTCTGGCATATTCTGAAAACAAAGGGTCCCGTCGCACTGAACCAGTGAACCGGCCACAAAAAGCCGTGCACCTTGCGGAATGGACGGCAGAGACTTCCATTTCAGACTTTCCACCACATCGGTTTCCGGGTCTACTGCAGTAATGGTTTCATCACGGATTCCGGACAGAAGATACACCGGCACACTGTTCATAAAAACTGAACAGGTAGCGTCCGGGATGCGCAGCCAAAGCCTTGATTCCGGGCCTATAGCGTCGATCGTGCCATAGGCGGAAAACAAACCAATCTGCCGTCCGCTGCTGTCAGCCGCTTTTTGCCCGTCCTGCAGGCAATTCCGGAAAACCGTCTCCGCGCTGAGCCGGGGCAACAGAGCCGCCTCAAACACCAGAGCACGAAAATCGCGCCACTTTTTACGAACTGCCAGAGCCCCGATTATCGGAATACAAAAATAGAAGACAAAAACCACTGCCAGGGCAAACCAGATCTGCAAAAACATGCCGCCTCCGCTTGTCACTACCGTTTAGGCTTGTTACTATCTGCCTATGATACAACAATTCAGTGTAGGTCCTATCGGTGAAAACGTCTATATTGCAGAAAAACAGAATCAAGCCCTGGCTGTCTTTGACCCCGGCGCAGATGCCGCACTATTGCTCCCGCTAATACGCCAGGCCTTCCAGCGCAGTCAGGCCCCCTACGTACTGCTTGTCTGCACGCATGGACATCTTGACCACACCGGCGCCCTGCCCGAGTTGCTGCCCGCCCTGCGTTCGGAAAAAATACCCTGCAAGCTGTGTGTTCACCAGGCCGACGCCGCCTACTTCGGCGAAGCATCGGTAGCTACCAACGAAAAATTGTTTGCCAGTATCAGGGCTACCGGCTTTTTTAATTCCTTCATGGTTACCATTCCGGAGCCGGACTTCTATCTTACAGACGGCCAGATACTGCCGGATACCGATATCCTGAGCCTGCATACCCCCGGACACACACCCGGTAGCTGCTGTTTTCTGCTGGAAAACGGCAGTACCTTAATCAGCGGAGACACTCTGTTCAACAGCGGCCGCGGCCGGACCGACGGCTTCGATGCCGATGAAGACAGCATTCTGCGCAGTATCCGGCAAAAACTGTGCATCCTGCCGGAAAACACCAGGGTACTGCCCGGCCACGGACCGGAAACCAGCATCAGAAAGGAAAAGCATTATTACCTCTGACCGAAAATCTTTCATGCCCGGGTTTGCCCCCAAGAGACAGATCTTAACCCGTTCCGCGGCTATAACAATACTGCTCATTGCAGCTATTCTTTCCATTAGTCTGTCCTGCAGCAAAACACCAGCCGGCCCGCTGAAAGCCAGCGACTTTGCCTTGAACACCGTCTGTACCATCACCCTCATAGAGGGCGGCAGCCAGCAAATCATGAATGATGCCTTTGCCCGCCTGCATGCACTGGAGCAGATCCTGAGCGCACGGCAGGACGATTCCAGCCTGATGCAGGTAAACAAGGCCGCCGGCATACATCCGGTGGCGGTAGAACCCGAACTCTTCGCGGTTATAGAAAAAGCACTCGAATACGCAAGGCTATCGCAGGGAAATTTTGACCCGACTATAGATCCGCTCAGCCGCCTGTGGGATATCCAGGGCGGCACCGAACGCGTTCCTGAACCGGAAGAAATACAGCTGGCGCTGTCTTTTATTAATGCTGGCGATGTCATACTCGACCCGCAGCAGCAGACTGTTTTTCTTGCGCGCAGCGGCATGTCCCTGGACCTGGGTGCAATTGCCAAAGGCTATGCCGCCGATGAACTGAGCAAGCTGCTCTTGGCCGGCGGAGTAAAAGCGGCCATTGTCGATCTGGGAGGCAACATAGTAACAATTGGCAGTAAACCGGACGGCAGCCCCTGGCGCATAGCCATCAAAAACCCGGTCGAGCCGGATCAGGCCTATCTGGGCCTGCTAAGCCTGCCAGGCAGCAACACCATGGTCACCAGCGGTATCTATGAACGCTACTTCTTTGGTGATGACGGACAGCGCTACCACCATATCCTCAGTACGGAAGACGGCTATCCGGTAGACAACGGAGTAATTTCGGTAACTATAATCAGCCGTTCATCAATCGACGCCGACGCACTGTCCACATCGCTATTGGCGATGGGCATCGAAAGCGGACTGGCTCTGGCCGAAAGCCTGACCGGGATAGATGCTGTATTTGTGGACCAGAACCGGAAACTGTACGCATCCAGCGGTGTAAAAGATTATTTTGTGTTACAGAATCCTGATTTTTCCTGGTCTGAGTGAAGCAAACGCACAAAAACCCATGGAGCAGCGAAAGTACACCAAAAAGCCAGAACGGTGCTGAAGATAAAATAAACCAACGGATACAGACTGTCACCGCCGAGAACCAGCAGCCGGTCGCCAATAAAATATAACAAAGCCAGTCCGCCGAATCCAAGCGGTATCCTTAGCAGACGCTGCAGCAGGGTTCCGCCGGCCGGCTTGAACACCAAGCGCAGATCCAGCAGGCTGGCCCCCAGGACAGCACCGAAAAACAGGCCGGGCAGACCGGTTTCGGTTAACAGCACAGCATTCATACCAAAGGCCAGCAAGGCGGCCAAGCTGATTTTTACCCGTGGATGCAGACGCGACAACAGCAGCTCGAAACGGCGGCCGGGTATCAGCCAAACCGCCGCCAGGCCCCAGCCGGCCAGTACCGAAACCAGCAGCCCCGGCAGGGTGCCGCCGTGAACAACAGCTTCGGCCAGCAGCAAGATCAGAGGCATGGCAAAACCCAGCCACTGCCATCGCCTCCGGACAAAAAAGTTCATCGCCAGCAGCCACATGGCCGCCGCGGCAATCAGATACAGTGACAGAAAAGAAACACCGGCAGGCAGGCCGAAATACCCGGACAGCGAAAGGTCCATGCTGCGGCCAAGAAAAGCGCCAAGACTGCCCAATACGGCCAGCCGCAACGCCTTTGAGCGGTCTAAACACCAATACATGATGGGCAGAATAATAAAATAAAAAGCCGGCTGTTCCAGCAGCAGCAGGAACTTTGCCGGCAGCAGCACCAGGAGAGAATCAAGGCCATGCAGCCAGTTTATGATAGTATCTCCGAAGAATGCCGGATCAGTCATGCAGGTCCTCCAGTCAGCTGACACTCATGGCCAGGGGGCGATTCTGCTGCAGCAGGGCCTCGAAGGCAGCTGCGGCCAGGGGTTTCGAAAATAGATAGCCCTGGTAAGAATCACAGAAAATGGTATCCAGAAAATGCAGCTGGTCAACCGTTTCCACCCCTTCGGCTACAACCGAAAAGCTGAGGGTGTGCGCGAGATCGACAATAGCCGAAGCGATAATAGTTGCTTTTCGATCGTCAGGCAACGGGTCTACAAAGGATTTGTCCATTTTAATGATGTCTATAGGATAATCTTTAAGTTTTGAGAAAGAACTATAACCGGTACCGAAATCGTCGATAGAAACCGAAACACCCAGATTTTTCAAGCGCTTCAGCTGGGCAATGCCGTCGGCCTCATTGTCCATGATGCTGCTTTCAGTAATTTCAAACTCGACCAGCTCAGGCGGCAGATCATTATCCACTATTGCTCCCTGGATTTGCCCGAGCAGGCCGGCCTGGCTGAATTGGCGTGCCGATAGATTTATGGATACCGGTACCTTAAGCAGGCCGCGATGATGGAACTGCGCCGCCAGCGCGCAGGTTTTACGCAGCATGATAGCGCCAATATTCTCTATCAGGCCGTTGGATTCGGCCAGTGGAATAAAATACGCAGGCGGCCGGATTTCACCATTTGGCAAACGCCAACGAATAAGCGCTTCCACCCCGACAAGTACACCGGCGCGGTCTACCTTGGGCTGAAAATAAGGCTCAAAATCGCCGGAACGTATGGCTCCGTCCAGTTCGTTTTCGATGCGCTGACGGTCCAGCAGGGCTTCATTCATGCGGGCGTCATACAGACGGTAGTTGTCGCGCCCAACCTCTTTTGCCATATACATGGCCGTCTCGGCATTACGGATCAGCCCGGCGGTGTCCAGAGCGTCATTGGGATAAAAGGCTATGCCTATCGAAGCCGACAGACGCAAGCCGGCATCAACTTCCGGCAACTGGAAATCCAGTGCGGCCTGCACCTTGGCTATAATCGACTTTACATCCTCGTGGTTGCGAATATCCTGACAGATTGCAAAAAATTTATCACCACGGAAGCGGGCAAGAATGTCGCCGTCCCGGAAAGCCAGCTGCAGCCGGTTGGCAACCGCAACCAATACCGCGTCACCCACATCGGTTCCATAGAGATCATTGATACGTTTAAATCGGTCCAGGCCGATGGAAAGCACACAAAACAGCCGGCTACGGTTGCGGGCAACCGTAATGGCACTGCCCAGCTGCTGCAGAAAACTGCTGCGGTTGGGTATCCGGGTAAGCGGGTCATAACGTTCAAAAAAAGCTGCCCGCTCTCCGGCCAGGCGTTCTTGGCTGGTATCGCGCAAATTAATGATCCAGCTGTCCATAGGATCGGACACCAGCCCGGCCTGGGCCGAAACCAGGGGTATCAGCTCTACTTGCTGGCCGGAAGCATGCAACATTCGCAGCGCCGGCGACTTAGGGGCAGCGGAAGCATCAAGCTCGCCACAGCCGGCCAGAAAAGTACCGGTATCAAAAGACTCCGCGGACACCAGGTCGGAAAACTGCCGCCCGTACAGTGCCCCGGCACTATACCCGAGTAAATTTAAAGCACCGCCGGCAAAGCGGATGCAGCCCGCCGGGTCCAGCAGCAGTACCAGATCCCGGCTGAATCTGAGCAGTGCTGCCCAGGCCGGATTCACTGTGGAATATGCCGTATCTGTCTGTACACTATCTTTAGCTGCCGCTATTGCACCCAGGGCAGGGGTAGACTGATTCATACACTAATATTATAACGAAAGCAGTAAGCATGCAATGAAAATAAATCTAAATTCTCTAAATTCTCCACAATTTTCTGCACAGCCAATCCAAGCTTGCCTTAAACAGCCCAAAAAGCTATTATGGATCATGCGTTTTATATTACTGACTCTGGCTTTATTGGCTCTACCCTGCATTCAATCCTGTACTGAAGACTCAGCTGCCGCCCAAACAGCCGAAGTTCCGCGTATCCAAATAGATTCTCGCCTGCTGCATATCAGTACGGCACTCAGCCGGCTGCCTCCGGCTGCCGCCAACACTATTCTGGCGGCCATCAATGCCCGGCCGGCAGGTTTTTTCCAGCTACTGGAAGAAGCCATCGCCCACTCCGAGGCAGCTGGCGGCTTGCTGCAGCTGGCCGACAAAACACATGCCCTGCCGGCCGATTTTGTTCCCGCCGACCTGGTCAGGCTGGCAGCTTGGCCGCTGGACCTGTCGCGCAACGATCACCGCCTGCGCCAGGTACTCATGGATGACCTGCTGGAAATGGTTTCCGACGCCCGGCAGCAGGGGGTCACCCTGCTTATTTCTTCTACCTACCGTTCGTATGACTACCAGACCGAAGTGTATGCGCGGCATATGCGCAATATGGGACAGACTGCTGCGGACAAAGTTTCGGCCCGCCCCGGGCATTCACAGCATCAACTGGGCACGGCCATCGATTTTGGCAGCATTTCCGACGAATTTGCCGAAACCGCTGCAGGCAAGTGGCTGGACGAAAACGCCTGGCTTTACGGCTTTTCACTGTCGTACCCACAAGGCCTGAGTGATGTAAGCGGCTACAGCTGGGAGAGCTGGCACTACCGCTACACAGGAAGGGCCGCGGCCCAACTGGAGCAGCAGTACTTTATGGGAGTACAGCAATACCTCATGCTTTTTCTGCATCACTACTTTACACAGCCCGCCGCTTCATAGTACACAATTGCCGAGCGCACAACACAGGTTATGCGCCGGTTTGCGCCACCGGCTGCAGGCAGTCAGTTACCGTTCCGGTAAGCGGCAGCCATCCAGAACCTCCATACGTACAACCCGTCAGCACCATCCTGCCCTGCAGGAGTCTGATGGTTTATTGGAGGCCCCATGAATCCAGCCGCCTGGGCAATAGCCCTTTTTCTGCTCGGCAATCTGTTGTTTGCACTGCGCCGCAAAGCTGCTGACACCACCCTTTCAGCCGCCGCCAACCCTTCTTCGGACTACGTCCTGGCCGGACGCAAACTCGGCGGCCTCGCCCTGCTTGCAACGCTGGCCGCATCCAACCTTTCCGCCTTCACCATTTTCGGCGTACCCGGCGCGGCTTACCGCAGCGGCTGGGCCTTCCTGCCGGTCATGGCTTTCGGCACTGCCTTCATGGCTATTTCCTTCCTTACCATCGGCACGCCGCTGCGTCGCCTGGCAGCTGCCGGAAATTGGACCACTCCAGCCCACTTCATCAGCGCGCGCAGCGGCAGTCGCCTTAGCGGCGCCTTGTTTTCCTTGCTGTCACTGCTGTATACCCTGCCCTATCTGGCCGTGCAGACTGGCGCGGCCGGCACGCTTATCAATCAACTGACCGGCCTGTCCCGGCCACTGGGAGCAGCCCTGGTTGCCGCGGTAATTGCCTTGTATGTGTTGCGCGGCGGGCTGCGTTCTGTGGCAAGAACCGATATTGTGCAGCTGGCGGCCTTAATCGGTCTGGGCCTGAGTGCCTTTGCCATCATTGCCATACAGGCCGGCAAGAGCGGCATCTGGCAGGAACTGGCAGCCGACCGCGCGGTGCCCGGCCCAAATGCCCGCAGCGGCCTGGACGGATCACAAAACATGCTGGTTCTGGCCGGTTATTACCTCTTATGGTCGCTGGCAAATCCGATGTTTCCGCATTTCATCCAGCGCTTTTATGCAGCCCGTTCCGACACGGCGCTGCGGCGCAGTTTTGTGCTGTATCCGCTGGTCTGTCTGCTTATCTTCTTTCCGATGGCGGCAATCGGCGTACTGGGAGCGCGCATCATTCCCGGGCTGTCGCCGCTGGCCAGTGACAGCATTTTCAGCCTGCTGAATGTTCAATTAGCCGGTCCGCTGTGGGGACCGATTTTCAGCATAGCCGCATTGGCGGCACTCATGTCCACTATGGACAGCCAGCTGCTGTCCTGTTCTTCAATTCTGGTAGAGGATTTTCTACCCGTCCGCTGGCGCAAAGTATCAGTAATAGGTGCGGCCGGGGTATTGCTCTCTGTCGCAGCCTGGATGGTTTCGCTCAGGCCGCCGGCCAGCATACTGGGCTTTCTGGGCTCTACAGCCTTCCCCGGCTATGCCTCTCTGGCTCCGGCCGCTCTGGCCGCCCTGTATTTCCCGGCCCTGTACGAACGGATTCAGGTGCGCAGCAAAGCCCGGTGGACAGCGCTGTTTCCGGCAAGTATAGCCGGCAGCCTGATTTTGGGCACCTTCCTGGTTGTACTGCAGGCCTTTGGCATCAAACCGGCCATACCGGCGGTCATTTTCAATGCGTTGCTGCAGTCAGCAGTGCTGCTGACCGGCCTGCTGGCCTATTGGCTGGGAAACCGCCGGCCGGCGCTGCAGCATACAAGTAGCGGCACAGCAGCCCAACAGACGCTACAGCAAATCCAGCAGCCGGACCTGCGCCTGCTGCGCACCGGAGCCTTGCTGGCAGCCATCTTTCTGGGGCTCGGACTGGATTGGTGGAATCTAAGCGGAACACCGCGCATGCTTGGGGTTCTGCCGCTCTGGGTGTGGTATCACAGCATTCTGGTTGTGCTGATGTGGCTGGCTTTCAGTTTTGCCGCCAGAAAACTAGAAGAAAAAGCTGGCGCGGAAGCTGCTACAGTGCAGCCCGGCGCTGTTTGAGTGATTCCTGTTTAAAGGCTTCGGTAAACTGTTCCACCGTTTTGGCAAACTGCTTGCCGCTCAGAAAACCGAAGTCCTGCAACACAGTTGAATCAATCTGGTCCCAGCTGACGTGGCCGCCCTCATAATCGCAGAACACGTTTGCCAAATACACGGTATAAGCCACATCCTTAAAATCACCGGAAACCAGACTTGGTTCATGATGGAAACGGATGGCAGCTACCAGCGACTCCGGGAAATTCCATTTTTCGGCTACCCGGGCACCGATCTCGGCGTGGTTCAAGCCGCCGGAAAGATCCTCAAAAAAGGTCTTGTCGATGCCCTTGTTCTCGCAGAAGGAATCAATATGAGTCAGCAGTTCGGGGTGGATTGCCGAGAAAACAATCTTGCCCATATCATGCAGCATACCGCCGACATAGGTATCATCAGCCAGAATGCGGTTACTCGGTTTAAAGTTCTTGGCCAGATTATAAGCATAGTAGGCGCAGCGATAACTGTGATCCCACAAGGCCTTCTGGTCAACCGAATTCTCGGTGGCAAAAATCTTCTGTGAACCATACGAGTAGAGCAGGTTTTTAATACCGCGCAGCCCAACCAGCTTTACCGCATCCACGATGTTATCAACCTTGCGCGGCAGCATAAACTGCGCCGAATTGACCAGTTTGAGCAGGTCGGCTGTCATGGCGGGGTCCATCGATATATGCCGGGCAATGCTTACCATCTCCGATTTAGGATCGGCAATCAGTCGCTGGATAGCCAGAATATTCTCGGGGAACTGCGGCAGCCGGCTGATGCGATTTACAATTTCATCTGTTAATGCCGACAGATTCTCGATCTTGGCGGCATTGACCGGCACCGTAATGCGGGCTACGGTTTCACCGTTTTCCACCCGGATATCAAAACACTCTTCTTCCAGGCCCATCTTGCGCAACATCAAAACCAGAATAACCAGACCAAGACCGGCACCTTCCGAAGAATCAAGCACCTGAGCCATAGCCTCTTCAAGAGACTCAAACTTGCGCGAGCGGGCCAGTTTATCCTGAATGCGAATATATTCGGTTTTGGTTATCTCAACATTGTTGCGAACTTCCAGTACTACATTGGAACCACGGGCCTGAAAAATAAGCTTGATGTAATACTGCTTTTCTTTCTGCTTTTGCAGGTAATAGGCAATGTTGTCCAGGGTATCAGCCTTGAACTGCTTCATTCCCTCTTCGTATTCTTCCGGATCATGCAGATTCAGACCACGTGTTTCAAAATACACCCGCTTGGTGTTGGCTTTCTTGGCGTTTACCGCCAGTTCACGCAGACAATATACCAAATAGTCTTTCAGCCGGGATTGCCCCAGCTCGTTGAGAAATACATCGAGTACTTCTTCCATATACACTTCAATTTCGTGCGGCAGGGTATATGTGGTTATGGTCAGAGGGATGGCACTGTGCGCAGCCTTCTTAATTCTTGCAACATCAACGACGATTTCATTTCCGGCCATACTTTTTCCTTCTGCGAACGGTGTATACGAGCCTGATACCCGACTATACTACTATATTATATTCTCAGAATAATACAGGAACGGCCTGCATGCAAGCACCAAGTGCAAGGATAAACCGGCTGTTTTTCGTAAATCAACAAATGCATGCCCAATAGCCCAAAAAAATGGACATATTACAGAAATACTATTAAAATACATTTGATATTTAAACAAAAAGACAAATAACGCCGTACTGTAAAATAGTGAAAAAAATACTGATAATTAATCCCGATCAGCAGGAACGTATGCTGCTTCAGGCTTTGCTTTCTCAGTACTATGACACTTTTGCCTGTAAAACCTGCGCCGAAGCCCTCATCCAACTCGAAACTACAAAAATCGTCTGTGTGATCCTGGATATCAGCCCTGCCAGCTTTAAAGATCTGGAAGCGATAAACCAGGCCAGGCATGAATTCGCCCAAGAACTGCTGGTTTTCTGCAGTGGAGCCGATAGCCCCCTCGAATTCGTGGTGGACTGCATCAAGGGCGGCGCAGATTACTATATCGGCAAGCCTTTCCGTCCAGAAATTATTAAAAAAGTATTAGCAAATTTGCATACAATACGCAAGCAGGCGATCTGGAATCAAAACATATGCAGGCCTGGCTGCGAAAACACCCAGCTCAGCCTGGCCAAGCAGAGAGAGGACAGCCAGCTTAAGGGAGAAAGCTCCCAAATGCAGCAGTTGCGTTCCACAATCCTGCGTTTTGCGCGTTTTGATACCAGCGTGCTGATTGTTGGAGAAACCGGTACAGGTAAAGAATTGGCGGCCAGAGAGCTGCACAAGCTCTCCGGCCGGAGAAAAGGTCCGTTCCTGGCTGTAGATTGCGCCTCAATGCCGGAAAATCTGGCAGAAAGCATGATATTTGGGTCGGAACGTGGGGCCTACACCGATTCAGTACAACGCGAAGGGGTTTTTGAGAAAGCCAAAGCCGGTACCGTTTTTCTGGATGAATTGGCAGAATTGCCGATGACAGTTCAGGCCAAACTGCTGCGAACCCTGGAATTGCGGCAAGGCAGTAGACTTGGTTCGCATCAACTGCTGGATTACAACATCCGCATTGTTTCCGCAACCAATGCCCGACACCTTAATAACAAATGCCGGTTCAGACCGGAACTGCTCAGCCGTCTGGATACCCTGGTCATCGAAATGCCGCCCTTGCGCAATCATCCCGAAGACATACCTATGCTCTGCACCCATTTCATGAAAAACTTCGGCAGGGTGTTCCATCTAACCAAATCAGCACTGGATAAGCTGATGAGCTGGCATTGGCCGTGCAATATACGCGAACTAAAAAATGTAATAGAACGAGCCAGCGTCCTTACCGATCATACAGATACAATCCGCCCTGAAGATATCCAGACAGATTTACTGTCCCGCTGGACAGACACTCAGCCGCGGCTGTTCTGAAAGGGTCATCGATCCAGCAAAAGACTACGCAGCCGCAGCATAATTACCTGTCGGCCAGTAGCGTCGCTCACCAACTGCGGTTCATACGCAAAGGCGGATACCTGCCGTCCCTCTGAATCCTGGAACAGCTCGGCAAAGACCGGGTCATCCACCAGCAGGAAAATACGATGCAAGGTCAAGGCTTTTGTACCCTGCCATTCGCCGGCCAGCAGCTCAACGACCAACTGATAGGGTTCTTCTGTCTCAGCGACAACTGCGCCAATTGAACCATGCAGAAAAAAAGTTTGCCCGCGCAAGGCATTAAGATTGGTATCGGACTGGCCGCTCAACCTGGCCAGACTGGAAATATCATGGCCAAGGTTCATCTCTGTGGTAAAACGCTGCTCCCCGAGACTAACTTCCTGCGCTGAGATCATGCCAAAACCGATCAGGAACACGATAATAAGGAACGTTTTCATCATTGCCTCCAGCCCTCTTCAACAAGACTACTACCCAGCCGGCCTGCGGTCAAGAGCATGGCAGCTTCATTCGTGGATACGGCCGAGCACAGCATGCTTGGTCAGCAACTTCTGTAAACGGGCCAGCTCGGTATCAGAAAGCCCGGCTCTGGCAGACAGTTCGCGCAGAAACACTCCGGTATCCTCTCGGCCCCCCAGTTTAAACAGGCCATTAGCTTCCATGCTATTACAAATTAGCTGCACCGCCCTGTCTATCTGCGCACGCGCAGCACTCTGGCGACCACCGGGCAGAAGCGGAAGCTCCTGGCGACGTAGCTCCCAGGCAGCCAACTGTACCGCGTGTGAAATATTCAGCGAAGGAAGCAGTTCATCCGTAGGAATGGCCACAGCGTCATCACAAACCGCCAATTCGGCAGAACTTAGGCCATCGCGCTCATTACCGAATACCAAAGCCAGCTTTTCAGGCTGGCGCAGAACCATCAGATCAGCCCAAGTGCGTACATCCAGGGTTTCCTTGCGTTTGCGCCCGGCACGCCGTGAAAAAGCGGCAGCATAGGAAAAGCCGGCCAGAGCCTCGGTCAGACTGCTGTAATGCTCGGCCTGCTCATACAAAGACCAAGCCGCCAGCGACCAGGTCCGGACTGCAAGCTCGTCAAACACCGGGCAGTCGGCAAAAACCAGCCGCCGCAACCCCATCGTAGCCATAGCCCGGCAGATAGCCCCGACATTGCCGGAGGATTCAACCCGGCACAACACAACCGCAGTTTCAGACATAGCCCATCCCCTCCCTTAGCCTGCCCCATTGCCAAAACCAGCGAAGCGGCATATCCTCGACCTGATTCCTTGGAGCTTAAACACCATATGATAAGCGATACAAACAAATCAAGCTTGGACGGCCGCAAAATGCTCATACTGGGCGGTACCGGAGGTATCGGACTGGCCCTGGCAGAGGCTATGAGCAGTCTGCCTGTCGAGCTGCATATACTTGGCCGCAGTCAGGCAAGACTGGCTGCGGCGGCCCGGAAGATCGAGGCGGCCGGCCAGCCGGCACTACCCCCGGTTCTTTATTGTACCGATCTGGACGACCAGGCACAACTTGCGCGCCTGCTGGAACTGGTACGCACTGTGGATATACTGGTAATCAGCCGCGGCAGTTTTATCGAAAAATCATTACGCGATACCAGTGCCGAAGAATGGAGCGCTACAACATACAGCAACCTGACGCTGCCCGGCCTACTGGCCTCGGCAGCAGCCAGCGCGATGGCAGAGCGCGGTTTTGGCCGCATTCTGCTTTTTGGCGGTACCCGTACCGAGACAATCCGCGGCTACCGGCATAACGCGGCCTATGCAGCCGCCAAAACCGGGCTGGCGGTGATAGTTAAATCAATTGCAGCCGAGTTCAGCCGGCAGGGCGTAGCCTGTACAATGATCTGCCCCGGCTTTGTCGATACTGAGTATCTGAGTGAAGAAACCAGAGACCGCCTGCGTAATTTGTCTGCCCGCAAAAGACTGATGCCAAGCTCCAGCATCGCTGCGCTGTGCCGCTTTTTGCTGGAAGGAGCCATTGAAACCGTAAATGGCACTATAATTAATGCTGATGACGGCTTGTATTCTTTATAAAGTAGTTTATACTGGGTAGCATTGCGTTATGAGGTTCGGAGATAAGCGTTGCGAAATCATAAAAGCGATTAGACTATATTTTTCACACTTTTTTGCCGAAGATTTGACAAAGCATTGACGTTTGACTAGTATTGGTTTTAGTATATAATGATAGAAAACCCTGCATGCGTGCAAGGAAGAGGAGTACCATGACAAACAATGATATCGTTCCTGGCTTTGACGACGAAAAGGACGATAGCCTGAAAATTCGGCTCCAAAAAATAGATCATGTAGAAAATTGCTTGGCGCTCTTTCTTACGGGCTATATAGATACATATAATTCCAACTTCTTCCAGAAACGGGTCGGCAAGGCCATCGATGCAGGATTTGCAAAACTGATTTTTAATTGTGGAGGCCTTAACTATGTTTCGTCGACTGGTATCGGCAGCTTCACTGCATTTCTGAAAGCAGTAAAACCACGCAGCGGCGATATCGTGCTCCTGGAAATACAGCCCAAAGTATATGAAGTATTTCAGCTTTTAGGGTTTTCCCAATTTTTTAACATTAAAGACAACCTGGACGAAGCTACCGCTTTCTTCCAGCAAGGCGCTACCGTTAGTACCCAATCGGTGTTTCCCAAGATTTTTTCCTGTCCTATATGCAATAAAAAACTTAAAGCGGCAAAACCGGGACGTTTCCGCTGTTCCGAATGCAAGACAATTTTGGCAATAGACAATTCCGGCCAGGTTTTCCTGGGCTGAATCATATATCTGCGAAAACCTGCCGGCGGCAGGTTTTCGCATTATAAAGACTGCAGGCAACGCGAAGGCTATCAGCAGTGGTCGGAAAGTCCACACCGGACAAGCCGGCACGTGAACCAAAAACCGGAGGAAGAGCATGGCAGGACTGAGCAAAGTAGAAAGCTACCTGATGGATCTAAATGTAGAGTATCAGGAAATCAGCGAAAAAACCTATTTCATCAACGATGCGGAGCGGGGACTGCCGGGCATCGTAGTCAGTATTGATGAGCCGATCGTTATCATCAGTGCCAAGGTTATGCCGATGCCGGCAAAGGTAGATCCCGAACTCTACCGTGAGCTGCTGGTACTCAATGCCAGCGCGATCACCCACGGAGCCTACGCTATTGAAGGCGATGATGTAATTCTGCTTGATTCTCTGGAATACGAAACAATGGATAAAGGTGAATTCGAAGCCAGCATTGACTCCATCGGAATGGCGCTGGCTGAACACTACAGTATATTGGGCAAATACCGGAACCAATAATACAGGAGGTACTCCGTGGGCATTTTTGACCGTTTCAAGAGAGTTGTTTCATCAAATATCAACGATCTCATCAACAAAGCTGAAAACCCGGAAAAGATGCTGAATCAGCTCATTATCGACATGAATCAGCAGATGGTCGAATCAAAAAAAGCTGTGGCCATGGCCATAGCTGACGAGAAGAAGATCGAGCGGGAACTGCTGGAGCAGAAGCGCCAGGCAGACGAATGGGAACGAAAAGCGGTTATGGCAGTAAAAGCCGGACGCGATGACCTGGCTAAAGAAGCCCTGCTGCGTAAACAGGAAGCTGAAAATTATTACAACCAGCTACGGCCACAGTGGGAATCCCAGAAAGCCGCTGTTGAAAAGCTTAAAGAAACCTTGCGTATGCTGCAGAATAAAATCGACGAAGCCAGTCGCAAGAAAAACATTCTTATTGCCAGGGCAAAGCGGGCCGAAGCCCAGGAAAAAATTCAAAAAACCCTCACCAGTATGGCCGGCAACACCAGCGCCTTCGAAACGTTTGACCGCATGGCAAAAAAGGTTGACGAAATCGAAGCCCGCGCAGAGGCTAATGGCGAGCTGGCCAACCTTTCGGTTTCCTCCAGTCTGGAGAATGAATTCGCCAAGCTGGAGAGTTCCGGTACCGGTGCAGACCTGATGCTGGAAGAACTGAAGCGCAAAATGGTAGGCGACGGCTCTGAGGCCGGAAGCGCACAGGGTCAGTCCTGAACATGAATATCCTCTTTGTCGGTGACAGGGAGGATTTTTTCTGCGGAGAACCAGTAGAAGGAAGCAGCGATGCTTCCTTCTTTTTTTATACCGGCGAAATCGCAGACTGCATCGCCCAAGCAGTCCAAAATAAAAATGCTCCGGACGCAATCGTGCTGCCGGCAACGGCCTTTTTCCGACTGGCTGCCGCAATCCAGGGGCCGGAACGCTGGCCCATACCGGTGCTGGTCAGCGGGCATGCTGAGGAAATGGCAGAAGCCTTTGGCTGCGGCTGTACCGATTACCTGGTTATACCCTTCGGGCCGACTGAAGTAGTCGAACGTGTGCGCCACAGCGCCCTGCAGCTGCCGGGCAGCGCTGGATGGCAGCTGCAGGGCCATACCCTGATGCACAGGACAGGTACATACCGGCTGAAACACCAGGAAGCTAGCCTGCTGCGCATCCTTCTGGCTAACCGTGCCGCCGGAATCCCACGGACAGCACTAGCCGCCCTAATGGACCTGCCAAGTGACGGACGCAGCCTGGACATGCGCATACATCGCCTGCGCAAAACCCTGCAGACAGCCTGCGGGCGGGATGCTCCGGACCTTCCGCGGGCTCAAAAATCCTGCTTCAGAATCTCTAATCCAATACTCTGATAAGCTGTGGATAAGTTGTTGGAAATTCGGGAAAACTCAAAGATACACATTTGTATAGTCTATCAGGTCGATGCCCACTTGCCGGCAGCATTCAGAAGGCATTTAAACACTTATAAGTAAAGCAATTAAAAGTTATCAAACCTTTTCAAAAACAATTTGTGCAAATGTTGCACAAAAAACATTGCCTCGAAATGCCAAGAATCTCCAATCAGCCTTGTGGATAAGTTGTGCAAGAATACAACGATTACAGAATATTCGGCTTGTCAAGCGGCACGACGCATGCTACCTTCATAAAATGAAGAAACTGGCCGGTATCACAATCAGGTATTTCATAGTGCTCCTGTGCGTTACCGTTTTTACCAGCCTGATTATTCTGCTATCACTTAATTATGGACAGGGAGCAGACAGCGAGGCCGATCTGCTTACCCGTCTACGCAGCCAATTGCTGCAGATACCACTGGCCATGATCCCGCTCTCCGTGATTATTTCCTGCTTTTTGTCTTTTTTTTCGGCCAGCCGACTTTACACAAAGCGCTTTACCGGCTACCTGACCTTTACCGTTCTCAACTGGTTGATGCTGGCTGGATTGTCCACACTGATCCGGCTGGTCTTGCCGACATTCCGCTTTGAGCTGTCGCTTGCCGGTGGATCCAGGCTTGTCGGCCTGTTTCCCGGTTATATTGGCTATCTGTCGTTTTATGATGCCGTTCAGACCGAAAGCTGGCTGATCATGTTGTTACTGCTGCTCGCGCCTGCCGCCCTGATTGCCGCCTGTTGGCCCTTTGTCAGATTGACTAAAAATCGCCCGCTGTATGGCGCGTTTCTTGGTCCACCCATAGTCTTTGGTCTGGTCTACCTTTTTTCGGTGTATGCCAGTGACGGTGTAGAATTACTATTCAATTTTATCAACTTCATACAACCCATGCATTTCCGCCTGGCCATTTTGGCTGGAGCCAGCATACCGGCTTTATATATATTTGACCTGGTGTTTGCCAGCCCTCCCGCAGGCATACGAGCCAAGCGAAGGATTTCCAATGCCTGAATCAGTTGTAAAATCCAAATTACTGCTGATCTCCCTGCTGCTGCTGCTGCTTGCCTTTGCGGCCGGCATCATTCAGGCAGTTATTGGACTGCAGACCAATGGCATCCTGTCGCGCTTTGCCTTTTTCTGGACGATGGCCAGCGGCCTGCTTATGCTGGCCCAATTAACCCCGGCAATCCTGTTGGTAGCTGCCAGTACCAGCGGCGAAATGGCCGATGAAAAAAACAGCTATACCGTAAATGCCATGCAGACACTACTGCCTGCTCTTATTCTGGCCGGCCTGGTTTCCATTTTTTACCTTCTGCTTGTACCGCAACTGCAGGCCAGGCGGAATCTGTATCTGGAAACCAGCAAACTGTTTACCCAATCACTGCAGGCTGGCCGGCTGGCAACCCAGGAAGGCCGGCTGCAGGAAGCCAGACAGCTGCTGCTGGTCAGTCGGGCCATCGATATAGACAACAAAGATTATCTGAAGGCAGACGAAAAACTGCAGGCAGCGCTTATTCAGGACGCACAGCAGCAGCTGGAGCTGCAGCAGTCGCTGCCGCCGGTGCAGGTACAGGATAATGATAACTGGGAAAGCGGCAATGATTTTTATCTGCAGGCACAGCAGGCTCTGGCCGATGAGCGCTATTTTGATGCCTATTTCCTGGCCCGTCAGTCTGTTGCCATGTATCCCCACCGTCAGGAAATACGCAATTTCGTTACTGAGGTCTGGAATCTGCTGCAAAACTCTGGTCCTCCGGCAGCTCGCAAGGCCGAAGCTGAACTGTACGAACGCAAAGTAGCTGCCTACAAACTGCTGTTGGACAGAAACTATCTGGCAGCTTATCGCGCATTTTTGCTCCTGTCCGCAGAAGCGCCTCAGGACATCGATATTCAGAATTACCTAAAACGCAGCCAGGAAAGTCTGGCAGAACTGTACTTCTTTACCGAAGACCTGGAGCGAGCCTTCCGACAACACCGGCCCCTGCCCTTCCATCTGGTAGTAACTGATGACGAAAACCGGCATGAGCTTACAGCCGAAAAAGCCGTTGCCACACTCGATGGAGTGTACTTTCAGGGCCTGGAATACCGGCAGAGCGGCAGCACAACCATAGCCTTAAGCAGCCCCTACGGCCGCCTGGCAGGAAATACCCTGATACCGCGCGCCGTCAATCGGGCTGATCCAGGCGAAGTCTATAACGAAAACTGGCAGGCAGGCAGCCACTCCGACATGACCAGTTTAAGCGCGCTGCCCTTTGATGACACAGCGGCCCGCGAGGTGCTGATATTCACCGAAAATCCCCGCGACATTCCCCTGCACACCCTGGTTGCCAATCTACCCAAGGCTGAAAAACTGGGAGTGGATCCGGTGCCGCTGCGGCGTGAGCTGGCAGCACGAATGGCCTACCCCTTTGCTACCATTATGCTGGTACTGCTGGGTACGGCCATCGGCATGCGCTTCAGAGCAAACAAGCGGCCAGGGCCGCTGGCCATACTCTTTGGCTCACCTGTGCTGGTGTTACTGGCACTGCTGCCGGTAGAGTTGTTCAAAGCACTGGGCCTGATGCTGGCGGAGCTGGCAGCCCAGTATACCGGCAACACCACCTTTACGCTGGCCTGGTTGAGCATACTGGCTGTTTTTACGATTCTCAGCCTGCTGGTTTCAGCCAGAATAGCTTCGTACCAAAACAGCTGACGCCTACTCCTGAATGCGTTCGATACAAGCGCCTAAGGCACGCAGGCGTTCGCTCAGGTGCTCGTAGCCGCGCTCTATCTGGTATACATTCTTGATAACACTGGTGCCTTCAGCGCAAAGGGCGGCAATAACCATGGCCATACCGGCCCGCACATCAGGCGAAACCAGGTCAGAACCACGCAGGCGAGCCGGACCGGAAACTACCGCTCGGTGCGGATCGCATAATACGATGCGAGCACCCATGCCTATCAATTTGTCCACAAAGAACATGCGCGACTCGAACATTTTTTCGAAAATCAGCACGGTACCCTCTACCTGTGTGGCTACCACGGTCATGATGGAGGTAAGGTCCGGTGGAAAACCCGGCCAAGGGGCATCGTCAATCTTGGGAATCTGGCCGCCAAGATCGGCCTGCACTTTCATCAACTGACCGGGCGATACCCGCAGGTTTTCGCCTTCTCGCTGCCAGCTGATGCCCAGCTTGGCAAAGCCCAGCTTGATCATGCGCAGGTCATCATGGTTTACGCCCTGTATAAGCAGATCGCTGCGGGTTACTGCCGCCAATCCGATAAATGAACCGACTTCCATGAAATCCGGCCCGATAGTAAAGTCCGCACCATGCAATGAAGAAACTCCGTCGATGGTCAGAATATTGGAGCCGATTCCGCTAACGGACGCCCCCATGGCATTGAGCATACGGCAGACATCCTGCACGTGCGGCTCACTGGCGGCATTGCGGATTATGGTACGGCCTTCGGCCATAGCCGCTGCCATGACTGCGTTCTCGGTGGCGGTCACCGAAGCTTCATCCAGGAAAAGGTCCGCCCCCTTCAGCTTGTTGGCCACAAACTGGAAGGCGCCGTTTATTTCGATGCGCGCGCCCAGCTCTTCGAGCGCCAGCAGGTGGGTGTCCAGGCGGCGCCGGCCGATAACATCACCACCCGGCGGCGGCAGCTGCACCCGGCCGAAACGGGCCAGAATCGGGCCGGCAAACAAAATGGAAGCCCGCACCTTGCCGGCCAGGTCTAGCGGGATTTCTGTTCCGCCGGCAGCCGCTGCGTCAATCTGCCAATCATTGGTGCCAAGACGCTCCACCGTTGCGCCGAGCGCCTTACAAATGTCCAGCATAACCAGGACATCTTCGATCTCGGGAATATTTCGCAGGATTACTGCCGAGTCCGCCATCATGGCAGCGGCGATACAGGGAAGTGCCGAGTTTTTATTGCCGCTGATGCGGACAGAACCTTTAAGAGGGTAACCACCCTCGATCCGATACTTGTACATAAGCCCATCGTATACGCTGGCCGTGAATTGGTCAATATTTATCGTAATAAAGCCATTGCTGCGAATTTGACGTGGCGCTGTTTAACCATTACATTTAAAAATGACTATACAGCAACCTGGCCAGAACGGCCGGGATATTCCAGGGGAGGTTCTATGGCTTCGCAGAAGAAAAATCCGGTACCAAGTGATATTGAAATAGCCCAGGAGGCGGTAATACGCCCGATTGTCGAAGTAGCAGCCGGCTATGGACTGAGCAGCGACATGCTGGATCCATACGGCAAGTACAAGGCTAAAGTCCGGCTGGATTTTCTTAAGCAGAATGCCCAGCTTCCCCGCAAGGCAAAGTATATCGATGTAACTGCAATATCACCCACACCGCTCGGGGAAGGCAAAACAACGACAACCGTCGGCCTTACCCAGGGACTCGGCCACATCGGCAAGAAAGCGGTAGCAGCAATACGCCAGCCCAGCATGGGCCCGACCTTCGGCATAAAAGGCGGGGCGGCCGGTGGCGGCTACAGCCAGATAGTACCGATGGAGGATTTTAACCTGCACCTTACCGGCGATATACACGCCGTTTCGGCCGCCCACAACCTGTGCGCCGCCGCCCTCGACGCCCGCATGTACCACGAAGACCGCTGGTCGGACGAATTCTTCCGCAAACAGGGACTGGAAAAACTGAACGTTAACGCCAACCAGGTACTCTGGCGGCGCATACTGGACATGAACGACCGGGCGCTGCGCAGCATCATCACCGGTGTAGGCGATCCGAATGACGGACCTTTCCGCCAGACCGGCTTTGACATTGCGGTGGCCAGTGAAGTAATGGCGATTCTGGCCCTGGCCAAAGACCTGAAAGACCTGCGCGAGCGCATCGGCCGCATCGTCATAGCCATCGACAAGCATGGCAAAGCCGTAACCACCGAAATGCTGGGTGTCGCCGGCGCCATGACCATCCTGATGAAGGACGCCTTAAGTCCCAATATCATGCAGACCCTCGAAGAACAGCTGGCCTTTGTGCACGCCGGCCCCTTTGCCAATATCGCCCACGGCAACTCGTCGGTAGTGGCCGACCTGATCGCCACCAAAATAAGCGACTACGTGGTTACCGAAAGCGGCTTCGGTTCGGACATGGGCTTCGAAAAATTCGTGGACATCAAATGCCGCACCTCCGGCATGTATCCGGATGCGGTGGTACTCGTAGCCACCGTGCGCGCGCTTAAAATGCATGGCGGCGGCCCCAAAGTAAGCCCCGGCAAGGCCCTGGCAGCCGAATACAAGCAGGAAAACCTGGAATTGCTGCGCAAGGGTATGGTTAACCTGTTGGCCCACCTGAATATCGTAAAACAGTTTGGTGTGCCGGCAGTAGTAGCCATCAACGCCTTCCCCACCGACACCCAGGCCGAATGGGATCTGATTCGCGACGAAGCCCTGAAGGCCGGTGCCTTCGACGCCGTAGTAACCAAAAACTGGGCCGAAGGCGGAGCAGGCTCGGCTGCACTGGCGGAAGCAGTGGTAAAGGCTGCCGATCAACCCTCAAAGGTACAACCCTTCTACCCGCTGGACATTTCCATCAAGGAAAAAATCGAGCGCATTGCCAAGGGTATCTATGGTGCCGGCGAGGTAAGCTACAGCCCCGAAGCCGAAAAAGCCATCGAAAAGTTCAGTGCATTGGGTTACGATAAAGTACCGATCTGCATGGCCAAAACCCAATACTCGCTATCGCACGATCCGGCACTCAAAGGCGCGCCCAAAGGCTTTGTGTTCCCCATTGCCGATGTTCGCCTGGCCGCCGGTGCCGGTTTCATCTACCCGCTTTCCGGCGAAATTAACACCCTGCCCGGCCTTTCCAGCAAACCCGGCTATCACGGCATGGACATTGATGTGGAAACCGGCAAGATTATCGGTCTTTCCTGAAGTTATACTTTTTTTCAGCCAGGGATAGTTCAGCTTGACCAGAGGCGGCCGCGCATGCGGCCGCCTTTTTTATCGACTGCAAAATTTGGAAGCGCCGACCCGGAAACCTAAAAACCAGCCACACCCGCCTAAGTCAGAATCGGCCGGCTTGTATGACAAGAGCAGGGGCGAAAACTATCCGACGGCCGGTCGGTGCTGGATTATTTTCATGGCATTGCCAACCGTAAGCAGCCGGGCCAGCTCGGGCTTGATGCGCTTGGCGGCAGCTATGTCGCGTATTACCCGGATTATCAGATCGGGACCGTCCTGGCTGCCGCCCAGCCATTTCTCGCTATCGGGATTATCAGTTTCCGCCAGTATCAGCTCGGCCGGGGTCAGGCGCAGCAAACGGCGGACGGCAGCTGAATAGCGCAGCTCGCAGCCGAAGCTCTGGTAATAGCCGCGATCCAGCAGACGCCGGAATATCCAGCTGGGTCCGTGATACCAGTGGATAACCGCCTTCTCCACCTGATGATGCCGCAGCATCTCAAGCACCCGTTTTTCGGCCCCCTTGGTATGGATGACGCAATATTTGTCCTGCTGCACACTTTGGTCCAGAAACCAGGCGAATACCTTCTCCTGCTGGCTGGCCGGGATATCCTTCCACCAAGTGCGGTCCAGACCAATCTCGCCGATTATGCCGCTGGCCTGAACCAAGGGCAGCAGATCGTCAAGAGTATCGACATACTGGTCAGCCCGGGAAGGATGAATACCGAAGGTAGGAATGATGCGGCTGCTCTGCTCGGCCAGCTGCAGAGTAGCCAGATAGGAGGCCACATCCACTGAGCAGGCTACAGCCAGAGCTTCCAGCCGGTTCAGGCCCTCGAGGCAGCGCTCCGGATCCGGATAGGCGTGCAGGTGGGTATGAAAATCTATATACGACATGCCGCCTCCCGAAATCCGGATTCCAGCGCAATGCTATTGTCCTACTCTACCGCCAAAAAAGCAAGAGGAAACTAAAGTGCGCAAACGCCGCGCCGATACATAGAGGGAGGGCAGTGCAAACTGCTGCCGCTGGCGCGCGCGAGTCGCAGCAGCACGTTCTGCCTTCACGGTTATCTGTTCATAAGGGAAACCAGAAAAGCTGACCGTACTAACATTACACACAATCGGCAAGGATGCCGGGCGGTAACCATTCAGGACCGTTAGAAACAACCCGCACTGCGGGAAGACTAGCGGACTGTAGGCATATACCGCTGACTTCATGGAAAGGAGACAGGTATGATTATTAATCACAACCTCAGTGCAATGTACACGAACCGTTCTCTTGGCGTAACGAACGGCATGTCTGACAAGAATATGGAGAAATTGTCTTCCGGTATGCGGATTAACCGCGCTGGTGATGATGCTTCCGGTCTTGCAGTTTCGGAAAAAATGCGCTCCCAGATCCGCGGCTTGCAGAGAGCATCAAAGAACGCTCTTGACGGCATTTCCTTTATCCAGACCGCAGAAGGCTTTCTCCAGTCATCGCAGGATATTATCCAGCGATTGCGGGAGTTGTCTGTACAGGCTGCCAACGGTATCTACACAGCGGAAGACCGCATGCAGATTCAGGTGGAAGTCTCGCAGTTGGTAGATGAAATTGACCGTATTGCCAGCCATGCGCAGTTTAACGGCCTTAACCTCCTTACCGGACGTTTTGCCCGTGAAACCGGTGAAAATGTGGTAACTGCTTCCATGTGGCTGCACATCGGTGCCAATATGGACCAGCGCGAACAGGTTTACATCGGCACCATGACTGCAAAGGCCCTGGGTGTTAAGAATGTAGGCGACGACAGCATCATTTCCTTGTCCAGCCCGGACAATGCAAACCGTGCTATCGGTACTCTGGATGCGGCCCTCAAGGCTGTAAACAAGCAGCGTGCCGATCTTGGGGCCTACCAGAACCGGCTTGAATATGCCATCAAAGGCATCGACATTGGTGCAGAAAACCTGCAAGCCGCCGAAAGCCGCATCCGCGACACGGACATGGCCAGCGAAATGGTCGAATTCACCAAGAACCGCATCCTTGCCCAGGCTGGCAATGCGATGCTGGCTCAAGCCAATCAGAAAACCCAGCAGGTTCTCCAGCTCCTGCAGTAAGTTTTCCCCGACTGAACAAAGGGCTCCCCGCAAGGGGGGCCTTTTTTTGTGGGGGTCAGACCCCCGAACGGGGTCACTCGAACGGGGACAGTCCCCGTCAATGGAGATATTCGAGTTTTCTGACGCCAGGGTATTGTGTGCAGGTATCTTAGCTGCCCCCCCTACAGCCCTGAGGAACCATGAGGAAAAATCAGCTTGTAATATGCGCTGGCCAGCTGATATAATCGGAGCAGAGGCGGCAGATGCTCGAAACACCCGTAGATGTACGCGAACAATTACTTGAACATCTGTTTCCTGAACTGCGCTATGGCGGCGACAGCGATATAGAGCGCTATTTTGAGCTGCGCAATCAGGGGCGCACCCTGGACGCTCTCTCTATGTATAAAAACCGTCTGGTGCCACGCTATCCCGATCAGGAAAAGCGCATTGTGCTGCTAAAACTGTACCGCCAACACTCCCCGCTGCTGGCTGCCTACCTGAAACTACTGCTGCTGGAACGGGCTGATTCGATCATCCGTCAACTTTGCCACAATATTGACGCACTAACCGCCCGCATCGCTACGGTTAACATGAAAGACACCTATGCCGTACTCAAAGCGATGGAACTGAGCGCTCATCTGCTGCCCGATGACCAGGAAAAAGCCAGGGCTGCAGCCAGAACCTATCAGGATTACTCCCGGATACTCGACTACAAAACCGCCGAGATGGACCGGCTGTGTTACCTGCTGGACGAGTTCTACGACCAGACCGGTAGCGACACGGCCGAAGGCGCGGATTTTCTGGCCATGAGCATGGCTACCGAAGCCGCCCGGCAGAAAGAAAAAGAAGAAGCAGCCAAACAGAATTTCTTCGACCTGTCGCGCATCGATTTTGACGAAAAAGACATCCAGCGTATCGAAATCCCGGCCGGCATAGAGCGCAACGAAGACAGAGCCCTGGCTTACTGCTTCAAATACTGGCTGAAAGTTGCCGATCCGGCCTTCGAACGCATCATCCGCCTGTACTCGCGGAAATACGACACCCAGCATTACCGCATCTTTAACACCATAAAAATATGTCGATTACGAAAATATAACGACGATGAAATTCTGTCCATGGTGACCAGCTGCATCACCACCGAGTATTCCTACACCGTGCAGGGGGATTTATACATGCAGCAGGCCTGGAAAATCCTCAAGGCCAGACTGTACGGAGCGGATAACCGGAGTAGCGGGATGCAGCGCCTGACACCAAATGTGCCGTCAACCGTTGCGCCCACAACAGCTTCCGTAAAACTGCGGCCTGCCGTAGGGCAGCCAACGCAGAGGACAAAAGTCAGGCCCGCGATGAAAATCCCTGCTACCACGGCAGCCACTCCTGGAGATACGGCAGCCGCCACTAAACAAACGGCTACTCATGCAGCTGGTACTACTACTGGCGGGAAAGCAACCACTGCCAGCATCACAAAGGCAGCCACGAGCCGGCAAACGGCAAACCCGGCCAAAAGTGTTTTACCGAAACAGGCCAAAGCTCCGCACTACACGCAGAAAGCCAGCCCGGGACTGTCGGTGTCCGATTACATCCGTAAACTGTCGGGCAGTGCTTATGACGTGTACCGCGAAGCATTTATGAAGAAAATCGGCATCAGTATCCGTGAGTATCTTACCGGAAGAAAGCACAGCCGCCGCCGGCTGGATCAGGACGAGCTGAAACAGGCAGAAGCCCTGATCACCGGCTTTATTATGAGGAATTATACCAACTCGTACATGGATTGGGCCGGCTCGGCAGAAAAGGCAGCCCTTGCCGAAACCGGAGCGGATCTGCCGAACCTGGAACCGGTTATCAAAAATTGTTATGATAAAATAGCAAACAGACCCTAGAGCGGAATGCGCCCGCGGAAGGAGCGGGCCAAAGTAAGCCGGTCGGCATATTCAAGGTCGCCACCCACTGGGATGCCGGTAGCCAGGCGCGATAGACCTACCCCGGTATCCTCCAGGATTTTTTTTACATACAGGGCGGTGGTATCGCCTTCCACCGTGGGGTTGGTGGCCAGAACAACTTCGCGGATGCCCAGAGTGCGCACCCGGTCGTGCAGCCGATCCAGATGCAAGGTTTCCGGGCCGACACCCTCCAGCGGCGAGATAAGGCCACCCAGTACGTGATACAGCCCGTGGTACTCGCGGGAAGCTTCGATAGTAAGCACATCATGCGGTTGTTCCACCACACAGAGCTGCTGACGGTCGCGGGCCGGCGAGCTGCACACATCGCAGATATCGCGGTCAGTGTAACTGCCGCATTGGGTGCAGAAGCGCACCGCATCACGGATACCGGCAATGCGGCTGCCCAGCAGACTGGCATACTGCCCGTCGCCCTTCAGCAGAAAAAAAGCCATTCTGGCCGCGCTTTTTTTGCCGATACCGGGCAGCCGGGCCAGCAGGTTTACCAGCTCATCAAGTGCTTTCATAGTTTAATCAGGAGTTCCCGCCACCGAAGGGATTCATGCTGCCGAGTCCGCCCAGATCTCCCAGACCAGCCAAACCGGTATTCCGGGCCATTTCGCCCTGCATGGTCTGTTTAACCTT
>JAHIWF010000316.1 GCA_018815555.1 Spirochaetota bacterium | reverse complement strand
GCCTGAGGAAGAACTGGATGCGTATATTCACACCTACCTCAAAGAAGAGGTGATGGCAGAGTCTCTGGTACAGAATCTGGCCCACTTTGCCTCA
This sequence comes from Spirochaetota bacterium, assembly GCA_018815555.1. GTDB lineage: Bacteria > Spirochaetota > Spirochaetia > Treponematales > UBA12059 > UBA12059. The sequence goes on along the minus strand of JAHIWF010000316.1, from coordinate 12,484 downwards.
TTTTTGCGTCTTGCTGCCATCAGCAACGGGCAACAGCTCAATTTTGCAAATATATCGCGTGATAGTGGAATCCCTGCTAGTTCGGTACGGGCCTGGTTTAATATTCTGACAGACAGTTTTATCGGTTTTATGCTAGAACCTTGGCAGAGTCCCAAGCGCAAGGCTGTAGCCACTGCCAAGTTTTATTTTTTCGATGTAGGTGTTGCTAATTTTCTGGCAGGGTTTCATTCCCTGCCGCGGGCCAGTGCGGAATTCGGTGTAGCCTTTGAGCATTTTATCGCTATGGAATTGCGCGCCTGGCTGTCGTATCGGCGCATCAAGGAGACTATGTGGTATTGGCGTACCCGAGAAGGCCTGGAAGTTGATTTCATTATAGGAAACAGCTTGGCGGTGGAAGTAAAGGCCGCTGCCAGGGTACATGCCGCTGATTTACGCGGTTTGCGCGCCGTGGCTGAAGAAGCCCAATTTACAAAACGTGTGCTGGTGTGTATGGAAGACCGGTCCCGTATTACCGAAGACGGGATTCTGGTGCAGCCTTGGCAGGACTTTTTGGCGGATTTGTGGACTCCGGTCTGAGGCAATAATCTGGTCATGGATACGGATTCAGGAGTGGGGGCAGGCCGGGATCGCCGGCGCGGGCGCAGGCCGGGACGGAAGCCCGGCCGAGGGGGAGCAGCGTTTATTACACTGTTTGTCCCTGCGCGGCTGGTGTCTCGGGCTGGCTATTGGCCTTGCTCCCCCACCTTTTGTAAATATTTGTGCGCTTGGCGGTGTTTTTTGTGGTTTTTACATACAAAAGGGTTTGACATGCTTTGCATAATAGTATACTGTATTTTTGTTGGATACTAATCGAGTTTTTGAGGACCGTGAACCTGTTTGATTTTCGCCGAATTTATAACGTGTATTTCTCTGCACCGCTTTTGGCAAATCCCGCATCTTCGTGTTGGCTGAATTCTGGCCTTCAAACCCCGACATCGTACCACCATTATCTCAAGTCCGGTTTAACCGGCAAAAGGACCATCTAATGGCTAAGAAACTCTATGTAGGAAATCTTTCCTACGGCACCAGCGAAGACGGACTCCGTACCGCCTTCGGTCAATTCGGCGAAGTTGCTTCTGTGAACATTGTTATCGACCGCGATTCCGGCCGTTCCAAGGGCTTCGGTTTCGTAGAAATGACCAGCGAAGACGCTGCCATGGCCGCTATCAGCGGTATGAATGGCCGCGAAGTTGACGGTCGTTCACTGCGCGTGAACGAAGCCAACGAGCGTCCGCCCCGCCGTGAATACGGTGGCGGCGGCGGCAATCGCTGGTAATATATCGGCCTTGCAGCCGGGTGGCTTATAGCTGTCCGGCACCCGCAAGAACCCGTTTCCACTTCGGTGGGAGCGGGTTTTTTTTATTATTGTTGACAAGCCGGCGGGCGCAAATCATAATTACCGCATGGGAATATATTTCGCGATCATTATACCTATCATTTTTCTGTCTTTGGTCATTCTGATCGGCGGCACGCTGTTCTCTCCCAAACGAAAGTCTGCCAAGAAGAAGCAGAAGAAGCGTTATCGCGACAAGGATCATGCCCAGATTCTTAAAGAGGCCAACCGGCGCTTGGCCCAGAATCCTAAGGATCCGGACGCCTTGCTGGCTTTGGGCGAGGTGTATTATACCGAACAGGCCTGGGACAAGGCCTTTAAGGTCTATGAGGCACTGTTGGATGTTTCGGCCGGTAATCCGGAGATGGACGAGTTTGAGATAAACCGTACCTACGGTATGGTTGCCCTGAAACTGAACCGCTTGGACGAGGCCTACAAGGGGCTGGCGGTGGCCCACGCGGTTAAGGCTGAGGATTTTGAGTCCAATTACAATCTGGGGTATCTGGAGTTTCAGCGCCGGCAGTACGAAAAAGCCATTCTGCTATTGCGTTCGGCTCTGAAGGTAAACCCTGAGCATGCCATGACACTGCGTTACCTTGGGCATTCGCTGTTTAAGGTAAAGAACTATCGTGACGCCCTGTCGGCCCTGAAGCGGGCGGTGGATCTGCAGCCGGACGACAAGGAAAGCCTGTTTGCGATGGGCGAGTGTTTCTTTGAACTGAATCAGCCGGAGCAGGCTTTGCGCATATTTACTCATTTGCGTACCGACCCGGTTCTGGGTCCGTCGGCCGCTCTGTTTGCCGGGACGATTCATCTGAATCAGCGCCAGACCCAGAAGGCGGTGATGGATTTCGAGATCGGGTTGCGGCATCCGGATATCAAGGTGGAAATTCTGGTGGAGCTGAAGTATCGGCTGGCTGCCACCTACCTGAAGGATCAGGAGATTGCCAAGGCTGTCAATTTGATGAACGAGATCCAGCAGCTGTATCCGAATTATAAAGATGTGGTGATGCAGCTTGCCAAGTACCGCGAGCTGAACTCCAACCGCAATCTGCAGGTGTACCTGATGGCTCCGGCCAGCGATTTTCTTACGCTCTGCCGCAAGCTTACCCTGTCTTTTTTCCCGAAGGCCAAGATTAAAATCGTGGACATTTCGGTGGAAAAAAACGAGTGGGCTGATATTTTGGCCGAGGTGGAAACCAGCCGTTGGTCGGATCTGGTATTGTTCCGTCTGATTCGGGCTACCGGCACGATCGGCGAGCTGATTGTGCGCGATTTTCACGGGAAGATAAAGGATACCAAGGCCGGCAAGGGCTACTGTCTTTCCGCCGGTACTTTCTCCGACGAGGCCAAGCGCTTTGTGGAGGCTCGCCTGATTGACCTGATCGAAAAAGACAAGCTGATGGGTTTGCTGAATACCATCGATACCCGCCAGAAGGGTCTACTGATCGACGACTAAGGCCGGCTGGGGTGTTTTTCCTTTTTGCTTGACCGCCGCTCTTTCCTGCTTTACCCTGTGCTCATGTTTGACTCATCAGTTTACAAGGCGCGCCGTACGGCGCTGTGTGCCGGCTTGCAAAAGCTGGGCGTTGATTCCGGTTTGATTCTGCTGCCGGGAAATGTCGAGAGTCCGATGAACTATGCGGACAACACCTACCGTTACCGCCAGGATTCCTCCTTTTTATACTGCGTCGGTTTGCAGGAGCCGGGCTTGGCTGCCACTATCGACGTGGCCAGCGGGCGCTGCTGTCTGTTTGCCGACGAACTAAGTATGGACATGCTGGTGTGGACCGGCCCCAGGCCCTCGGCTGCTGAATATGCGGCTGCCTGCGCGGCGGATGAGCTGCGGCCGGTGTCGGCTCTGGCTGACGTTTTGGCGGCGGCCGGTTCTTCCCCCTTGTTTTTGCCGCCGTACCGGGCAGAGACGCAATACTGGCTGGAAGATTTGACCGGTATTGAGCAGGTGCGCCTGCGCGAGGAGGCTTCATTGCCGCTGATCCAGGCGATGGTGGAACTGCGTGAAATAAAAGAGGATCGCGAGATCGTCGAAATCGAAAAGGCGGTCGATACGACTATTGCCATGCACCGGGCAGTTATGGCTTCGGTGGGGCCGGGAGTTAGCGAGGCCGAGCTGATGGCAACGGCCTACCGGGTGGCTCTGGCCGGTGGCGGCATGCCGTCGTTTCCGCCGATTGCTACTACCCGCGGGGCGGTGCTGCATAACCACGGCTATGACGGGGTGTGCCGCTCCGGCCAGCTGTTTCTGCTGGATGCCGGTGCCGAGACGCCGATGGGTTATGCCGGCGATCTTACCAGCACCTTTCCGGTGAGCGGCCGCTATGACAGCCGGCAGCGGGCGATATACGAGCTGGTGCTGGCAGCCGGCAGCACGGCTGCGTCCATGCTTAAGCCGGGGCTTTCATTCCGGCAGGCCCATCTGGCAGCCGCTGCGACTATTGTGCGCGGTCTGCAGGCTCTTGGTCTGATGCGCGGCGATGTTGAGGCGGCGGTGGAAGCCGGGGCGCATGCGCTGTTTTTTCCGCACGGCCTGGGGCATCAGATGGGGCTGGACGTGCATGACATGGAGGCTCTGGGCGAGCTGCATGTTGGCTACGACAGTCAGCCGCGCAGTACTCAGTTTGGACTCAAGAGTCTGCGCCTGGCCAAGGCACTGCGACCGGGCATGGTGCTGACGGTTGAACCGGGGATCTACTTTATAGAAGGTTTGTGGCGGAAATGGCGGGCCGACGGCTTGCATTCCGAGTTTATTAATTATGACGAGGCCGGCAAGTGGATGGATTTTGGCGGCGTGCGCAACGAGGAAGACTGGCTGATTACGGCCGATGGCGCACGGCGGCTGGGCGGGAGCTTCGACAAATCGCTGGCGGCGATGGAGGCTGGCCTGGGCCGAGCTTGAGCTGACCAGGTTGTGTGAAGCGAGCTTGCGAAGGATGGCTGACTCGGGCGGCGGGCGGTCTTGCCTGCCGGCGGCAGCCGTGGACCGGCAGTGTGGACCGGAGTGGCGTTTCCGGTCTTACCGTTCGGCAGCCGCAGCGCTAGCGAATCAGGCTGTCGTAGCCGTACACGGCCTGGAAATGCTTGCCAACCTGTTGTTTGACTGCGGCCAGGTCCTGCGGCGCTCCCAGTATCTGCTGTAGCGAGGTAACGCTTTTGCCGACCAGGCCGCAGGGTACGATGTAATTAAAATGTTCCAGCCTGGTGTTTATGTTGAAGGCGAACCCGTGGAAGGTTACGGCGTGCTGGACGGCCAGACCCAGAGCCACCAGTTTTGACTCGCCGTACCAGACGCCGGCATTTATGGGGTTGCGGTCTACGCTTAAGTTATATTCTGTTTGCATCAGCTGGATGAATACTTCTTCCAGGCGGTGCACGAATTGCTTGATGCTGCCTTTGTGGTTTTTTTTCAGGTCGCAGATAGGGTAGCCCACTAGCTGGCCCGGGCCGTGGTAGGTGGCGTCGCCGCCGCGCTCGATATGGAAGAGGTCGATGCCGGCCTGCTTGAGCAGGTCTTCGGACAGCAGCAGATTGGCGTTGTTGGCGTGCCGGCCCATGGTTACTACCGGCTGGTGCTCCACCAGCATAAGGGTGTCCAGCGCGCTGCCTTCCTGTACCTTGGCCAGAATCTCGTGTTGCAGCTCCAGTGCCGTGCCGTAGTCCAAATGCCCGCAGTCCAATATTCGCAATTCCATCCGATTATTCTCCTCTGCGTTAGTATTGTGTGTCGGGCTTGGCCTGGCTGTCAATGGTGGGGGCGAACTCGGGGAGCTTGTGGCGGTGCTTGAGCGGCAGGAAACTGCGCTGGCAGCGCGGGTTGATGCGGCTCTGGATGGCTACAGAATTAAAGTACTGCTGCCAAAGGCTCTGGATGTGTTTTTCGCTACTGGAGTGCAATGTGTCGACGTTTTCCTCTGCCAGTTCGAAGCCTTCGGTACGCAGCAGGCCGCGCTGCGGGCAGTGCAGGATGGCGATATTGCGGCCGCTATCGTGCAGTATCCAGCGCTGTGCGGCGAAGCGTTCGCCGAAGTGGGGGGCCAGAAAATCCAGGATGTCGCAGGCCGGGCGGATGGGGGCATACATGCTCTGGTCACTTAATTCGGCGAAACGGGTAATGCCCTGAAACAGGTGCATTTCGCGGCTGGCCCGGGTGTAGGCTTTATTGGCGGCCGCAACTGCCGGATCGTCCAGGCGCTGCCAACCTGCTGGGCCGTCCTGCCAGAGCCGCAGCAGGGTGCCGGCCAAAGCGCTGTGCAGGTGCAGGCCGTCGATCTGTGTCTGGTCGCAGCCGAAAGCCTGGCGTATTTGCTCGGTGGCAGTGGAGCCGGCACGCTTGCTGAGGCGGTGCAGGAAGGCGGCGGCCCGCTCCGGGTCGGTGCTGATGGCTATGCAGTCTTCGAACAAGCCGCAGAGCTGGCCGGCTGGCTTGATGATTGGTCTGGGGGCGGGTTGGCTGGAATTGGGCGGTGTTGTGTCTGTTGACCAGTTGCCGGGCGGGCGGGTTTGATTGCCGTACCGGAGCGGGCTTGGTTGCTTGTTGTGGGACGGTTTCCCGGCGGTGTTGCCCAGGCAGTGGTTAAAATATTCGGCAGTGGCACAGAGGAAGCCCGGGTAGCTGCCGTCGTGTTCCAGTATCAGTTCCATGCGAACTCCGCCTGCAGGCTTTGATTGTTGCCGCCCGCGCCGCCGCCGGCCGGGTTCCGGCCGGCCGGTTCGTCCTGCAACAGGCAGAGGCGCAGGGTTTGGTCGTTGTCCAGCAGCTGCCGGGGCAGCAGTTGGCGGCCGGAGCAAGTTATAAAAAATTTAGCCCGCTTTAGCTGGATTCCTAGCCTCCTGAGGTTGTCGGGCTGAATGGCGGCATGCCGGCGGGCCTGTACTATTTTCTGGGCGCTGCGCGGACCTATGCCGGGTACGCGCAGCAGCTGGTGGTAGTCGGCCTTGTTGATGTCTACCGGGAACAGCTGCAGATTGCGCAGTGCCCAGGCGCATTTGGGATCCAGCCGGGGGTCCAGAAAGGGCTGCTCCGGGCTGAGTATCTCGTCGGCATTAAAACCGTAAAAACGGAACAACCAGTCGGCCTGGTACAGGCGATGCTCGCGTAGCAGGTTGGCTTGGTTTAGCGCGGCCATTGTGCGGGCGACAGTGGAGTCCGGTGCGCCGGCTGTTTGGGCCGGCAGCTTGCTGTCTGGCGGACAGGCTACCGGGATGCAGTGGGAGGCAGCTGTGGCCGGGTTGCTCGGGTTGCTGTGGTGTTCTGGTGATGGTGCCAGCTGTTCTGGCAGCCAGATGTCCGCGGCCGAGGCTCCGGTGGGTACATAGGCGGAGTAATACACCCGCCGTACATCATAGGCAAGATACAGGTTCTCGGCCAGGTTTAAGATGCTGTAGTCGCTCTCGGGGCTGGCCCCGATGACCATCTGGGTGGTTTGGCCGGCCGGCAGGACGGCGGCGGCCGGGTTGCGCTGGCGGTTCTGGCGGGCAGCGCGGACGCTGGCCGGGTTAAGGCTGGGCAGTTCTACCGGTACCGCTGGCTGTGCCGGAGTGTTTGCTTGCGTTGGCTGGTTTGCCGGTGCAACTGCCGGGGGAGACGTATGCGGCAAGGTTGCCTGTAGCTGTGCGGGCTGTCTGGTGCTGCTGTCGGGTAATTCGGCCGGGCCGCCGCCCGGCGGCCCGGCAAGCAGCCGTTTTGGCTCAAAGCCACTGGCCCGGGCAAGCACGCGCATGGGGCCGAAGATGGCTTCCGGCAGCTTGTCCGGGGCTACCCGTGCGAGGCTGGCCGAGCTGGGCAGTTCGATGTTGACAGATGCCCGGTCGGACCAGCGGCCGGCTTCCAGCACCAGATCGGGGTTGCTGCCGGGTATTATCTTTATATGCAGGTAGCCGCGGAAGCCTTCGCGCTGGCGCAGGGTACGGGCTACATGAATGAGCCGTTCCATGGTGCGGTCGGGACAGCCGGCCACACCGGATGAGAGCAGCGCGCCTTCTATATAATTGCGGCGGTAGAATTCCATGATTAGCCTGATAAGTTCTTCCGGCTCGAAGCTGGCGCGCGGCAGGTCGTTGCTGCGCCGGTTTACGCAATAGGCACAGTTCCAGGCGCAGCTGTTGGTCAGCAGTACTTTTAGCAGGGCGATGCAGCGACCGTCGGCGGACCAGGAATGGCAGATGCCGGCGGCGACAGTTGAACCGAGCCCACCTGCAATCGCCGGCTGCTGTGAGCCGGAGCTGGAACAGGATGCGTCATATTTGGCTGCTTCGGTTAATATTGCCAATTTTTGCTCATTCATGCTACACGGATTATAGTATACGTTTGTGTAGTGGTCAATGTTGATTCTTGAAACACTTGACTGTAAACGTCAAAATCACTAGGCTATCTGGGTAAGAAAAGTATCCGGCGCGGCACCGTCTGCCGTATTGTTATATTTCCAAGGAGTTACCCTATGAGCATGATTGAATATGTAGAAGCGCGTGAGATTCTTGATTCCCGCGGCAATCCGACCATCGAAGTCGATGTTATTCTGGAAGACGGCACCATGGGCCGTGCGGCCGTTCCGAGCGGTGCCAGCACCGGCGAGCACGAGGCAGTAGAGCTGCGTGACGGCGACAAGTCCCGCTATCTGGGCAAGGGTGTCCTTAAAGCCGTAGAAAACGTGAACAACATCATCGCCGGCGAATTGTGCGGCCTGGATGTTACCGAGCAGGTGGATATTGACCGCACCATGATCGACCTCGACGCCACTGAAAACAAGGGCAAGTTGGGTGCCAACGCCATTCTTGGCGTTTCCATGGCCTGCGCCCGCGCTGCCGCCGAATACCTGGATATGCCGCTGTACAAATATCTGGGCGGTGCCCACACCACCCTGCTGCCGGTTCCGATGGCCAACATCATCAACGGCGGCAAGCATGCCGACAACAAGGTCGACTTCCAGGAATTCATGGTAATGCCGGTTGGCGCCAGCAGCTTCCGCGAAGCCATGCGCATGACCGCCGAAATTTTCCATAACCTTAAGAGCATTCTGAAGGCCGACGGCCACAATACTTCCGTTGGCGACGAAGGCGGCTTTGCTCCGAACATCGGCAACGAAGAAGCCCTTGAATACATCATGAAGGCCATTGTAAAAGCCGGCTACAAGCCCGGCGAGCAGGTTGGCATTGCCCTCGACTGCGCCAGTTCCGAGTTGTTCGACGAGGGCGGCAAAAAAGGCTACAAATTCTGGAAGTCCAACCCCGACAAGCTGTTCAGCGCCGACGACATGATTGAGCTGTTTACCGGCTGGGTGAACAAGTATCCGATTATCAGCATCGAAGACCCGCTGGACCAGAACGACTGGGAAGGTTATGTAAAGATGACCAAGGCACTGGGCGACCGCGTGCAGATCGTCGGCGATGACTTCTTTGTAACCAACACCAAGCGCCTGGAGAAGGGTATCGCCATGGGCGCCTGTAACTCCATCCTGATCAAACTGAACCAGATCGGTACCGTTACCGAAACCATCGAGTGTATCAACATGGCCAAGCGTGCCGGCTACACCGCCATCATCAGCCACCGTTCCGGCGAGACCGAAGACACCTTCCTGGCCGACCTGGTAGTCGCCTGCGAAACCGGCCAGATCAAAACCGGCTCCATGAGCCGCACCGACCGCATCGCCAAATACAACCAACTCATGCGCATCGAAGACGCCATGGAAGGCATAGCGGAATACGCGGGCAAAAACGCTTTCTATAACATTAAAAAGTAATTCGCGTATTCCGCTATGCGGAGAAGATTGCGAGCTGTGCGCAAGCGCAGCTCGCACGCGAGTCCCACTCGCGCATATGCTGGACGGAACGCTTTTTACAATATCAAGAAGTAGTAACTGAAGGGTTATCGCTGCGAGGCGATGCCAGAGTGATTGCGAGCTGTGCGCAAGCGCAGCTCGCACGCGAGTACCACTCGCGCATATAAAAATGGTGTTTGGCTTTGCTAATGGCCGCTTCCGGATGGGAGCGGTTTTTTTACAGTCTGGAGGCTTATGAGTATGAGCGGCAGCAAGGGCTATGTACTGGTTTTAGTCGGTAGTCGCCGAAAACGTAATACCTGGACCCTGGCTGATTCATTACGGCCAGCTATTGAGGCTGCCGGTTATGAGCTGCTGGTTGAATCTATTTTCGACTATACCGTTCAGTTATGTATTGGCTGCCATCGTTGTGTAGAGGGTCATGCTTGTGCGCTTCATGACGGTTCAGCTGCCTTGATGGCAAAGTTGGAAGCCGCGGCCGGTGTCATTCTGGCGAGTCCGGTGTACATGTGCGGAGTATCAGGTGCCTTGAAAGTGTTTATCGACCGGACCGCGGCCTGGTTTCACCGTCCAGTACTTGTAGGCAAGCCGGCTATGGTACTGGTAACTACAGCGGGTTCGTATCAGAAAGAAACCATTGCCTATTTGGCTACTATTTGCATGCATTGGGGTCTTTTGTATACTGGAGGTGTATCCCGTGATGTAGGGTCCTTAGGCAAGCCGCTTGCGCAAGAAGAATTTACGGCTTTTATTAAGGTTTTGCAGGCCGGTAAAGCGGTATTTAAGCCAAGTCTGCGCCAATTGGCTTTGTACCAGGTGCAAAAAGTACTGGCACTGAAGATACTTCCCTACGATGCGCTATACTGGAAGGGCAAGGGCTGGGATCAGCGGCATTTTTATGTGGATTGCAGCATTCCGCTTTGGAAGGCAGCTGTGGCCAAGCTTTTTTATCGTCTGCTGTTTGCCAGGATCAAGGGCTTTGACGCCGATGCGTAAGGAGTTTTAGCTGTATGAAAAAACAGCCATGGTGTATTGTACTCAGTGGGGGTGGGGCAAAAGGTGTGTATCATGTGGGAGTCTGGAAAGCGCTGCGCCAGCTGCATATCCAGCCCACGGCTTTTATCGGCAATTCCATTGGGGCGATTATGGCTGCCTGCATGGCCCAGAATGCCTGGACCGAGTTGAACCAGATTGTGGACAACATAAATATCGGCAGCTTCTTCCGCCTGCCGGACAAGCTGGTTGACCATGGGGTTTTGAGTTTTAAGAGAGCCGACAAGGATGCTGTACTGCGCCTGTACCGCAGTCTTTCGCACGATAAGGGTTTTGATACAGCGCCTTTAAGAAAGCTGCTGTGCGACGTAATTGACGAGGCGAAGCTGCGCCGCAGCGGCATCGATCTTGGTGTTGTTACGGTTAATGTAAGCGATTTGCAGCCCTGCCAGATTTTTCTGGAGGACATGTCGGAGGGTGCGCTGGTGGACTACTTGATGGCCAGCTCAGCCCTGCCCGGTTTTAAGCCTCTTATGATAAATAAGAAGCAGTATCTGGACGGCGGTTTGTTCGACAACATGCCTTTTACGATGGCCAGGGAACGTGGTTATACAAATATAATAGTGGTGGATATTTCCGGGCTTGGCCTGGTGCGGAAATTCGACACTGCCGGCTGCCGGGTAGTGTATATTAAAAACTCCATCCAGATGGGTAGTATTCTGGATTTTACTCCTGATTTTATCCGCGATTACCGCCGCCTGGGTTATCTGGATACGATGAAGACATTCGGCCGGCTTACCGGTCTGCAGTATTTTCTGAAACCGCAGGCGAAGCTGGAAGCGCGCTTTGCGCAGTGGCTGGCTGAGCTGCCTGCTCCTGCCCGGGAGCGGTTTAGTCGGCTGTTTCCGGCGCAGCTGCGTACCGACCGCCGCAAGCTGCTTAAACTACTTGAGGCGGCGGCAGTGCTTACCGGTATCAACCGCATCAACATCTATACGTATGCGCGCCTGGCGGGGATGGTGGAGCGCAAGCGGCTGCGCGAGGATCAGCGGGTGTCTATGTTTATCGAAGAGAATGGCCGGACGCCGACCGCCTTGTTCGAAGAGCTGGTGGTGCAGCCGCTTCATGAGAAGCGTTTTGAAGAATCAGTGTATTATTACTATAGGTTGATAGATGAATTGGCTGCCGGGCCGGTTAAGGCGATGCTGCGGAAAATTCTGGAATCGGTGTGTCCGTTGATGGATGCCGGTTTGTACTATTTTGAAGTGCAGAAAGAATTCCGGGAGCGGCTGAAGTTTTAGGCTAATTTGGCCGATATATGTTGTGATGATTATTACTTTGTTTAAAACCGGAAAAGACGGAAAAATCCTCTATTATACGCTGCATGACCGGCAACCACTGCTGACTGCGCCTTATGCCCTGACTGTTGCCTGGCGCAGCGGCGAGGGCCAGGAGCGCGAAAAAATATACGGCTTTGAGACTATCGCCGAAATGGACAAAAAAATCCGCGAACTGTTCGGCCGGCGCCGTAAAGCCGGTTATACCTTGTTGTACAGTTTCATGCGCGACCGGCCGGCAACGGCCAGAACCGACAGCGAGTTGGCCGCTTTCATGCAGGATCCAAAGCATGGTGGCCGGCGCAAACACGGCTGATGCTCCTTTTCCCTGCCGCTTGATTTCCTGCCTTTATACGTTATACTCAAATTGATGTATATTCGCCGAGCCACAGCTTCGGCGCTATGCTCGGGAGGCCGTATGAATAAAGTAGCTGCTGCCCTGTGTTTGCTGATGGTTGGCTGTGTTAGCGTGTTTGCCCAGCCTAAGGTTGCGGTACTGGATACGCTTGTTGATGCCAAGATGGATCAATCAGTAATAGTGCCGGTAACCGAGAAAATAATCGAACGTTTTGTGGTATCCGGCCGCTATAAGGTGCTGGACCGCAGCAATGTGCAGCAGGTGCTTTTTGAGCGCGAATTCCAGCTGTCCGGGATGGTATCGGATGCCGAAATTACCCAGGCTGGCCGCTTTCTTGGCGCGGATTTTGTGGTGGTACCGCGCGTGCAGTTGATAGCCGACACCTTTTTTCTCACCTGTAAAATGATTGACGTAGAAACCGGCGTTATTGCCAACCAGGCTTCTACCGAAGGCGAAGGCAAGCTGTCGATATTGTTGGGGATGGCCGAGCGGGTAGGCGCCTCGATGGCCGGAGCCGCCGTTAACGGTGTTGTGGTGGCCCAGCAGCTGGAGCAGCCGCAGCAGACTCCAGCGCCCAGTACAGCGGTTCCGGTAAAACCGTCTCCGGCGGCCGCCAAACCGGAAGTGGATC
>JAHIWF010000315.1 GCA_018815555.1 Spirochaetota bacterium | reverse complement strand
GGCGATGCTGCTGGCGATTTCTTCGGGTTCGATGAGGCGGCTCAGGTGCACGCCTGAAAGTATTTTGGCCAGGGCGTCCTGATTCATGCCTTTTACCATGGGGGTGCCGACGTAGCCGGGGGCGATGGAGACGACGCGGATGTTGTTGATGCCGCGCATCTGGAACTCGCCGACTAGCAGTTTGGGCCACATGGCTACCGCGGCTTTGGTGGACGAGTAGTTAAGCTGGCCGACGCCGCCGACTTTCTGTACCGACGAGATGGTAAAGAGTACGCCGGCCCAGCCGTTGTTTACCATGCGCAGGGCAGCCTCGCGCAGGGTGATGAAGCTTCCTACCAGGTTAACGTCGATGACGGCTTTAAAGTCGGCGGTGGACATGGCTTTTTTTACCTTGCCGGTTTCTTTGTCGGTGGCCAGGAAGAGGCCGTCGCGGATGATGCCGGCGCAGGGGATGGCAATGTTGATGGCGCCGAACTGCTCTACGGCAAAATCCATCAGGGCGGCGGTATCTTCGTCGCTGGTTACGTTGCCGGCCTTGCCTGCTGCCTGTCCGCCACTGGCCTTGATTTCGGCTACCACGCGGTCGATGCCTTCCTGGTTCATGTCGCCCAGTACTACTTTTACGCCTTGTTTGGCCATATATCGGGCAATGGCTTCGCCTATGCCGCTAGCGCCGCCGGTGATGACGGCTACCAATCCTTTAAGTTCCATACAGTACCTCCGTTATGGCGGATTATACGGCCGGAGGGCGGCTTTTGTCCACCTTTTTTACCGATATGCCCTGTTGACCACTAAAAACCACCTTGTTTTCTTGTCAGAATACTGAACATGGCGCATACTGTTTCTTATATATTGAACAGTTTTTTAGCCCTGCTTCCGTGAGGGTTCGTGGTGGAGGCGGGTATAGGCTGAAAGGTCATCAAAGTTGAAACGTAAAAATCGTATGGTGCTGTTTCCGCTGGCCGGGCTGCTGGCCGGGGCGGTGGAGGCTTGTGTGCTCTGGCTGCTGTTTCCTCAGCTGACTGCATGGCAGCTGCTGGCTGCCGCTTTGGTGGCTGGGTTGGTCTGCTTGCTGCTCGGCTTGGTGTTGCTGCTGCTACTGCGTGGGCGTGAACCTTCGCTTACCACTGCTATGGCGTCGCTGCACGAGACTGATGTTATCGACCTGGCGGTGGAGTTGCCTGAAGATGCTGTTGCCGGGCAAGACTGGCTGCTTAAACGCATCAACAGTTTTACCTACAAACTTAACAGCATTTTTCTGGACATAGTCGCCGCCATCCGCAAGTTTAACCTGTTTTCGGCTGATATTTATTTTTCTTCCCGGCAGCTGGCCGACCTGTCCGACCGACAGGCGGCGGGTATGGGTTTGATACTGCAGAAGGCGGCCGGGTTTAGCGCAACCCTTTCGGCGCTGGCTTCCGAGGTGCAGGATCTGATGCAGCGCACCCGGCATTCGGCCGAATTGTACTCCGAGCTGGACAGTGTTACCGCCGAGGCTACCGGTAGTCTGCAACCCCTGGTGACCACGATGGGTGACGCCCGCGAGCGGGCTTTGGCCGGCCGTGGCAAGATGGATATTTCCTCGCAGTCGGCCGATGAGCTTTCGCGTCTGATAGCCGGTCTGGATGCCAAGCTGGACAACATGAACAAGCGCACCGAGCAGATCGGCCAGGTGCTGGCCGGCATTCAGGATATCGCCGACCGTACGCATGTGCTGGCTACCAACGCGTCCATCGAAGCCGCACGGGTAGGCAAACTGGGGCTGGGTTTCCGGGTTATCGCCGGGGAGGTAAGGACGCTGGCAGCCAATTCGCGTGAAGCGATCGTGGAAGTGGAAGCCTTTCTTAAATCCAGTTCGGAGGATATCCGGCAGAGCGCCCAGCTTTCCGGGGCCTGTGCCCGCAAGGCGGAAGAACTGAAAACGTTGGCTGGTACCAGTGTGGAAGCTTTCGGCGGCATCGAGCAGGGTATCAGCGAGATCGTTAGCGGGATGGATTCTTTCCGCAATGTGTTCTCACGTCAGCATCAGGTGCTGGATGAGGTTCTGCGGGTGTCGGAGCTGGTGAATTCGTCGATGCAGCGTTTTGACACGGAAATCCAGGCGCAGCTGGACGGCTATCGCGGCATCCATGGCCAGGTGCAGGAGGCAGCCGACGGAGCCGCCGCTTCGGCGCATTCGGCCAAGGTCTTGTCGCAGCTGGGTACCTACCTGAAACTGGGCGGGCAGGAACTGAATCACATTGTGGACGCCTGCAAGGTAAGCGAAGTGCGCCTGTACCGGCACCTGAAGCGCAAAGAGAAGCGCCGTACCATGTTGTATAACCTGGAAGTGTTTGAGGGCGATGCGCTGCTTGGTCACCTTGGCGATATTTCTCTC
>JAHIWF010000314.1 GCA_018815555.1 Spirochaetota bacterium | reverse complement strand
TAGAGCTGCATGCCTGCTGCCATGTCGACGGCGACATTACCGCCGAAGAAGTGAGCATGGAATCTGGTTGCTTCTATCGCGGCGCCTGTACCATGACGGGGAAAAAAACATGAGCATTGTATCAACAAACCATATCCGGCGTTTAACCTGCCTGCTATTGCTTGCTGCACTCTGCGCACCACTTATGGCCCAGACTCTGCTGCAGCAGGATGCTCTGCAAAAATACCGTGAAGGCAAATTCGAAGAAGCCAGACAGATCTGCATGGCGGAAATTGAGGCAACACCGGACAACATCGAATCGTATGTGGTTCTGGGCTGGTCACTTATTTCGCTTCGACGCTATGCCGATGCCGAACTCTACGCAAGCAAGGCCTATAACACAGTACGCCGCGATCCGCGCATCATCGAGATTCTTGGCGAAGCCGCCTATTACCAGGGCAAGAACCAGGAAGCCATCAGGCACTTTACCAATTACATCAATCAGCTGCCTGACGGTTCGCGCATCGGCACTGTATACTATTTTCTGGGCGAGATATATCTGAAGCAGGACAAACTGAATCACGCCGACATTGCCATGCGTACGGCCCTGCAGTACGAACCCAATAACGCCCGCTGGTGGAGCCGCCTCGGTTTTATCCGCGAACAGCAGAATGACTGGCAAAATGCCCTGCAGGCCTACCAGGAAGCTTTAAAGATCTCGCCGGCACTCAATGACGCCCTTTTGGGCCGCGACCGGGCCAACGAAAAACTGCGCGGCTAAGCGGTATGTCCCTGAAAGTACATTTCCGCACCTTCGGCTGCAAGCTTAACCAGCTTGAGACCGAGTCTTTGGCATCAGCCTTTTGCGCGGCCGGTGCCAGCGCCGAGGCCGATTCGATTGCAAGCGCCAGCCCGGCGGATATTTATGTGTTCAACACCTGCACCGTTACCGGCAAGGCCGAGCAAAAAGCCCGTCGGGAAATCCGTCTGGCCAGCCGGCGCAACCCCGCCGCCTTAATCCTGGTCACCGGCTGCTACGCACAAATGGAAGCCGAAACAGTGGTCGCCCTGGCCCCGCGGGTCGTCGTTGTTCCCGGCGAGTTCAAGGACTCGCTGCTTACAGTGGCCGAAACCCTTAGCAGCGCCGCCGCCGACCACATCGACCTCTACGATCATGCCCAAAGCCTTTTCAGCACAGTGCGCTCGGTTCCGGCCGACCCCTTCGCTTTTGCACCCGAATCCTTCAGTTTTCATTCGCGACCTTCGCTTAAGATCCAGGATGGCTGCAATAACCGCTGCACCTATTGCCGGGTCTGCCTGGCCCGGGGCAAGAGTGTCAGCCTGAATCCGGAGCTGGCCCTGCAGCGAGTCCTCGAACTGGAGCAGCAAGGCGCACCGGAAATCGTACTTACCGGCGTAAATCTATCGCAATACCGCCATGGCGATATGGATTTCTGTGCACTGGTACACAAGCTCATCAACGGAACAAAAAAGCTGCAATTCCGTATCTCATCCTGGGAGCCGGACCGGATCGACGCCGCTTTTCTGGAGCTGTTTGCCAATCCGCGGGTACAACCGCATCTGCATCTGGCGGTACAGTCCGGCAGCGACCGGATTCTATCCGCCATGGGACGGCGCTATACTGCCAGAGCGGTGCTTACGGCTGTAGAAAGGCTGAAGTCGCTGCGAGCAGACCCCTTTTTGGGAGCTGACCTGATCTGCGGCTTTCCCGGCGAAAATGAGGCCGATTTTAAGGCCACCATGCAGCTGGCTGAACAGGCCGGCTTTGCTTGGCTGCATGCCTTTACTTTCAGTGCCCGCCCCGGAACTCCCGCCGCTGCTATGCCGAATCAGACGGACAGCAGCATTGCCGGTCAGCGCACTGCCGAACTGAACCGCTTGGCCCTGCGCCTGCGCCAGGATTTCGCCGGCCGGCGACGGGGAACCATACTGCAGGCGGTGCTGGAACGGACAGATGAGAATACCGCGAACGATAATGACACAGCGGTCTGGCGCAGTGCTGTAAGCGACGACTACCTGAAACTGGCAGTCAGAAACGCCGGACAGGAGCTTAACGGCCGGATTCAGCTGCTGGTCGATACAGAAACTACCGCAAAGCTTCCGCCGGGCCATGATCTGTCCGCAATAGCACTCTGAAACCAGCGCGCAATCTGTACTACGCTGTACTTTGTGCTATACTGGTACATATGCACTAAGGGTGACTAATGCCGGCAAAGCTTTTGCCGACAATCTATAGAGTATGTGCGGGGAGTTTACCATGAAATCACTAAAAACCAGAATGATACTTGCGGTTTTGGCAACAGCACTGCTGCTGGCCGGCTGCCAGGATTTTTTCTCCAGCTCGCTGACCCCTTGGGCGGCCCGGGCTACCCTGCCTATTTCCGCTGACATAAGCACCGAAGACGCGCTGACCTATCTGGATCAGGCCATAAGCAACAACGACCCCATGCTGGCTGCCTCTCTTACACCTATACTACTGGGGCAGGCAGAAGCGGCAGCCCTGGCTGACCCGGAATCAGATGCCTACAACGAACTGGCCGGAGCTTTAGTCAGCAGCGTACTGCTTTCCTCCAACACCGGCACCGCTTTTAATACCGCCGTAAGCAGTCTGCCTGACCTGCTCGCCGGAATGGACGAAGGTGCCAGCGAAGCTGATCTGGCTGCGGCAGAAACGGCCTTAAACAATATGATTACAGCCTTGGGCACTGTCGACTATTCTGAAGGTGATATCGCAGCCCTACAGCTGATTGCCGACAACCCACCGGAAGGCATCAGCAGTGACGATCTGGCGGCAGCCGCCATTGGTCTGATGTTCCAGACGCTGACTGATGAAGGAATTGACCTGACCGATACTGACAATCCGCCAGACTTAAGCAGTCTGGAGGACAATGCAAACTTCTTATTGGCGGCTGAACTGCTGGCCTTGATTCCTGAAGGCGAAGAATCGGAACTCGGATTCCTCCTGGCCTTCCTGCCGCTGGAGTAATCAGCCCGGCCATCTATCCCGAGCCGCCCTGAGGTGGTCTGGAACCTGAATCCCGGAGACCGGCAGCCCGTCTGCCCGCTCCTGAAGAGGTGAACATGAAACGTCATTGGACTGCGATCATAGCACTTAGCCTGCTGACAGCCTCCGCCCTGGTGTCTGCTCAGGAAATAAGCACGGTACTGCCGCCCTCCGCCGCGGCTACTGCTGCCGGTGGCTTGCATGCCGCTCTACCCGGTTCGTTTCAGGCCTTTTTTACCAACCCGGCCGGCTTTGCCATGAACGACAGCAAATGGGGTATAGCCGACCTGTCCCTTAATCTGAGTGGTCCGGTTTTTGACCTACTTAATCAGTTGCCGTCGATGCTGAATGGCAATATTGATCTGGCTGCACTGCTGCCGGCACTGATAGATGATAACGGCCGCCTGTATGCGGCGATAGATCTTGCCGGCCCACTGGCCTTTGGTTATGTCGGTCATGGCCTGGGCTTCGGCTTTTTTAACCGCAGCCAGGCTATCGTCAATGTGTCCTCGCCTTTTTATGCAGCAATTACAGTGCGAGAAGAGCTGCTCTTTGCCGGCGGCTATGCCAAAGCCTTTAAGCTGTCCGGTAATCAGGTTCTGGAGCTGGGAATCATGCCCAAGGGCTTTATCCGCGCCGAACTAAGCTCTACAGGCAACCTCTTTGATGTTATGGCTGTCATCTCCGATCCGGCCAGCCTCATGGAAGGTCAACCCTTCCGGATGATCAGCGCCGCCGGTTTTGATCTGGGCGCCAGCTGGCGCTATGACGACAGCCTGGCCCTGGCTCTGGTCTGTCGCGATGCCTTCAGCCCGGCCCTGGTCAGCACCTACAGCAGCCTGAACAGTTTCCTCGATGGCAGCGCCACTGCTAGCGCGGTAACCGAACCAGCCCTTATTCCGGCAGACCTGTCTTTTGGTATCTACTACCTGATTAAAATGGACCTCTTGCGCCGGCTGGGGCTGCAGTGGGAAGTAATGGCCGATTATCGCGACATTCTGGACCTGTTCAAGCCGGTTTCACGGCATG
>JAHIWF010000313.1 GCA_018815555.1 Spirochaetota bacterium | reverse complement strand
GCCTTCAGTACCAGGATATCGGCCTGCTTGCCGGCTTCCAGGCTGCCGATGCGATCGTGCATGCGGAAGGCCTTGGCCGGGTTGCTGGTCACCATGTTAAAGATGGTTTTGGCATCGAGATCTTCGCCATACATGGTGCGGTAAGCCTCGCGGGCCGTTTTCATCTCGGCAAGGAGGTTTTCCGAACCGGTATGGGTAGAATCGGTACCGATAGCTACATTAATTCCGGCCTGCAGCATTTTACGGATTTTGCAGGTTACGTTGAACATGAACAGGTTGGAAGCCGGGCACCAGGAAACGGAGGCACCGGCCGCGGCGGTTTTGCGGATATCCTCGTCGGAAAAGCCGATGCAGTGGATAAAAACATCGCGCTCGTCCAGGCATTTGAGCCGTTCCAGAATGCCGATGCCGTCCTGCGATTCGGGGTCAAAGCCTTCTTCCAGATGGGTAATGAAGGGCCAGTTATTTTTTACCGCCTGGGCATGTTCAATTTCGATGCCCTTGCCCCATTTCAGATCGTAGCTGCTGCATTCGTGGGCCAGTGCGTATTCGCGGATAACGCGAATCGGCAGCAGGTCGATGAAGGGTTCGTTCAGTTCGTGCGGAAAGTGGTCATTTACTGTAGCAACGCCGGAAAACAGGTTCTTGTAGGCCGACAGGAAATACATGTGCTCCACGCTCAGGTTGGCCCGCTCGGCGTAGGTAGCGGAGGCTTTCAGGTCATTGTCCCAGGGTAGCCAGTTCAGGTAAAAGTTGTCACCCTTGGGGCCTACCCGAGGCAGATAGTTGCCACGCATGTGGTCATGAATATTAATGAGTGCCGGATAAACAAACGAGTCTCCGCCCAGGTCGATGTTTACTTTGGTACTTTTAAAGTCCTGTATGGTATTGCCCTCTACGGCGATGGCTGCTTTCGGGAGTATCCCTGTTGCGGTCACTATATCAACATTGTTTAAAGAATAATGCATTATGCCTACCCATCCTTGTTGTAACGGAATACCCACAAGTATTCTATTATTTTTCGGCGCTTTTTGCAAAAAAATTGAACAGGTAATGTGCCAAAATGCCTGCTTCGGCCGTTTTTGCCTGTTTTATGCGCACTTTTTTGATTAGTACAGTGTATTGTAACACATATTTTATTTTTTTCGTCGTAATTGACTAGTGCTGAACGGGCAATATCGTGTCCTTTTGCACAGTATCCGGCATTGGAGTTCCGGCGGCAGCTATGATACACTTCTGTATAATTTTACAGTGTACGGAGCACATAGCATGGAAACAACAGGACGCGCTTCCGGCGGGCACTTTGTGCAGGCCGCCGAAATCATCGGCCGTTTGCGTAAAGCGGTGGGTCAGAGTCTGGTGGGCAAGGATGAACTGGTTAACGGCCTCTTGTCCGGTCTGATCTGTGACGGCCATGTGCTGCTGGAGGGTGTGCCCGGTCTGGCCAAAACCCTGGCGGTGCGCACTCTGGCAGCAGTGAGCGGGCTGGATTTTAAACGCATCCAGTTTACCCCCGACCTTTTACCCGGCGACATAACCGGTACGCTTTTCTATGATGCCAAAACTGCTTCTTTTGTACCGCGACAAGGCCCGGTGTTCTGTAATGTAGTGCTGGCCGACGAAATTAACCGGGCTCCGGCCAAGGTGCAGTCAGCCCTGCTGGAAGCTATGGAAGAGCGTCAGGTTAGTATGGGCGACCGCAGTCTTAGGCTACCTGATCCCTTTTTTGTACTGGCTACCCAGAATCCCGTGGAGCACGAGGGTACCTTCCGCCTGCCCGAGGCCCAGCTGGACCGTTTTATGCTGAAGCTGCTGGTGGATTATCCGGACGAGGACGAAGAACTGGCTATTGTGCGTCGTTACGGCTCGCCGGCCCGCTATCGGCCGGATACTTCTTCAGTTGGCGGGCAAAGCTCGCTCTCTGCTGACCATTTGCCGGCGGCCGTGCTGCGCCCCGGCGAGCTTGATCTGCTTAAACGCTCGTTATATGAGATCCGTTTCGAGCCGGTGGCCGAGGAATATCTGGTGCGTCTGGTGCGGTCAGCCCGTCCGTCGCGCGATGCCGCTGCCGCCAGCCAGCGTTCGCAGGCCCTGCGCGAGCTGTGCCGCTACATTGAATTCGGACCCAGCCCGCGGGCTTCGTTATATTTGTACCGGGCGGCCCGCGCCATGGCTCTGCTGCAGGGACGTGATACGGTACTGCCGGATGACATCAAACAGGCCGCGCCGGCGGTGCTGCGCCACCGCCTGGTGCCTTCGTACGAGGCCGAGGCCGACCGGGTGCAGCCCGATGCTCTGGTTAAGGCGCTGCTGGCTGCCGTCCCGTTGACCTAATGGATTATGAATCCCGCCGCAACCTGATGCGGCGCCTGGTATTGTATTCGCCTCAATTGTCGCGCATGATGCTGGCCGGTGAATTCCGTTCGGCGTTTAAGGGACGCGGCATCGATTTTGACGGCCTGCGCGAATATGACATTACCGACGATGCCCTGCGTATCGACTGGAACGCCACTATCCGCCATGGTCACCCCTTCGTAAAAACCTACATCGACGACCGCGGGCTTTCGGTCTACATCCTGGTGGACCGCTCGGCTTCGATGTATTTCGGGCAAGGGCGCAGTAAGTATGACACTGCCTCGCTTTCGGCGGCGCTGCTGGCGCATGCTTGTCTGCTCAATAATGTTCAGGTTGGCGGATTGCTCTTCGGTCAGCCGGACGAAAACTGCCCGTCAGCGTACGAAGCCTTTAGCCAGAGTGCGGCACCGGCCGAAATCCGGCGTTTCATAAAAGCCATTCTGTCCGGTTCGGGGCGGGTGGCCGTGGATGGAGCACGGTCTGATTCGGCTGCTTACGGTCGCAGCAGTGCGGAGGCGCAGAACCGGCCGCTGGATTTACCGGGCAGGCTGCGTTCGCCGACTGTGGGCACGCCCCTGCCGGAAGCTTTAAAAATGACCGTTTCTGTACTTAAAAAACAGACGATGGTTTTTATTTTCAGTGACTTTTTGGTAAAAGATTATGCCCGGCCGCTGGCCTTGCTGGCCCATCGCCATGATGTGGTGTCTGTGCTGGTTAAAGACCAGCTGGACGAAGGCTTGCCCCGCAAGCCTTTGCTGGTACGCGCGGCCGATGCCGAAAGCGGCCGTACGGTTTTGTGTGCACCCGGCTCGGCCGAGTATCGTCGCCAGTGGGCGGCCGAGGCGCGTAACCGGCGACTGGAATGGCTTTCGGCGGTGCGCAGCGGCCGGCTGCCGGTGCTTGAACTTTCCGGCGATTGCGACCCGGCGCTTGAACTGATCCGCTATTTTGAACGGCGACGCGGAGGACGCAATGTATAGCCGCCGCCTGCTGCCGGTTTTGCTGTATGCAGCCCTGCTTATGCTGGTACAGCCGCAAAGGCTGCCGGCTCAAACTTCTGCAGACGCGATAGCCGGCTCTGGTGCCTCTGCTTCTGTGGCTGCCGACGGCAGCGAGCCTGGTCAAACCAATGTTCTGGTAGACAGGGTGGAAATTCTGCCGGCTAATTTTCCGCTTGGCAGCGAAATCCGCATGCGCATCTTTTTTGACCGTACAGCAGGAGTGCTGGAATATTCCCGCCCCTCGGAAAACCTGGCTGTCGGCATGCTGCCTCCGGATATCATTTCCCTTGAACTGACTCCCGCCGCTGATGGGCTGGAGTGTCTGGTCCTGCAGCTTATAGCCTGGAGTCCGGGGCAAAACTGGCTGAAAATTCCTGAATACCAGGGCCTGGTCTTTCCGCCGCTTAGCTTTCAGGTACAGTCTGCTCTGGATGCCGGCTATCAACCTGATCTCCTGGGGCAGCTGGAAGTCCGCGGATTCCGCTACCAACTTATAGCCTTGCTGGCGGCACTTGCCCTGTTTTTGCTGCTGTTGCTTGGACTGGCAATCTTCTTGCCCGGACTTAGGCTGGCTGCGGCGGGTCGCCGTCGGACCCGCCGCGCCTTGCGCCTTCTGGAACGGCAGTTGCGTCAGCTGGAAAAAAATGCTGATTCCGATGCGACCGCCTGGCAAAGCTTTATCCGTGTTATCGGTGAATTTTTGCAGGAAAGACTGTCGTGTCCGGATTATCTGCGCTGGCGGGACGGTCCTGATGCTGATGCCCGGGGGCAGGGGCAGCCCCAGGCCGAAACTCAGCCCCGGCCGGAACTGCCCTTTCTGCCGGCTCTTGCTACGACGGAACTGCAGCAGCTGCCGCCCGACTGGCTGCCTCCGGATGTCCGCAACGGCTTGATGCTGCTTTTGCGCAGGGGTGAAGCCGTATGCTGGGAAGGCCGGCCAGATCCTGCCCTGCCGGCTGCAGTGCAGGACATGCGTGTCTTGGTCAATTTGTTGGAGACTAGGCTGCAGGACCAAGCGCAGTCGAATCTAAAAGCTCGGCCACAGCCGGCAGAATCGGAGCTTCCCTCATGAACGGCCTGCGTTACCCCTTTTTTTTGCTGCTCTGGCTGCTTCCGCTGTTCTATCTATTACTGCAGCGCCATCGGCTAAGCGGCCGCAAAGCCGCCCATATCCGGAGGGTGCAGGGTCTGCCGCTGCCGCTGGATGTCTGGCAGGGCTCTACCATGCCGGGGGCCGGGTTTATTCAGCATCTGCTGTTGCAGGCCAGTCATCTCTTTTTGCTGCTTGCCTGGCTGCTCCTGTGTCTGGTGCTGGCTGCGCCGTATCGTAGTATTCCGTCGGCCGCTGCCGGAAGTCCGCGAACCGATGTCATGATCGTGATGGATGTTTCACCAAGCATGGCTGCCCTGGACCTGTCTCCGAACCGGATGACGGCAGCTGTGCGAATTGTGGAAGCCTTTCTAAAAACCGACGCACCGGCTTCGATCGGGCTGCTGGCTTTCGGTGCTGAATCAGCACTGATCTGCCCGCCAACCACGGACCATCAAACCGTTCGAGAACGGCTGGACATGCTAAAGCCCGGTCTATTGGGTAATGGAACCGCGTTGGGTATTGCCCTGTCGCAGGCTTACTCGCTGCTGGTTTCCGCTGACGGACGGCGCAAGGTACTGGTGCTGGTTTCCGACGGCGAAGACAATGTCGGGCGGGTGTATCCAGGTGATATTGCTTTGCAATGTTTACGTAACCAGGTATACTTGCTGGTTATAGGCGCAGGCACCAAAGGTACTGTGGATATGGATTATATCGATCCGTACTCAGGAGAACAGCGGCGCGGAAGCTACGAATCGGATTTTAATGAACCGGCTTTGCAGGAGTTGGCACGTACCGCCAATGGCCGCTATCTAGGACCGGCCCAGGCAGACCACCTTGTTCAGCTCAGTCTTTGGCTGGAACAAGTGGATCCAGATGCCGCTCTTTCCGGATCGGCAGAGGGCCTGGGCAATCCCGAAGCCAGAGAGTATTTTACCAGACAATTATGGCTGCTGTGCTGTCTGTTCATTGTGGCGGGCTGGTTTATTCGGACAGTGCTGCTTGGAGGTGTGCTATGAGCTTCGCTCATCCTCTCTGGCTATGGCTGCTGCTGCTGTTATTTCCATATATGCTGTTTTCTGCCTTAAGCCTGCGGCGGATGCGCCAGTTTGTCGAAGCGCTGGACGGCCATACCAGATCAGACGCCGCCGCAAGCCCCCCCCGCAAGGCCGCGAACAACGCCGGTGCGCGCTATCTGGCGCGTCGCCGCCTTTCAGCCTGGAGCGGCGGCGCTTTGCTGGTCTGCATGGTACTGGTCCTGGCTGATCCGGCACTTGGTCTGCGCTATCTGCCGGAACGGGTGCGCGAAAGCGAACTGGTTTTTCTGCTGGATGTTTCCAATTCCATGCTGCTGCCGGAAGGCGAAAGCAACCGCCTGGACCGCGCCAAGCAGACCATAAGTCAGATTTCGGAGCATTTTCCTTCAAGTTATTATTCACTCACAATTTTTAAGGGAGACAGCATGCAGCTGGTGCCCCCCACCGCTGTACGCCAGGCCTTTCTCGATACCCTGGTCTGGGCGCTGCCGGAAAGCATGACCCAGGCCGGCACCTCGCTCGATTCCGGACTCAATTCCCTGCTGACGGCTGCCGCCTCGTCGGCTTCGCGTCTGTTGCTGGTGCTCAGCGATGGCCATGCCAGCGCTCCTGTGCATCCTTCGTTAATCGAAGAGCTTGGCCAGCAGTTTGAACAGCTGCTTTTTATCGGTTTCGGTTCGGAGGAGGCTCTGCCGCTAAGCACGGCTGAAGGTGTCGCGCTGCGTGATGCTCAGGGACGGGTAGTGCGGCTGAATCAGAACGCCTCCTACCTTAGAGAACTGGCGGAGGCAAGCGGCGGGCACTATCTTGATGCCTCCGCTAAAGCCCGCCCCGATCTGAGCGTAGTGGCCGAACAGGCGGCCGCCCTGCTGCGCGATAGATTACGGCCCTCCGGAGCCATCACACTGTCGGCCGAGCCGATATCGCGTTCCTGGATTTTTATAGCCGCGGCTGTATTTTTTTTCGTGCTGTCGGTATTGAGTTCAAGCCCTTTCTATGTTACCGGTCGCGGGAGGCTTTCATGAGCTTCATCGGGCGATACCGCCTTTTCTGTACTATTTTATGTATGCTGCTGGCTATACTACTGTCGGCGTGCACTGATTTCAGCAACGGCTATCGTATCTGGCAGGCCAACCAGCGTTTCCGCAATGGCCGGCACCATGATGCCTTACTGGCTTATCTTAGCGTTATGGAAAGCCCGCAAGCCGCTGTCGCCCGTTATAACACCGCCCACGTGTATCTGGCAATGCAGGAAGAGCAGGCTGCCCGCGAGCTGCTGGAACTGGCTGCCGAAGCGCCGGATAAAACTCTGGCTGCCCGGGCCAGGCACAATCTGGGAGTGCTGTATTACCGAGATGGAGAGTACAGCCTGGCTCTGACTCTGCTGCGCGATTCGCTGCGACTGGAGCCGGGCAGGCTGGCTACGATAAAAGCTGTGGAATTGGTACTACAGCAGCTGGATAGCGGCAGCAGTGCCAATTCCGATCGTGAACGGGCCGGTATGCAGCAGGGCAGTGGTGACGATTTTGGGCTGTTCTCGGTTTCCTCGGCATCCCGGCGCAACATTTTCAAATCAGGAGGCGGCGATGCCGATCCAGCACTTGCCGACCATTAAGCCGGGGCGGAGCAGGCACTGCCTGCTGTTAGCACTGCTTATCTCTATTGCGCTGCCGGGTTTAAGCGCGCAGGCTGCCCTGCCGGTCTTTGAACTGGCCCCGGCAGTTCCGCTGGCTGGCCAGCAGTTCGAGCTGCGCCTGCGGGTATCCGGTCTGGAAGCCTCGGGTTTAAGGCTGCTGCCACCGGAGACCGGTGCGGCTATCGTGTATTTAGGTTCGTCAGCACAACCCTTAAGCGGCGCTGCCGGCCCGGCAGTACAGCTCACCTATACCTTTACCTCCCGGCCGGAGCGCTTGCAAGTTCTGCCGGCTTCAGGTCCCGGCGCAAGCGGCAGTGCCGGCACCGAGCGTTTTGCCCAGTCCTCTGTAAGCCTTTCGGTAATTAGCGGAAAGGTACAGCGCAGTCTGGGAACCTGGAACATCCGTTTTCAGCTTCCGTCATCGCTTGTTTCGGCCGCTATTGTACGGGCCGAGTGGAAAGTGCCATCATCGGTGTACCGCTATCAGAGCCTGCGCGGCAGTCTGGTAGCCAGTGACGGCCGCCCTTTGGTCCTTCAGCAGGCGCTTTCGCTGCCTGGAGTTGTCTTTGAGCTGTTGCCGGGCGGCGACAGTTTTCTCCTGGCCGCACGGCAGTCTTTTACGCTGCCAGCGCTTAGTTTTAACGATGGCGAACGCACGATACAGGTGGCAGCGCGCACGGTAGACTGCCTGGAGCTGCCGACGCATCCGGAAGGCATCAGCGCGCTTGGACAGTATGCGGCCCGGTATATTGCCGATCTTGACCACTTGCGGCCGGGCAGCCTGTTGTCGGCCCAGCTGCTGCTTGAGGGAATCGGCGCACCAGTGTTTCTGAAACAGCCGGTTTTGGTTTTGCAGCGACAGGAAGAAGCCGGCTGGCAGACCCTGGAGTGGCCGTCTGCCGCTCATCACCACCAGCAATTCCAACCGCAGGCTGATGGCTGGAACGGTACTGTGGCCACATATCAGGAAATGCGTATCCAGCAACCCGGCGAGTATCGCCTGCTGTTCGATGCTGGCGTGGTATTTAATCCTGGTGACGGACCGGGGAGCGCGGCTGCCGGCTTTTACCCGGCAGT
>JAHIWF010000312.1 GCA_018815555.1 Spirochaetota bacterium | reverse complement strand
TGCTTACGGCCGCTACCCATCGTCAGGTAGATTCCGGCCTTCAGAAGCTGCATGATCAATTGCAGTTCCTTTTGGCGAGGGCCTATTACGAAAGGCGGGCGCAGGATTGTAACTGGAAAAATTGCAGCATAGGATAAAACCGCTGCCTCCGCTTCGAGCTTGCTTTTGCCATACCAGTCGTCGGGCCTGCAATCAGCATTTTCGTCCGGATAGCCTGACGAGCCGGAATCACCGGCGGCGGACACACTGGAAACGAATACGAAGCGCCTGATTTTATTTGGGCTTTTTGAGCAGGCAGCCAACAGCAATTCAGTGTACACGGTGTTGACCAGTCTATATTCAGACCACCTGGCCGCGTTGATGACAGCAGCCAGGTGAAAAACCCAGTCTACACCACGTACAGCCTCGGCCAGAACAGCATCGTCCTCGAAAGAACCCCGGATAATGCGTATTCCGGCGTTTTTAAACTGCCTCAGCCTGCTTCCCGGGCGGGCAAGGCATTGAACCTCGTGGCCCTGATCCACCAGTGTGTGCGCCAGGTGACCGCCGATAAAGCCGCTGGCTCCGGTAATTAAAACTTTCATCAGCACACTGGCTCATATGATACAGGACCAAAAGCTTCCGGCCCTTCTGACCAATACTCCTCCATGTCAGATTCCTTCGCCGCCGGGAAGAATACACTCCTCGCAGATATCTTCGCGGGCCAGGCCGAGCCGCACCAATAATGCAAAAATCTTGCAGCCTGCGCAGAACCTGAACGCCGATTCGAGGAATGAAAATACCAGTAAAACCAACAGAACCGCATACTGTAAAGTATATAGCCGAAAGAGCCACAGCGCCAGCGCAGCCAGACAGAGCAGTGCGCCAATGGCAGCAGCGAATTTCTTCGGCTTTAAAACAATAGCCCTGCGCGCAAAGAAAAATAGCTTTCCCTGAAGAAGCCGGGAAAGCATGGCCAAAACGCTGATTTTTGCCAATCCGCCAGCACGCAGCGAAAAGTCAATAAAGAGCACAAACGCGATGCACGCCGCTATCACAGGCAGACCGCTCAAAATACTCAGCACAATAGCCGAAGCCAGCAATACGCATACAAACGCGGCGATTCCCCGTACTATCTGTTCCCCTACCCTTTCGGGAATTGTATTGGTTTTCATATATGCAAATATCACGATTCTGCCGGCAATAGTCAAGATTGCCGGATGGCCTGGATTTTTTCCGCTGCCGGGTGCGCAGCGCAAAGCGAATATTCAAGCCGGGTTTTCGGCCTTCATGCCGATCACCTGTGCTTTGCCGTCCAGTACTTCTACGCACAGCCGGATGGATGCTCCGATAGCCGCATCAATGTCGTCCGGCTGCACGCCCAGTTCGTGCTCAATGGTCGACTTGTCTATGAAGGTCCGCGCGCACATGACTTCGGAAAAGGCCACCATGTCGAGTCCGCCCTGATGACCCGCCGCCTGCTGTTTTCTGACTATTCCCATGCCGGCCAGGCGAAACATCCAATCCGGTATTGTTATAATTTTTTTATGCGGAATACCCAGATGCCGGTGCACAATGGTTAACATCTCGCGCCAGCTAAGATTATACCACCCTACCGGATAATTGCGGCCGCCGCGGTTGCGTTCCAACGCGCCGGCTATGCACTGGGCAACCTGGCGTACCGTCAGCATGGTCGTTCCGCCCTTCGGATAGAGAGTTGCCAGCTTCATGCTGCGGATCTGTTCCACTAGGAATACCCATACCGGTTTGCGTCCGGGCTGCACGCCGAAAATGTAGGGGAGTTCCAGAACCGCCACGTCAAAATTTTCATCGGCGAAGGACAGGGCCAGAGCCGCCTGGTCCACCCGACTCTGGATGTAGGGATGGTGTTTTGCCAGCTGCTTCTGCGGCCACACCCGGTCGAAATAGGCAAAGTACGATCCGCAAATGACACAATGGCGCACACCGCATTCTTTGGCGATGGCCAACAGCCGCCGGAGCGGTATAATATTATATTTACTGAACATTTCGTAGATCGGCGGCGGACCTTCGATGCGCTCGTCCACTCCGGCAGCGAAGACCAGCCCCTCACAGCCGCGCAGATGAGCGCGCAGCTCTTCGTCAGAAAGCTCCAGGTAATTGCCGAAATCCACAACCATTTCCGGGGGCAGCAGCGCCCCCGACGGCAGTGGGGGCAAAGATATCGAAGTAACACTGTGCCCGCGGCGGATCAGTTCCCTGGCTCCCTCACTTCCAAGCAGCCCGGTACCGCCAATCATGAATACTTTCATCGTGCTCTCCCTTCGCTACGTGTACAGATTTTGGCTTTTGACTGGCTCCGGCTTTGCGGCTGAGCTGCCTCCATTAAGCAGTCTGGCCTAAGCCGGACGCTGCTTTTCTGCATCCAGCCTTTGGCGAAACCATTCCAGTGCCTGGCGGTGACTCTGCACGCCGTAATCCAAGGTGGCCAGCTGATACGAAGCCATATCGCGATATTCCTGCGGAATGAATACTTGGCTGTACTGCGACTGCATTTGCTCAAGGCCGGCCAAGGCTTTTTCGATAGTAGCTACGATTAGAGCCAGTACGGTCACGCGGTCGGCACTGTCCGGCAGCAAACCCAGAAAATGCAGCCTGGCCAGGGCAGTTTCTTCAAGCCGGCTGGCCGGGATAGAGTCAAACATGGTTTTTACAAACCAGGCCTGCCCAGCCGCACTGGCCTGCCAGGTCTTTTTGCGCCGCCCGCCGGCCTGCTGGTGGCTTAGCTGCACATACCCCAGGGCTTGCAGCTTTTTAAGTGTAAGCTGCAAAGAACCCAGACTGCTGCTGTAAAACAGGCTTAAGGTTTCACTGAAGGCCTGGCGCAGCCCGTAACTGCTTCGTGGCAACAGCAACAAGAGCCCCACTATGCAAAAATCCATACCTTCCTCCCGACTACTACTTCAAGATAGCAAAGCGCCAGCCATGACGCAAGCACGCACAGTA
>JAHIWF010000036.1 GCA_018815555.1 Spirochaetota bacterium | reverse complement strand
CATCTGCACGCGCGAGGCTACCAAGGCGCTCAAACGCTTTCTGGTGGACGAGCCTACGGTGGCCATGCGCTTCTTTGTAAACACCTCGCCGCTCTCCGGCCAGGAAGGCAAAAAACTGCAGACGCTTAAGTTGTACGAACGATTGGTAAAAGAGACACTGAAAAATGTGTCGCTGCAGGTTGATCCGGCCGACGGGGCGGCCATTGTGGTACGCGGCCGGGGCGAGTTTCAACTGGTCATCCTGATCGAAACCCTGCGGCGCGAAGACTATGAACTCTGTGTCGGCCGGCCGGAAGTTATCTTCAAGTTCAAGGATGGCCAGAAACTTGAGCCGGTGGAGCATCTGTCGGTGGATTGTCCGGAGACTTACGCCGGCATCGTTACTGACAAGCTGTCCATGCGCAAGGGCCGCATGCTTTCGTACACCCTGCATGACGGCGGCCGGGCCAGACTGGAATTTTCGGTGCCCTCGCGCGCGCTCATCGGCTACCGTGACAGTTTCCTCACCGACACAAAAGGCACGGGCATGATGAACGCCTGGTTCTCCGGCTACGAAGCCTACCGCGGCGACTTTAACGAACAGAACAACGGCTTCCTGGTTTCCGACCGCAGCGGCAAGGGCGTTACCTACGGCCTGTACCACCTGGAGCCGCGCGGCCGCCTGTACATACGACCGGGCGACCCGGTGTACGAGGGCATGATAATCGGTGAGCACAATCTGCCTACCGACCTGAACGTGAATCCGGCCAAAGAAAAAAAACTGTCCAACATGCGCTCGACAACCAAAGACGAGGCTCTGACCTTGACGCCGATCCAGCCGCTTACGCTGGAACGGGCCATTTTGTGCCTGCAGGACGAAGAACTGGTGGAGGTTACGCCCAAGTCGATACGGCTGCGCAAGATCATCCTGCCGTTTATAGAACGCAAGACAACCAAGCGCGACCAGCGCTAGGCCGGGCACTGCAGTCGGGGCCAGCCGGCAGAGTGAGCGTCCAGGCCCCAAAGTAATGAAACAAGGTTGCCGGGTACCGCTAAATCGGCAACCGGCAACCGGCTGCCAGTCGGAAAATCGCAGACAGCCGGCTATTGCTCAGTTATCCAGCTGCAGCACGATATTAAATTCGCTTACCTTGCGGGCAGCGCGGTATTCCAGCCGGTATTCGCCGGGAGCCAGTTCCTGACTGCTTATGTAACTGGCGGCCTTCTGTGGATCAGCCATAGTAAGCACCAGTATCTGGCCGCCGGGTCCGTACAGACCGAGGTCGAGTTTTTGGCTTTTTACTGTTGCAGCTAAGCGCGCGATTGTAGGTGTGACCACCGTAAACAGCAGACTGTCCGTGCCGCGAAAATCGACGGCGCGGATAATCCAGCTGTTGTTGGCGTCTGTAAGGGGTTCGCGCAGGGTGAGCCAGCCATCGGAGCGGGCCAGGCTGGGGCTGCGTACATACAGTCTGGCGCTGTAGCCATCTTTTAGCTGGCATGCGCTGAGCAGTAAGAGCAGCAAGCTAAGCGTGACCAGAACAGCGTTGCGGCCGGAGGTTTTCATACCTGCCTCAGCCTGCCGGAGTTATGCTGACTATCGGCAGCAGGCAGCTGACCGGGCCACGCGCCTTGGCACTGGTTTCCAGTTCGCGCGAAAGGCGGATGAGGCCGCGGTTGTCTACCAAATTACCGGTAACCGCGCCGCCGTATACGGGCTGGCGTTTGCCGCCCTTAAGCAGGTAAGCCAGCCGGATTTCGCCGCCGAAGTCACCGGTGGTGCTGTCTACAAAGAAATCGGAAAAAGCCAGAACCTCCAGATGGTCTACAGCACGCAGGGTGGCGGCCTCGTCGTGTCCGCCGGCCACTTCGAACAGCGGGATGGCCCCGGTGGCCGGCAGCTGCAGGTAATGCGCGTATTTGCTGGAAGCGACGACAGCCAGTACTTTGTTATCGCGGATTAGTTCTACCGGTTTAAGGGCGAAGCCGGTCTGGTCGTAAGGCGCGCCGAGGGGGGAACCGGCGAGTGTGGGTATGGCGCGCAGGTTTATGGGATCGCCTAGAGGGCTGGTACTGCCTTGCTTTTGAGAGCCCTGCCCCGCGCTTACGTCGTCACCTACGGCAAAGGCGGCCCGTTTTTCGTAGACGGCCATGGCCTGGGCATTTTGGAACCAGTATTCGTACAGGTCGGCCGCCAGGTGGCCGGATAAGAGCAGCGGCAGCCCTTTTAGCTCGGGAGTGGGAACGGCGGCCAGGCGGTCGCTGGCTGCCTGCAGCCGTATGCGTACCGCCTCGGACAGGGGGGCTTCGTCCAGATCGGCGAAATGCAGGTCGGCATACAGTTCCACTTCGTCCTTGCCGCGCGTGCCGGCATTTACAATATACTCGCAGAAACCGTTCCAGCTTTTCCAGCTGACGTCCACGCCGCGCGAGGTAAGCAAATGAATATGCTGCTGTGACAAAAATATTTCGAGCGAGTTGATGGTGGAGCCGTCCAGTCCGTCGTGTTTGTACAGGGCAGAGCGCACGGCCTCCATGGCCTGGGGCAGGCTCAGGCTGTCGAAGCGGCTGGTAGCTACGGCATTCTGGCTGACAGCCGGTTCGGGCAGCGGAAACCAGGCGTTTTTCATGCCGGCGGCGGTATCCAGGGCGCGGTCCAGTATGGTCCGGATTTCGGCCTCGGTGGAACCGGGCTGGATGAGTACGCTGCACTCGCCGCGGGTTCTTGCGCTGGCGGGGTTATCGGCGGCGGGGTTGATGGAGTCAACATAGACGGTTACTTCGTAGCGGGTGGTAACGACAGCACGGGAACTGTCCAGCCGGTCGCGTACAAAATACCATTCCAGACCATTTTTAGTACGCTCGGCGATGCGGTACTCGCTGGCCCGGCCGCCGGCTTTTATCAGGCTTTCTATTAAATGTAACATTATCCTAACCTCATTCTTGCTTTGATGTACGGACCGCCGGAGGATACTTTGGCGTATTCTTTATAGCCCTTGCCACAGGCACCGGAGCCGCCCAGTTCCACCGTGCCGGAGATCATGCTGATGCTCGAGAGCAGCTCGGGCACATAGCCGGAACAGACAATCGGTGATACCATCCGGCCACTGAGTTTGCCATCGACGATCTCGCGGCCAACGGTAAGCACCAGTTGTATGCCCCAGTTTTTGGGGTCCTCCATACCTGAACTCATTTTCTGCAGCAGGTAGCCGTGTTTAATGGAAGCTATCATGTCCTCCAAGCTGTCTTTGCCGGGGGCGATATAGGTATTGGTCATGCGGGCGTAGGCTTTGTGGTCGAAGGCTTCGCGACGGCCGTTGCCGGTAGGCTTTGTCCCCAGACTGGCGGCGGACTGCAGGTCGGAGAGGCCCGCGACCAGGATTCCTTTGTCGATTATTTTGGTGCTGCTGGCAAAAGTTCCTTCGTCGTCGAACAAGTAGGAGCCGCACTGCTCTATGCCGGCGGCGGTGTCGTACATGTCCACAATTGGGCTGGCTACCGCTTTGCCGAGATATTCGGGGGCCTGGGCCCGGCCCTTTACGAACATGTCCATCTCCACTCCGTGACCAAAAGCCTCATGGGCTATCAGGCCGGTAACATCCGGATCGCAGATAACATCGTATTCACCGGGCAGCGGTTTTTCAGCCGACAACAGCTCGATGGTCTCTGTTGCCAGAGCCTCTACCTTACTGTCAAGTTCGTCCAGCAGCTCAAGGCCCATATAACCGGAGAAGGGCTGGTAGTTCTCGCGGGTTTCGTCGCCGCGTTTGGCCACCGTTATCAGGTAGCCCTGGCCCCAGAAATAAGCCTGAGCCAGATCACGTTTGGGCGACAGGAAAATTTTACGCACCCGCACGAATTCGGCGTTTGCCGACGAAAAGACAATTTCCGGCGACTGCTGCATCAGTGCCGCCCGGGCCAGAGCCAGCCGGTCCATAACCTTGGCCGGATCGGCGGCGAGTGGGTTTTCGGCAACAGTGGCAAAGCGGCTGGCCTCGGCTGCCTCATCCGGCAGAGCCGGATACAGTCGTGCATCCGGGCCGGCGGAGAGCAGCTGGTCGATTTGGGCCGAAATAGTTGCGGCTAAATCACCTTTAGGCAACACATTAAGGGCAAATTCGACGATACGGCCGGCCTGCTGCACCCGAAACACAAAACCGCGCTCGCTCCACATGGAGTCGCCGACGCGGCGTTCCTGCGGACTTACCCGGAAAGAAACGCCGGAAGAATCAGTGCCGAGCACCGATACGTAGTCATATCGTTTGGCGAGATCGGCTATCGTCTGCCGCAGCCGCGTTTGCTGGCCTTCCAAAAAAGCGCCAAGTTCACAGGTTTCCATGTGCATCCTTTCGGCCGGCTACACAATAGGCCGGACCAACCCAAAATAGCACGGTTTGGGCTATCCGTGAAGGGAAAACACCGGTTTATTTTTTTGAGGGCTGTCTCCGCCCGGAAATCTCCAGAAAACTCGAATAGCTCCAGGCTCGGGGACTGTCCCCCATCTGCCCCCCGCTGCCTGCCCGGTTGGCTCCCATCTGACCCCCGCTGCCTGCCCGGTTGGCTCTGGGGTTGGCTGGCGGCAGATACCTGGGTTTTGCGTCAGGGGCATAGTGGAAACCCCGCAGCGCTAGCGCGAGGAGTTGGAACGGCGAGCCGACGGCGCGGCAGCGCCGGGACGCCCGTCTGATTTGTAAAGTTTTGCTCAAAAATTTGTCAAAGGGCCGGGCTTTGACTATATTTAGGGTGTGCCTTCGTTGCGAGACTCGGACGGAGCCACGGTGGCAGTCCCGTATGGGGTGCCCTAATTTAAGGCTAAGCCGGTACGCGAGCTGCAATCCGGTGCGGCAGCGCCTCTGCACAAGAGGGCGCAAGGAGCAGTATATGTGTAATCCATTTATGTCCGACGGTTCGTTTGACGATTTGGCCAGGGACCTGAAGCATGGTTTTCGTGATTTTGTGCGCGAAATGAAGGACGGTGCCCGCGCTTTTGAGCAGGAGTTCGGCAAAGGTCGGCCTGAGGGCGAGCGCTATGAGTTCCAGTTTGGCAGCGGTGGTTTCCCTCGCTCTATGCGTTCCAAAAACGAGGACGGTTCCCTGGTTTTCCAGTTCCTGCTGCCCGGTTTTGAGGAAGCTGGCATTGATCTTTCATTTAAAGGTGACATGATGATCCTTAAGGCCTCATTGCCCGAACATATGAAGGATGATTCCGGACAGAAGCGACAGCGCCCCTTCTTTATGCGCGATATTGACCGCCGCGAGTTTCCGGTGCCGGCAGCTTTGTACAAGCAGGCCGAAGCCAAGGCTGTGTTGCGCAATGGTATACTTACCGTAACCATTCCGGCGGCCGAGGAAGACATGAGTGACGCCATCAAAGTGGAGATTGTTAAAGAAGGAAATTAAGCTTTGCAAGGTGACCAGTAACTAAAAACAGGGCGGGTCGGCGTTTGCCGGTCCGCCTTTTTTTACCTTTTTTTTGGCGTTAAGGATCTTATCCGCGTATCCAGTTTTTTTATCCAACTTTCAGCGGAAAGCCGCGTCTACCTATGTATAATGAACTAAGGGTTGTACAATGGAAATTAACGGTTTTGAAGCTAATTTTTGTGATATTGTAAAAGAATACGGAAAAATCCTTTCAGCGTTTGCCTTGAAAAGGGTTCCGGCACATGACGCCGACGATATTGTCCAGGAAACATTTGTTAAAGCCTATCTAAAAATAGAAACCCTTAAAAATCCGTCCAGTCTGAAAGCCTGGCTGTTCGCAATATGCCGGAACTGCCTTAGCCGCCACTTGCGCCAAGAACGCCTCGATCCGGACTTGCCTATCGAATCCGAAATGCACCCGGAAATAGTCAATACCAGCCGCGAAACTTGTTCTGCTGCAGAAATCAGACTTGCGATGGAGCATTTGGAGCACAGCAAACAGCAGTATCTGATTCTGAAATACTGGTCCGGATTCAGTTACGCCGAAATCGCAGTGCTGCTGCAGACTACCGAAAAAAAGGTAAAAAGCAGAATTTACGAGTCCCGTCAACTACTAAAAAAACTACTCGAACAAGCCTCATTTAAGAAGTCCCCGATTCCGCCTAAAAGCCTGCAGGAGAAAATCATGAAGAAAATCGAAACCATTAGGGCAGCGGCCGAAATTATTGCCAGACTGTCATTGGCCAGTCAGTTGAAATTGGCGGAATCTGTCCGCGAGAACAGCAAATTTGAAGCAGATCTTCTGCCGGCTTTAGCCGAAGTCAGTGGTGGTGTGGAGTTCGTTTCCGCCTGTCGCGGGAAATTAGCCGTTCAGGAATTTGCCGATATATTGCACGCCGCTGACAGCGGAACAATGCAGCGTTTTTTCAACGCGCTG
>JAHIWF010000035.1 GCA_018815555.1 Spirochaetota bacterium | reverse complement strand
TTTGCTTGATGCGAACGAGGCAAGTATGAAGGCCTGTATCGGTTGCTTTGGCTGCTGGATTAAATCACCCGGAGTCTGTGTGCTGCAGGAAGACAGAGGTCCGGACTTTCTCTCCACGCTGCTGAAGGCGGACCGCCTGCTTTTTTTGTCGGCAATTCAATGGGGCGGGTATTCTACTTTGCTCAAGTATTATGCCGACCGGATGCTGCCGCTGCTGCACCCGTATTTCCGCAGGCTTAATGGCGAGATGCACCATAAGCAGCGTTATGCCAAAAATCCGCAGCTGCTGGCTCTCGGCTATGCTGCCGCAACAGCGGCCGAACATGATTGTTTTATGGAGTATACACAGGCTCAACGGGATAACATAGGTGGCCATGGCAAGCAGTATACCTGGATCTGGCCGGCGGAAAAGTCTCTGGATGACGAGACTGCTACAGCCAGCCTGCAGACCTGGTTCGCCACTATGATACAGGGAGGGCAGAAATGACTATAGCGGCATTAAACGGCAGCCCGCGTGGTATGCAGTCAAATTCTAATGAGATACTTGAGCTGCTGCGGCAGCTTGATGGCGCGGGACTGCAATGGATTACAGTTTCGACCATCCGGGAACTGCGGAATGCTGGTACTGCACAAAGCTCAGCCAGCCGATTGCCGGAGATACCGGCAGACCTGCTTTCAGCCAACTGTCTTTTATTGGTGTTTCCATTGTATGTCGACAGTCTACCGGCGTCTTTCATGCGCTATCTTGACGCTTATGCCGCGGCCAGAGCCGCTGCAGGCGTTACTGCTGCCCAACGGGTGTTTGTCGTTTCCAATTGTGGTTTTTATGAAGGAGAGCAAAACGCCTGTGCCCTGCGCATCTGCCAGAACTTTTGCATTGCCAACGGTTTGGATTGGTGTGGCGGTATAGGTTTCGGCACTGGAGAGATGATTCGCGGTTTGAGGGCCGTCCCGCCCCAGGCAGCAATCCGGCAGCCGCTTTTTGCCGCTCTCGAAGAGCTGCATGGCGCAATAACCGACCCTGTAGGGCGCTTGAGTAAAAATATCTTTACTCAACATAAGTTTCCCTGGATTCTGTACAAGCTGATGGGGGAGGCCGGCTGGCGGCGGCAGGCCAAGACTAATGGCTTAAAGGCGGCTTCGTTGGCGGCACAGCCATACTGAAGCGGAAACTGGGAAACCAGGAAACTGTAACCGGTTTCCTGGTGTTCAAAATTAGTCACCTATATACAAAATAAAAGTTGACAAGTCCTGAAAACGGGTTTCATAATAGACCCCCCCGGCGTTGCCGGAAGGTAGTGGATGGAACGTCATTCTTTGCTTCATGGACAATTCCTGGCCCTGTCCTTGATGATGGCTGTTTGGCCAAGAATACGTATCCGTTTAATTATCAGACACCACGTTATATTCTCAGGAGAGTTCATGAAAAAACGTATTAGTATTCTTGGCATCATTGGCATCGCTCTGATGATGGCCCTGGCCGCCTGCAACGGCCCATTGGATGGTCTGGACAAATATACCGGCACGTTGCTGGTAGCATTCGGCGATGCTACATCCCGCACCCTTCTGCCCGGCATATCGATGGATATTGCCGAGTATGAGGTATCAGGCATAGGCCCTTCAGGCGCAGAATTTGTTAAAAAAACATCCGATAGCTCGCTGGAGATTCCAGGGCTGGTCTTTGGCGACTGGACGCTTAGCGCCAATGCCCTTAATGAGGATGGAACTGTAATAGGAACCGGTAGCGCCGCTGCAACGGTGCATACCGGAACGACCACTAATGTATCTATTACTGTAAGGCCGTATGAAGGCGATGCCAGCCTGAGCCTTTCGGTGCTTTGGAACCAGGCTGATATTGATGTTCCTTCGGTTTTGGCAACTCTGACCCCGGTCGAGGGTGATGCGCTATCACTGGCTTTTAGCATCAATGGAGCTGCCGCCGCCTATAGTTCAAATGCAATACCAGCCGGTTATTATACCCTTTCGGTGCAGCTGCAGGATAATGGCATCACCGTAATGGGTGCGGTAGAAACCGTACGGCTGGTAAAAGGCGCGCTGACTTCTGGTACTTTCGAGTTTCTGGAAGTAAACAAGCCGGGCGGAACTATCGATGTGGAAATTATTGCCGACATGGGTGATCCGCTTACTGTAAGCATCAGTGGACTTTCCAGCCAGCTGATCGGCACTGCTGTCATGCAGCTTTCCGCTGCAATTGCCGAGGATGTAAATGCCGTATATGTCTGGTATGTAAATGGCGTTAGTGTGGCAACCGGGCAGACCTGTGAGCTTGCCGGACTTGCTGACGGTTTTTATCGTGTCGATGTAACGGCCATCAGTGCCGACGGCAAACGGGCAGGTTCAGCTACCGGCTTTTTCCATGCAGCCGGTGCGATTGACCTTTCTTCGTACATGAAGATTCATGAAGTGCAGGGCGCTTCGCATGTGTCACCCTATGCCGACCAGGTAGTGACCAATGTAGTCGGTATTGTTACCGCCAAAGACAGCAAGGGCTTTTGGATGCAGAGTCCGCAGCCGGACGACAATCCCGCGACCTCCGAAGGGTTGCTGGTGTACTTCAATGCCGCCCCAGTAGTGCAGGTCGGAGACATGGTCGTTGTAAACGGCACCGTTAAAGAATACGGCTTTAATCAAGAACTGCGTATGACTGAATTGGTAAGCCCTACTATCGTGACCACACTGGCTACCGGTTGCGCTCTTCCCGACGCGGTGGTAATTGGCCGTGGCGGCCGCATACCGCCAAACAGCATTATCTGCGACGACGGCAATGTAGGCGCGTCCAGTGTTTTCGATCCCGAAAACGACGGCATTGATTTCTGGGAAAGCCTGGAGAATATGCTGGTGCGCATGAACGACGCGATAATTACCGGTTCTGGCAAATTTGGCGAGCTGGCTATCGTTGCCGATGACCGGGCTGACGTACTGCCGGACCGGCGGACCGCCCGTGGTGGTGTAAGCATTGCCGACGGAAATTATAATCCGGAAATGGTTTTGCTGGATTCTGATGCCTTTATTCTTGGCCTGCCGGCTCTGGAAGCTAAAACCGGCGATCGTTTTGCCGCTCCGGTAGTTGGCGTACTCAGCTACTCCTACGGTAATTACATGATACTGCCTACGGCCGAGCTGACGCTGGTGCCCGGTATTCTGGAACGTGAAACCTCCGCTCTGGCACCGCAGCAGGACCGTCTGACTGTAGCTAGTTTTAATATTGAGAATTTCCCGCGCAGTGTAGACACCATGACTCAGGCCGAGATTGACGCCAAGGTAGCTGATATCGCGGGTACAATCGTGCATGGCTTGAACAGTCCCGACATTATTGTAATCGAAGAGATGACCGACGATTCCTTCTCGGCCAACAATGGGGTTGTGTCGGCTCAGGCAAACTTCAGCCTGCTGATCAATGCCATAGTGGCGGCTGGCGGACCGAATACCTACCAGTTCCGCCAGATCGACCCGGCGAATAATCAGGACGGCGGCTGGACCGGAGCCAATATCCGTGTCGGCTTTATCTTCAACGGCGCTCGCGTTAGTTTTGTTGATGTACCTGGTGGTGATTCGACAACCAGTGTCTCGGTAAGTTCGGTTAACGGCAAACCTGGCCTTAGTACCAGCCCCGGCCGTATTTCGGTCGAATCGTTTGGTAATAGCCGCAAGCCGCTGGCCGGCCACTTTGTGTTCAACAGTCGTGATATTTTTGTAATAGGCAATCACCTTGCTTCCAAGGGCGGAGACGATCCGCTGTGGGGTATCAACCAGCCACCAGTATTGGCTTCCGAAGTGGAACGCCTGGTGCAGGCCGCCGCTGTAAATGCCTTTGTAGACCAGCTGCTGGCAGTTGATTCTGAAGCTGCGGTTATCATTGCAGGCGACTTAAACGATTTTGCTTTCTC
>JAHIWF010000311.1 GCA_018815555.1 Spirochaetota bacterium | reverse complement strand
TTCAGCACCTTACCCATCAGCACCGGATCAAGTGAAATAACTTTGTCCAGATCGGTCGGGCTAGTACGCGGATTATTGCATATTTCCATAACCTTGGTTACCGTCGTAGGAAGACTGGGCATGGAACTGATATAATTTTTTACTTTAAGTACGTTATTTCCCGACATTCTTTTTCTCCTGCTTCATCAGTTCAATCAGCCGGGCAAGACGTTTAGATACCTTAACGCCACAGACCTCGACCACCTCTGGCTCCGGCGGATGGTTGCGCTGTGCGATTGTCTGAATTATTGAATCCAGCTTCTCCGATATGTGATCCTGCTCCATATCCCGCAGTTTATCCGCCGGCAGACTGCGGGTAAGATCTTTAAGGTACTTGAAAAGCGCGATGGTCTTCTCGCCCAATAAATCGTCCTTTGCTTCGGCCGGTTTTCCGGCTGGAAGGCTGGTAGAATCCGGTATTGCGGATGGAGAAGCCGTGCCCGGTCTGGCTTGCGGCTGCTCCGTCGGCGACGCCTGCGGCTCCGGCTCTGCGGCTGGAATTGCCGGCGGCAGCTCGTCGATTTCCGGTTCTTCCAGAGTATCAAGCTCGTCAAAACCGGTATCGCCACTGTCGGCATCGTCCCAGATATCATCGTCTTCTTCGCTGATTTCCAGCTCGTCTTCAGGGAACTCAGGTAGGCCTTCCTCATCGGCGGCGGCAGCAGCCTCTTCCTGGTCCAGCTCATCCATAATTTCCGGCAGCTCGTCAAAGGCAGATTCGTCGGCATACTCCGGTTCAAGTCCGCTGTCATCGATGTCCGGGCCCAGCAGGTCGTCATCCAGCAAGCCTTCATCTTCCGGGATAGTAAGATCAAGGGGTTCCTCGTCGGCGCCCTCGGCCATAGCATCCTCGGGCAGGGGCTCAGCTATTTCCGGAATTTCTTCCAGATCGGAAAAATCATCTTCCAGGCCGGAATCGTCCGGCAGATCGGAAAGTTCATCTTCCGGGATGGAAAAATCATCCGGCTGAGACAGATCCAGCGGGTCTTTGGGGAAGGGATCCGGCTTGGGTACCGGCTCGGCTTTAGGCTTGGCGGCCTCGGCAGGCGGTGGCGGTGGCGGTGGAGTATAGGC
This sequence comes from Spirochaetota bacterium, assembly GCA_018815555.1. Lineage (GTDB taxonomy): Bacteria > Spirochaetota > Spirochaetia > Treponematales > UBA12059 > UBA12059. Next base: position 13,409 of record JAHIWF010000311.1, on the reverse strand, counting down.
CGGCGGTTCATACTGCGGCGGTGGATACACAGAAGGATTTGGCGGCTGAACAGCCGGCGGCGGCGCGGCCGGCAAAGGCTGGGCTTGTTGCGGCGGCATTTGCGGTACCGGATCGGGCTGCATGGCTGGGGGCGGCGGTGCAGCCTGTGCAGGAGTTACATTGTCCGGGCTGCTATCACCATTGCCGCTGCCACCACCACCACCATCGTACAGATCCTCGCCAAGCAGCAGATCATCTACCGGTAATTCGTCGTCCAGATCTTCCAGCATCGGCTCGTCGATAAAAGCTTCGTCAATCTCGTCCAGCGGTTCTTCGCGCTCATCCAGGAAGATCAGTTCGTCCGCCTCGTCAACCGGAATGGATTCCGATTTAAGCAGTGCCAGCAACTCGTCAGCCTCGGAACGCGACGGTTCCGCGCCTTCATCTTCAGTCTCAGATTCGGCCTTCAGGGCATCGCGCAGCACGGCGATATTGCGGTCCCAGGCCTTCTTCATGTCGCTCGAATAATCGCGCACAGCCTTCTCGTAGATGCCTAGCGAATCGGACAAGCCGTCGATATCTTCGGATTTTCCTTTGCCGCTGCGCAGGCTTACTACCTTGTCGGCAGCTGCCACCGCGTTTTCCTTGTCGCCCATCAGCTGGTACAGATCGGACAGTTCCAGCCAGGCTTCGGCGTTATCCGGCTTATCGGCGACCAGCTCTTTAAGTAGCTGTACCGCATGGGAATATTCCATCTTGTCGCGCCAGGCACGGGCCAGTTCCAGACGGGCGGCGATATTCTTCGGCCGGGATATCAGGAAACTTTCCAGCTCCTTGATGGCCGTATCAAAATCGCCGGCCTCGCGGCTAAGCCGGGCCAGATCCACCCGGAAGGCGGCTTCTTTCGGGTCAAGCCGTACTATCTTTTTGTAAATTTCGCGGGCCTTGTCGGCCTTGCCGGCTTTTAAAAGCAGGGTGCCGTAAATCTTGAGGGCTTCGATGTTATCCGGCTTGCGGTGCAGCACATCCACAATTACTTCGGTAGCCTGGTCATTGTGACCAAGTTGGGTAAGCAGGCGGGCCAGCTGTACGCGCAGCTCGATATTGTCCGGCATCAAGTCCACCAGGCTCTGCAGTTCACCGACAGCCTCGGCATAGCGACCGGTCTTCTCCAATACATCCTGAATGTTTACGGCGGCTTTCAGGTACTTTGGATCCACTTCCAGGGCTTTGCGGAACCAGCGGACAGCTTCGTCCGGTTTGCCGGCATGGGCCCAGGACAGGCCGATACCGTTGCGGGCGGCGGCATTCATGGGGTCAATAGTAATAATGTGCGAAAAAGTATCGATGGCGCGTTTATGCTCATTGGCCAGCGAAAGGCATTCTGCATAGCGCTGCATGGCATCGATCCAGCCCGGCCGGGCCTTAACAGCGGATTCATATTCTTTCAGCGCATCAGAGGGTTTGCCCAGTTTCTCGTAGGCTAGGCCAAGGTTATAATGGAAGGATGGATAATTGGGATCGGCGGTTAGCCCCTTCCAGAATACCTGCACCGCCCTGGTCGGATCATTCATGTCCAGATAGGTGGTGCCCAGATTGTTATAGGCCATTACATGTGACGGATCGATTTCCACGGCTTTGGCGAAGGACATTTCGGCCGCCCGCAGGTTTCCCAGGGCATTATGCACATTGCCCAGATTGAACAAGAGCTCGGCATCAGTCGGCTTGTAGTCGATGGCGTGTTCCAGCGCCGAAAGAGCATCCAGCGTCTTGCCCTGGCGCAGATAGGCGATGGACATGCCCTCGAGCGCGCGAATATCGCGCGGGCTGTTTTCCACTATGCTGGTAAAAGCGGCCAGGGCATCAGATACCCGGTTGGTCCGCAGATACACGGTACCCAGGATCATCCTGGCATCGCGCGAAGCCGGTTCGTCCAGCAGGCGTTTGCGCGCCAGCTTTTCGGCAGTCTCGAAATCACGCAGCTTTAGCGCGTTTTCAGCCCGGACGATATCTTCTGCCTTCTTTCCGCTTGTACTCATTGCTTGATCCTCGCCGGCCGTGCCGTGACCTCTGTGGAAAACTCGCCGACATGCGGCGGCTCTGCACTGTCCAGGGCCGCAACAGCGATAAAATAGAGTGTACCATTGCTAAGCCCGCTCAGTACAGTCGAAACTGCCCTTGCATCGCGTATAATTATAGGACTACTGCCCTCATTTGCGCCAGTGCCATAATATTGACCAGGGCTGGTACCGTAATACAGGGCATAGCCGGCCACATCGGCTTCGCTTACCACCGACCATTCCACACTGATGCGGCCGTCTCCGGCTGTGGCCAGCACCCAGGCCGGCGGCGGCGGCGGCAGATCGGGCTGATACAACACCGTAAGCGAACTGATCAGCGGCGAGGCTTCCAGCGCTGCATCCGGATACAGTTCCAACTGCAGCTGCAGGAAACGACCGCGTTGTGCCGGCTCGGGCAGTGCCTTGCCCGGTACAAAGGGCTGCCACTCCGGCCAGGCATCGGTCCAGCCGCGTGCTGTGTCGGCAAAGCGGTAGCTGTAATGAGTCATGGCTTCGGCCGAGCGCAATTCGCGGCTTTCGATAGCCAATAGCAGGCTGTTTTCGCTGCCAAGATCAAATACCGGGCTGCGTACCAGACCGCCTTCCCGGGTATAACGTCCAGTGCCGCTGTCTTCGATAAAGCTCCGGCTGATGCGGAACTCGTCCATCAGACCGGTATAATTCGGCGCAAGATCGAAACGCATCGATGTACCGGCGATTGGCGTAAAAACGGTTGACCCCTCGCGCCCGGTGGCCGTTACATAGTTGACGGCCTCAATCTTTCCGTCCATTACATATTCCAGCAGGCCGGTATTTACATCGAAGCGTACCAGGTGGTGCGACCAGCGGCCAGGTACCAATAGACTGCTTCCCTGCAGGGTAAACGAACTTTCCGCCCCGGACGGGTTTACAAAAAAATTGAAGAAGGCCAGGGTCATGCGATTGCGGCTGATGCTTGCCGCCAGCTGCTGGGCAAAACGCTTATTGGCATACAACAGCGTGGAGCGATACAGCAGCAGCACTTCGCCATTATCCGCCCGTGACGGTTTTAGCCAGAAATCGATAGAAAAATCACCGGAAGCGGTGCCGGGCGAAAAAATCAAACTGCTTTTAGGCTCCAGCACCAGTTTACCGCGCGGAGAAATAAAGGCGGCCGAGCCGGAGCCAATACGGGCATCCGCCGGTCCGACAAAATCGACAAAGCCTTCGCTTTGCACAGTCCAGTTGCCGCGCAGGTCGCGGATTTCACCGTCATTGAAGGCAAGCAGCAGATCAGCTGCCGGATCTTGCCGGTTTGCGGCGGGTTCAAGAATAAAGGCCGGTGTGCCCCCGGGTCCATCCTGTATGTTTACTCCCTGCAGCAGCCAGGGCTGGGCCGAAGAAGCCGAGCGGCTTTCCGGTGTTATCTGCAGCGTCTGGGCACCGGCACTGATGGCAGCCGCCGCACAAAACAGCAGAGGCAGTATATGGGTAATTTTCTCTCGATAGTTATGCATGCAGACCTTTCTCTTTTCTGTACTTCTGATTATCGTACTTTTTTCACATAATTTGAGCAGAAGTAGCACTAACCCGCAAATAAGCTTGATAAGTGCCGTAAACGCCCGGACAGGTTCCAGCTTGACCCGTAGCGCCCGGACGACTAGACTTGAGCTATGCAGTGCGGCGGCACCGGCAATCCCGTTCCGGTTTCACCATGCGGTGAGCCCGTAGAGGCACCATACAGCCATGATCCTGTCACGATTAAAAACCAAAGTACACTCCTTGTTTCGCCCGGTTCCCACCTGGCTGCGAACTGACGCCAAAGCAGACCTCTCCGCCGCCCTGACTGTCGCCATCCTGGGTATTCCGCAGGCTATGGCCTTTGCCGCAATAGCCGGACTGCCGCCGGTTACCGGTTTATACACCTCGATAGTTTCGGCCATCGTTGCCGCCCTCCTGGGTTCTTCCCGGCATTTGATAACCGGTCCTTCCAATGTTACCTGCATGATGATCTTCAGTATTACCGCACAGTTGGCCAAACGGTATGGAATTAGTCCTTTGGAAATTGCCCTTTTAATCTCTTTGCTCAGCGGTTTCATGCAAGCGCTTATGGGCCTGTTGCGCCTGGGCAGCATCGTAAAATATATTTCCAACTCGGTTATTATGGGATTTACCACCGGAGCCGGCATTCTTATTGCGCTGAATCAATTGGATGCCTTTCTGGGTTTGCCGGCTTCCAAATCTGATAGCAGCCACGTACTGCAGGAATTCTGGCAGAATTTGCGGTCGCTGGGCTCAATTAACCCGGCGGGGCTGGCAATTGCCGCGTTTTGCATGGTACTGGTAATAACAATAAAAAAACTGAAACCACGCCTACCCGGTGCGCTGATCGCCTTAATCATGGCCTCACTTGTGGTCCTGCTGCTTGGGCTGAACAATGAGGCTGCCGGCTGGCTGCGCATTCCAGTCATCGGCGAGCGCAGCCATATTGCCGGAAGTCTGGCCCTCTGGCACTTCCCGCAACTGCTGCTGCAGCCGGATTGGCTTTTGTACCGTGATGTCGGTTTCAGCGCTTTTTCGGTAGCGGTAATCGGGCTTATCCAATCAGCCTCCATCGCTAAATCCCTGGCCGGCCAATCCGGCCAGCGGCTAGATTTTAACCGCGAATTTGTAGGACAGGGTGTGGCCAACATGGTCGGAGCTTTTTTCCAATGTTTCCCGGCGGCCGGCTCGTTCAACCGCAGCGCTGTCTGTATGCAGTCCGGAGCCAAAACCCGCATGGCGGCAATCTTGGCCGCTGTGTTTACCGCCCTGTTTTTACTGTGGCTTGGGCCGCTCACCAATTACATTCCGGAACCGGCTTTTGCCGGCCTGCTGATGGCTACGGCCTTTTTCATGATAGACCGCGGACGCTTCATGAAAATGTGGCGCACCAGCCCGCACTCGCGGGTAGTCCTGGCCGGCACCCTGGCGGCTACCCTGCTGCTTTCCATGGAGAATGCCGTTTTCCTGGGTGTTCTGCTTTCTGTACTGGCGTTGCTGAAAGTTACCGGGAAACCCTACCTGACCCAGCTTATACAGCGCTATGACGGCAGCTTCGAAGAAATTCCCTTTGGCCACGCCGCCGACGACCGCATCGTGCTGGTAAACCTTGAAGGTTATTTTTATTTCGCATCGGTAGACGACCTGGACTACGAACTGATGCAGTGCATAACCGAAGAAACCAAAATTCTTATTCTGCGCATGAAACGCCTGCGCGCCTTCGGCAGCAGCGCCATGCTGATGCTGGAGCATTTTCACGACCTGCTGCTTAAAAAAAACATACGACTGATGGTCTGCGGCATAGAAAACGACCTCCGCCGCACCATGACCGTTTCCGGCCTGCGCCAAAAACTTGGTGAAGAAAACATATTTTATGCCGACAACCGGCTTTTTCAGTCAACCGAACTGGCCTTATTACGCGCCCGAAAACTGCTGGACAATGAAAAACTGGGCGATCATAAGCCTACCTTGCTGGAAAAAATCAAGGGCAGTATCGGCAACATCGGCAAAGCAAAAAATGTGCCGGCACTTAATGCCGGCCGGCTGATGAGCAAACGTTTTCTGCGTTTCGGACAGGAACACCAGATCCGCGAAGTATTATGGCTGCTTGGCGAATGGGTGCAATCCGGCAAGGCCGGGATCAGACCAGTCATCTACCTGCAGGATACTAACGGCTGCATGGCCGGTATGGTCAGCTTGTGGGAAATAATAAAGGATCTTGGCGCTCATCCGGATTTTCTAGAAGCTAAAACCGCTGATGCCCGAATGATGGCAGAGTGGTTCCGCTACAATCAGGACAAAAGCATAATGCGGCTGGTAGAATACGAAGCCCATTGTGTAAGCCCGGAAAGCGGCCTCCCCGAACAGCTGGCCGCACTGGCCCGCAACAAAGGCCGCAGCGTTCCGGTACTGGACAAGAACCGGCGCATGCGTGGAACAGTTGAGGCAAAAGTACTGCTGGCGGAACTTTTGCGGCAGCTGCCAGATAAGGAAAATTCAGAGTGAAAAAACCGGAAAGCCATGTCGACCACCTGAGTGCTTCAACCATCTGTATAGACCGTTTTACTATTCTACAAGCTACCAGTACGCTGCGCGAAGCCCTGGCCGAAATGACGGTACTCGAAAACACGGCAAGCCTGCTGGTTATGCAGGATCGTGAAATCCTGGGAGTGCTCAGCGTCGAAGCCGCAATCGCCTACCTCTGTGCCGGCCGGCTGTCAGAACTGGACGCCGGTATACTGCCGGCTGCTCTGCACCAGCGCCTGGAGGAACGGCTCAGCGACATTCCACTGGGCAAGGCTGTCTGCATCGAACCGGCAACCGGCCTTGCAGAAATGCTTCAGCTGGCACATAAGCAAGTCGGTGAATGGCTGTTGGTTGTCGATCCCCAGAGCCGGCAGCCGATAGGCCAGGTTTTATACAATACCCTGTTTTTGTCGGCCGCCGGCCTGGCGCTGGACGACAACGCCCTGATTCATCCGTAAGCGCATGAAAGCAGATAGCTTAATCCTGGGAGATATATACAGCATAGCCAGAGACGACTGCCCGGAGGCCGGACTTAGCGAACAACTATTTTGCGCTATGCAGATTAACGCAGCCGGCCGCATTGTGCGTTTATTTAAGCCCGGAGAAAAGCTGCCATCCGGACTTACCGAAATCAAGCCGAACGGAAAAGCCATAGTCCCGGCCTTCACCGACTCGCACGCCCACTTTATCTCCAAAGCCGTACTGGCCGCACTGGCTGTAAATCTGGCCAGACTTGAGAACGAGCGTATTGTTCCCGATTCGCTGGAAGGGGTTCGGCAACTGCTCTTGGCAGAGAGTTCCGGAGGCCGGAAGCTGCTGGCAGCTTACGGCCTCTGCATTGCTGCCCTTAAAGAAAAACGTCTGCCGGTTTCCGCCGAACTGGATGCCTGGTTTCCCGGCCGGGAAGTAATAATTCTGTCGATGGACGGGCACTCCAGCGCCTATTCCAGCCTGGCACTGAAGAAACTGAAACTCGAAGCACTGGCCGAAGACGGCATTCTGCGGGCCGAAGCCCATGAATTTAATATGGGCAGGGTTTCCGGCCGCATTCTGCATGGTCTTAAACCCGCTGCACTGGCAGCCGGGCTGGCCGGCGCGGTCCGTGAAGCGATTGAATCCGGGCTTGTATCCATACACTGCCTTGAAGGCACCGAAGACCGATTCTTTGACCCAGGAATACTGTTGATGAAGCTGCTGGGCGGCCGACTGGGACCACGCCTGCGCCTGTATCTGCAATACAGTGCCCAGGTAAAAGCACAGCGGCATCAACACAGTCTGCACCGATTGCGCGCCGGCGGCTGCCTGTCCTGGGAGATGGATGGTTCGGTTTCCTCGCGCAGTGCCGCTATGGACACAGCGTATCTGGACGGCAGCGGCAGCGGGCAGCTGTACCGCAGCCCGGCAGAGGCACTAGCCATGGCCCGCCCCTATTACAGCCGCGGCTGGCAGCTGGCGGCACATGCAATAGGCCCGCGCGGCATAGAATCCATATTATGGGCTTACGAAACCCTGATGGACGAGGCAGCGGACCAGAACAACCATCTGAGGCTGCGCATCGAGCATTTTGAATTTCCACGTCCCGACCAGATTGAGCGGGCCGGCCGCCGCAAACTGGTGCTGTCAGTGCAGCCCGGTTTTGCCTGGGCGGATGCCCGCTGGATACACTCATATGAGACAGCCCTGCCAGCAGAAGTCCGGGCGGCACAATGTCCGCTGCGTGCATTGCAGGACAGCGGCTGCCGGCTTTCCCTGTCTACCGATGCGCCGGTGCAGCCACTGAATCCTTTTTATCAGATAGCCGGCGCGGTCAATCATCCCAATGCCCGGCACAGCCTGAGCATATATGAAAGCCTGCGTGCCTACAGTTACGGCGGAGCTTACGCTGCCGGTGAAGAATCCGACAGGGGCAGCCTGGAAACCGGGAAATTCGCCGATTTCGCCGTCCTGGATACTGACCCCTTCTGTATCCCAACCGAGCAACTGCACCAGGTACTGGTAAGCGAAACCTGGCACGAAGGCCGGCCCATGCAGGCCCCGCCGGAAACCCTGCCCGGCTTTATCCGCCACATCCTTACAAGCAGGCCAAGAAAGCTGTAATTTTTAAAAGAATAAACCGATAGAACTATATTCTGCTGCGACTATTGACAAAACAACCGGAATAAAAAAAACTATAGCGTACCCTTCAGGAGGTTAAATCATGAAAAGCAGAAATTCGGCAATAACACAAATTGTACTTATTGTCAGCTTCCTGATAGCTGCATCATCGTGCGTAAATTCCGAAAAAACTACAAACAGTTCTGCTGAAGCTATTTCAACCCTACCTCAGCAAAACATCCAGCCAAATACCCCGCGCCAGGGCCCCTACCTCGGCGAGCAGCCGCCGGGAGCCGAACCGCAACGCTTCGGTTCGGGCTTCATCAGCGGACAATTTCATTCCACACCGACGTTCTCACCGGACAGTGCCGAAGTCTGGTGGGCCGGCTCTTTCAGCAGCGGTAAAATATTCACCAGCAAGCTGACGGACGGCACGTGGATGGAGCCCGCTGTGTTCCGCCTTCCTGGAAATATTAGTCACATGCGCGATCCTTTTATCTCCCCTGATGGCCAGCGATTTTACTTCATCAGCATGGCAGCGCTCCCGGACAGCAACACCGGAGGCAAAGAAAATATATGGATGGCCATACGCAGCCAGGACGGATGGACTGAACCGGTGCCACTGCCGCCTGAAATAAATGAGCTTACCCTGCACTGGACATTCTCAGTCGCGGCCAACTACGACCTGTATTTTTCGGCGGAGACTGGACCCTACAACAATGATATCTACCTGTCGCGCTGGGCAAACGGCAAATATCAGAAAGCCGAAAAACTTCCGGAACCGCTTAACAGCGGCATCAATGAATACACCCCGAACATAGCCCCGGACGAAAGCTATATATTATTTTCCAGGTTCGAAGGAAATTCGGACACGCCGCGGCTATATATCAGCTATGCAAGTACGACCGGCTGGAGCGAACCAGTGCTAGTCGAAAACATCCCCTACTGCCTGAGTCCGATTATCAGTCCGGACCGTAAATATCTATTTTTCATGAGCAGTGCGTCTTCCTTCGCCTGGCGGGACAGTGCTTTCATAGCTGAACTTCGCGGGAATTGATAGGCATCGGCGGAACATCATCCAGCAACGAGATTTCCGGATATTTAGCTGAGACGGTGCGGAAGCGGTCGACATTGGACAGCATCAAACCTACCACAGCCGGATCAAAAATGTTTCCGGCCTCGGAACTGATATATTCCAGGATACTGTCGAAGGGCCAGGGTTTTTTATAGGTCCGGCTGGTAGCCAGAGCATCAAAAACATCGCAAAGGCAAACGATTCGGCCTACCAGGGAGATAGCCTCCCCAGCTTTTCCCAAGGGGTAACCCAGACCGTTCCAGCGCTCGTGATGGTCCAAAGCGATGGTAGCTGCCGTTTTTATTAAAGATCGCTGTGATGAGCTTAAGATATGATAACCAACCATCGAGTGCTTTTTCATAATGCCCATTTCAGCCTCGTCAAGCAATCCCGGCTTGTGCAAAATCGCGTCAGGCACAGCTATCTTGCCGACATCATGCAGGGTAGCCGCATCGGTAATCAGGTCTACTTCCGCCCCTGGCAGACCATAGGCTTCGGCCAGGATTCGGGCATATTGGCCTACCCGCAATACATGGTTAGCCGTTTCCGGCGAACGGTTTTCCATTACTTCGGAAAGTGTTATAAGAATTTCCTTCTGAGATTTGACTATGCGGCTGGCTGTCTTCCGTAACTCTTCCTCGGCGGCCCGTCTGCGTACCGCTTCCTGCTCCAGATCGGCCAGTCGCGCTGTAATCCTGGTTTCAAGCTCGGTATTCCAGGCCAGCAGTTCTTTTTCAACCGCCTCAAGCCTGCTTACATCACGAAATACCGAAGTACAACATACTACCTCGGTGGCAGCAGCGCCCGTGTCAAATACCGGAGAGATGGTAACCCGATAACTAGCTCCCGTACCCGGATCGCGCAGCCCGCATTCTTCAGATCCGTCGGCACAGCTGCCAGTCATAATCAGACAAGCCTGCAAATCGGGCCAGTGCCTCAGAATATCTCCAAGCTGCCGCCCGCGCAACTGGCTGGGCCGGAAACCAAACAATGCGGCAAAAGCCCGGTTACAGTCCAGCAAAAGACCATCCCGATTATACGTGAGAATAGGATCGGTAAAACTGTCCACCACCAGCCGCCGGGCTATCGGCACAATGTCGAAAAGTTTGTAGCGGTACAATGCAGCTAAAAGCAGCGGGTTACCTAAAATAAACCAGAATGGAGAAATATCACGTACACCAAAAAGATTAACATCCAATATCTGGAGCAATACACCGAAAATCGGCAACATAAAAGCAGCCAATACCATTGCGTACCTGGATCGGTCGTATGGAGCAGCCCTCACCAGAGAACGCACCAAAATAAAAATGGCGAATCCAACCCACAAGTATACATACGCGAATAAAATATAATCAAAAAGTGTATAGCCGTAACGCAGTTCGCCGAAAGGCAGAGATGCATCCAGCCAAGGCTCATGCCGGATCAAACCATGCAAAGGATCGGTAAAAGCCAGTATGGCAGATACTAGGGCGGGAGCGAACAGGGCAGGCAGCAGCCGGTGAATTCGCAGCGGAAAATCGGTGGCTTCACGGGCAAACAGCACAAAAAGGGCAGCGGCAGCCAATGATACAGGATATTGCAGATTATCCCAGAACACTTTACCGCGATAACCAATAGACAAGGTTTCGAACAGCAACATGAGCGTCCAGGCACATTCAACCCACAACAGCCTGGAAAAAGCGCGTACCAGCGGCCGATCCAGCCGAGAGCGTACCGCCAGGGCTATCCAGCCAGCCAAGGCCGCCGACAGGCCGTACAAAAAAGGCAGCAACAGGAACCAGTTACTTTGGATCATTGCTGCACCTCCGGCCTGTAAACCGTTTTCCGGGCTGATCCAAAATCCCCATCCTGCACCACTGTAACAGGGCTATAGTTTTCGGCAACACGTAAAAACTCGTCAAGATGCCGGAGCACTAAATCAGTCAACATGGGTTCCAGCACGCTACCGCGCATTCCAGCCAAGCTGCCGGCAATAGCGGCAATACTAAACCCCGTCGGAGAGCGCTTGCTGACAATCAGGGAATCCAGAATATCACAGGCAGTCAGTATTCTGGCCTCCGGACTTATTGCAACTCCGGCCAGGCCGCGCGGGTAACCGCTGCCATCCCAATGTTCATGATGTTCAGCGGCAATACGGCTGGCTAGCTTGAGCAGCGGATCATCCATCCTGCCCAGTATCTGTTGGCCAATGGCAGTGTGGGTCTGCATAAGCTCCTGCGCTCCGCTATTGTCCTTGTCCAGCCCGCTCAGCAGGGCTTCGGAAATGCTAATTTTGCCTATATCATGCAAGGCAGCCGCATTGCCGGTAAACTGGGAGTCCTCTGCACTCATTCCGGTAAGCTGACAAAGAATACGCACATACTCCGATACCCGCAGAACATGTCCAGCGCTCTCCCTCCCGCGGGTTTCAATAATATCCGCCAGTGTAAGCATAATTTCTTTGCGGGTGGTACGCATTTCGGCGTTTATATCTTCCAGTCTGCGCTCGGTTTCCTGGCGTTGGCTCACCTCGGCCATCAGTTCCTTGGCGCGTACTTCAATTTTCTTTTCCAGCTCAACCGAAAGACCCCGCAGCTTTTGTTCCGCCCGCTTCAACGAACTGATATCCCGAAAAACCAGTACATAATTGTCAGCATGTTTTATAACCGGAAACTTGCGGATAGAATACACCGGTGACTCTGGACCTTCCAATAAAGGAAGCTCGGCATCTACAAAAGGCTGGTCAATCAGCGAGCACAGAGCTCCCATCCTGACTTTACAAAGCTCCCGGGCAGATTTCCCAAGCAGTTGTTCTGAACCATTCCCGAACAAGCGCTTAAAAGCGACATTATGGTCTACGATGATTCCCCTCCGGTTAATCAAAGCCACCGGATCTCGCAAATTCTCAACAATAGTATGCCGCGCAACCGGTAGAACCCCGGCCATGCGAAAGCGGAAGATGCCATAGGCAATCAGGGCATCCCCAACCAGAAACCATAAGGAGGTAACTTCCATCCGCCCCAGGATACGGATTCGCAAAATAGTCTGCAGCGCGCCAAACAAGGGAAAAGCCAAGCCTGAAAAAGCGCAAAGGGCTGCCAAACGGGCGGTAGCGTGAGCGACCATAGTCTGGCGCAACAATAGCCAGACACTATACACAGATATTGCATACATCGGAACCAGAAATACCATAAGCACCAAAGGCACATTATAATTCAATTCACCAAAGGGTATAGAAAAATCCACCAAGGCATTAACCCGGTGCAGGCCATGCAAGCTGCTGGTCGCCGCGAAAAGCCAGGCAAGCAATGAAAATACCAGCGACAACAACAACAGTTTTGTCCCATGCCAGTTTTTTCGGCCAATATAATGAAGCACAAAATTCACTGCTGCAGCTGCGCCCACTCCGGCTGGAACTAACTGCAGGTCATCCCAGAAAGCTTTTCCAGCCAGTGTACTCCCGGTAATCTCCATCAGCAATGTGAACGCCCAAACCGCCTGCACGAAGAGCATAAACGCAAAAGACCGCCCGACGGACGAATGGTTCCTGGCCCGCACAAATATGCCCAAACCAAATGGAAACAATGTTGCCACGATATAAGGAGACAGATATATTATCGAGTCACGAAGAGTCATACGCCTCCATTGTTCATTAAAATGGGCCGTCGATAAAATCAATTATATTCAAAAGTCAAAGTTCTTCCAGTTCTTCCAACTCTTCCAGATCGTCATCACTTTCCGCGACTGCAGACAAAACAGCCGAGGCTGGAGCTGCCTGCAGCTCCACTGCCTGATCCAACCCGTTACTTACGGTATAACTGGTGATAATCATCTCGATGCCATTGCGCCCCGCCGGATTCGAAGAATCAAGCGAGCAGCCGATGCGGTAGTAATTACCCTCGCGCTCCAGTCGGCGCGGCTGGATTTGCAGCGATACATCGGGAACCTGATCATAACTCAAGGGCAGCTGGATATGAACCAGCCTAGGTTTGCCCACCGGCAGCTCTTGCTCGGAAAACAGCAGCAGGCCGGAGAGAGAAATATCGCCAAGGTGACCAAGCAGCGCATCGCCCTCAAACACTTCCAGGTTATACAACATGGTACGGCGCTTCTCTTTGCGCTTCAGGTGCCGGTACAGGCGCACTTCGCTTACCTTGCAGGCGTCCACAATGTG
>JAHIWF010000310.1 GCA_018815555.1 Spirochaetota bacterium | reverse complement strand
AGCGATGGGCTGCTTTCCAGCTGCCGTTTAAAATATCTGAACAGGGTGTCCGGATCGGAGCGCAGCGCTGCGTTTTCGGCAAGCAGTATGCTGTTGTTTTTGTCCTGGTTCTGCGGCACCGACAAAAACATGTCCAGTGCATTCTGAATCTGTGCGGATATTCCGCCGGCAGTGAGTTCCATCATTTCTTGTATGGTTTGGTTAATATTTACGAACGAAACCAGCCAGGCTCCGAGAAAGCCGAAGATGGTAATGAGCAGAAAAGGCAGCATCGTAATAGTTTTAAGCTGCCCCCGGCCGAAAAGCCAGCGCATGAAAGGTATTCGCCGATATGGTGTGTCACGCATGCGCTCTGCCCCTTTGGTCAGTCTTTAGGCTTGTCGTTGCCGAAAATATCGCCAAAGGCACTGTTCAGGTTTTCACCGGCCTTGTTCATGAAATCGCCCAGGCCTTTGGCCATTTTGGACAGCGGATCCTGCGAGCGACCGAAGTCGTCCTGGTAGGCGTTCCAGGCCTGTTTGAATTCCTTGCCGACATCGTGTTTTGCGCCTGCTTCATCGCGCCTGCGGTAGTGTCCGGCCAGAATTTCCTGGAATTGGCCGGAGATAGCCCAGGTTTTCAACTCGCGCAGCCGGATGACCGCAAAGGGATGGGTTTTATCCAGCAGATTCATCAGTTTGTGCAGACTGTCTATGAGTTCCTTACGGTTTTCGTATTCGGCAGCCTGGTCAAAAAAATCGTTCAGATTAAGCTGGGACAGATCGTCCCCACCGGCCATCTTCATGAGCACGCGGTAGGAAGGTTCTTCGTGCTGCACGGCCAGCAATTCTGCCCGGTCGGCGCTCAGTTCGCTCTTGCGGTCCCATTCGCGCAGGGCCAGGATAATCGGAATGGCCAGCAGCTCGGCACCGGGAATAAGGTTGAGCGAGATGTTTACCAGCAAGTAGAGCATGGTCTTGTACAAGGCATGCCCGCTCATTACGTGGCCCATTTCGTGGGCGATTACCGCGCAGAGTTCGTCGTCATCCAGGCTGCGCAGCATTGACGAATTGAGAACAATAAACGGCTGCTCGGCTCCATAGGTACCGGCGTTCAGGAAGGGGCTTTGGGTGATGAACAGCTCGGGCGTGCTTGGCCAGTCGAAAATGTCGACCACCCGGTCCAGCATGGTTTTGATGCGCGGATACTGGGTGGGGCTTACTTTTACCGAGTTGGCCAGGAACAGCAGACGGATGGCCCGCTCGCTGGTAAGCCCGAGTACTTTTTTAAGCAGTTCGTCGAAGCCTGGGATGGCGCGCAGGGCGGCCAGGGCTGCCCGGTCGGCCGGATGTTCCCAGGTACGCGGGTCTATGCCGACCAGTTTTTTAGATCTGAGCATTAGCATGTATAACTCCTTACCGCAGCAGTTGCGGATTGCCGGTATAATTGAGCCTGCATGGGCAGGGGATAGGTTATATTGTATACTCTGCCAGGACAGTAGACAAGGAAAATTGACGTAAAAGGCGAAGAAAGGATTGCGACATGGATACAGCACTTGCCGAACGCAAGCAGGAATTGCGGCGGCGGATGAAGTCTGCGCTTAAGGCACTTTCATCGGAGCAGAAGACGCAGCTGGATGCAGCGGCAATGCAAAAACTGCGGGCGCTGCCGGCCTGGCAAAGCGCCGGTCTGGTGCTGGCTTTTTTATCGATGCCGGACGAAATAAATACGGCCGTTCTGCTGGCGGAGGCCCGTGCGGCCGGCAAGCAGCTGGCTGTGCCGCGCATTGCCGGCGACGAGATCGAATTCGTTATCCTGCCGGCAGACTGGGAACGCTGGCCCAAAGACCGTTGGCAGATACCAATCCCGCCAGCGGAGCTGCCGGCCCTGAGCGCTGCGGAACTTTGCCGGCCGGATAGCCTGATTATTATGCCAGGGTTGGCTTTCGACCGAGCCGGCAGTCGGCTGGGTCGCGGCAAAGGCTACTATGACCGTTTTCTGGAGCGGCTGGAGCGCGCAACTGGTCAATCTGGCGCTTCCCCTTCGATGCGCTTGCCGCTTAGCTGCGGCTTCTGCTATGGTTTGCAGCTGGTAGACGAGGTTCCCTGTTCGGCACAGGACAAGGTCTGCGATTTTGTTATTTGGGGATAGAAATGACCACAGTACAGCTTGCCCGGACCTTCCGTATTTTATTTGTGCTTATGCTGGTGGCGGTAACGGTACTTTCGCTGCTGCCGCTTAATGGGAATCCGGTGCCCGGCGGCGACAAAACACATCATCTGATAGCCTGGTGGGCAGTTGTTATGGCGGCGGTACTGGGCTATACCCGCGGTATCGGAGCTGAAAAGCTACCAGGCCTTTCGGCAAAGCGTCTTACTTTGCTGGTTTCGGCGTTGGTGGCCTGGAGTGGCGTAATAGAAATATTGCAGGGCTTTGTAGGCCGTTATCCGGAAATGATGGACCTGGTGTTTAATTCTATCGGAGCGCTGGCCGGCAATCTGTGTGGTTTGCTGCTGGCCGGTCCGGTGTACCGGCTGCTGGCCCGCCCGGCAGAACCTTCCGGCCCGCCTGTCTGAGCCATCCCAAGAATTCTTTCCGT
>JAHIWF010000309.1 GCA_018815555.1 Spirochaetota bacterium | reverse complement strand
GTGCAGCGGATTTACGCCGCCATGAAGCGCCTGGAGTTTCACCTGCACGACCGCTACCCGCAACTGCCTATCGAACTGCCGGAGGAAATTACCTTTGTGCACAGCGAAGAAGCCCTGCGCCGCTACCCAAAACTGAGCCCCCGGCAGCGCGAGGATGCGCTGGCCCGCGAATACGGTGCCCTTTTCCTGATCGGCATTGGCGGTGAGCTATCCGACGGCTCTATCCATGACGGCCGGGCCCCGGACTACGATGACTGGTCGAGCCCGAACGAAGCAGGCTACAGCGGTCTAAATGGCGACATTATTGTCTGGAACAGCGTTCTTGACCGCTCGCTGGAGCTGTCGTCCATGGGTATCCGGGTTTCACCAGAGTCTTTGGAGCGTCAGCTGAAGATACGCGGAGCGGAAAATCGCCGGGAACTGTATTTTCACCGCAGGCTGTTAGCCGGAGAGCTGCCGCTAAGCATCGGCGGCGGCATCGGGCAATCGCGCTTGTGCATGCATTTCCTGCGCAAAGCACACATTGGCGAAATCCAGGTCGGTATCTGGCCACAGCAGATGCGCATGGACTGTGCAGCGGCCGGTATTCAACTGCTCTAATTAACGGGCTGGCCGGCTAAAAGCATGCTATAGTTGCAGAATGAGAAAAACTGCTCGTTCTGCAAACGCCGGCTGTACCAGTCGCCCTGCTTGCTCTGCCTGCACCGCCCGGCGAATCATAGCCAAAAGCCAAGCCTTCGGTATTATGGCCGCCGGCATTCTGCTCAGTGTCTTCACACTCTGCAGCTGCCGGTCCGGTGCTGCAAGCCGGCCGGCCGGCCAGACAGTTCTGGAACTTACGGTAGATACCACCATAGCCTACCAGACCATGCACGGCTTTGGCGCATCGGATGCCTGGAGCACCCAATTCGTCGGCCGCAACTGGCCGGCAGCTAAGAAAACCCAGATTGCCGACTGGCTATTCAGTACAGAACTGGATGACCAGGGCAACCCGGCGGGCATCGGACTTTCGATCTGGCGCTTCAATCTTGGGGCCGGCAGCGCAGAGCAGGGCTTAGCCAGCGGCATAGTAGATGAGTGGCGGCGGGCCGAATCCTTTCTGCAGCCGGACGGTACCTACGACTGGAACGCCGCAGCCGGCCAGCGCTGGTTCCTGCAGGCGGCTGCCTCGCGCGGCGTAGAGCACTTTATCGCCTTTGCCAACAGCCCGCCGGTAGCCTTTACCCGTAATCAGCGCGCCTTCGCCGCCAGCAAGCAGGAAAGCAACCTGGCGCCTGAACACTACACCGATTACGCACAGTATCTGACAACAGTGGCCACCGAGCTGGAAAAGCGCGACGGCATCCGCCTGTCCGCCATCAGCCCCTTTAACGAGCCGCAGTGGGACTGGACCGACGGCGGCCAGGAAGGAAACCCGGCCTGGAACCGCGACATTGCCGCCTTCGTCCGCCTGCTGGACAGCCGCCTGAGCGCAGCCGGGCTGTCCACCCGCATCGAAGTGCCCGAAGCCGCCCAGCTGAACTTCCTGTACCAGAATCACGGCCGCCCGGGCCGCGGCAACCAGGCTCAGGCCTTTTTTGACCCGGACTCGGCGGAATATATCGGCAGCCTGGCCCATATCCAGCCAACTTTCACCGCACACAGCTATTTTACCACCTGGCCGCTGTCCACACTGGCGGCAACCCGGCAGAAGGCAGCCGAAACATTGCGCCGGCTGCCGGCACCGACAGGCGGCAAAGCACCAGAGTTGTCTATCAGCGAATACTGCATCCTGGACAAAAACAACGAAATCAGCGGCCCGGGGCGCGATCTGAGCATGGATACCGCCCTGTATGTTTCCAGAATAATCCATGCCGACCTGACCATAGCCAATGCGGTGGCCTGGCAGTGGTGGCTGGCAGTCAGCCCCTACGACTACAAGGACGGCCTGGTATACATCGACCGCAATACCCATGACGGTGCAGTGCAGGACTCCAGACTGCTCTGGGCCTTGGGCAACTTCGCCCGGTTCATCCGCCCCGGCATGCAGCGTTTAGAGCTGCAGCGCTCCGACAACGGCAGGCTTTTGCAGACCCTGGAAGCCGTTATGGCCTCGGCCTGGCAGGCACCAAACAGCGGTAGCCTGGTGGTAGTGCTGGTCAACTATTCCGACCAGGAGCAGAAGCTGCGGCTGCAGCTGCCGTCGATAGCTGAGGACAGCCGGCTGCAGCGTTACCTGACCGACAGCGCACACAGCCTGGACAGAATCAGTGATCTGCAAAACGGCGAAACCTGGCTGCTGCCGGCCCGCTCGCTGGTAAGCCTGGTCTATACACCGAATACCTAGAACTGGACGCACCTGGTCAAACTGTGGCTTTACTGCATTTTTTTGCTCAGTTCATTTGCCCCCGTCAGCCCGACACGCTATACTGCAGGTATGGTAACACCATGAAAGTGCATATAAACCGCTCGGCACTGCGTATAGCCGGCCTGTATCTACTGATAGCCACACTCTGGATTCTGTTATCTGATCGCATCCTGGTCTTTTTGACCGGGGATATCAGCCAATTAGCCATCTTTCAAACCTTTAAAGGTATTTTTTTTGTCGCAGCCACCGGAGCTTTACTGTATTTCTATTCAAAAAAACGCATTGGCATATTAATGGAGGTACAGAGCAGGCAGGAGCAGGCGGCACTACAAAGTCTGCAGGAAAAAGAAATACTGCTGCGCGAGGTGCACCACCGGGTAAAAAACAACATGCAGCTGATACTCAGCCTCATGAATATCAAAGAGACCAGCGCTACCGCCATCAACGATGTGCGCAACAGCATTGTGTCCATGTCCTTTGTGCATAATCTGCTGTACCAGAATCCGGATCTGGCAGCCATCAGCGCCAGTGATTTTGCCAGCGGCCTGGCAACCCTGATTCAGGACATGAATTTTGACCAGAATGTGCGGCTCAGCGGAAGCGCTGCCGATATTCCCTTGACCGCGACGGCGGCCATTCCACTGGGCATCTTTGTAATGGAAGCCTGCGATAATGCCCTGCACCATGCGCGCAAAACTACAGACACCACACTGGAAATACTCATAAAACTGGAAAAAAGCGCCGGACGGCTCAGGTTGACGATACAGGATAACGGGGCGGGTCTGGCTCCTGACCGGACGTTTAAAAGCGGCACGGCCATTATGCAGGCAATTGCGACGCAGGTTAACGGCCGGATGCTGTGTGACTTTGCGGCTACCGGAAACGACGGTCGGCAATTCGGCACCCTGGTGCTGTTGGACTGCCCACTGCCTAACGATACGCCGACAGTATAACCAAACGCCGGACCACCCGGGAAATGCACAGGAGACCTGGCAGGCGATCTGCATTGACAGCCTAGGCAAGACACGGTACAAACTGTTCTCGTACATTACTCCAAACTAAGGATTTTACATGTTCACCTATATTCTGGCCGGCTTTGCCCTCTCGATGGACGCCTTTGCTGTTTCGGTATCCTCCGGAATCTGCATCGCCGACCTGAAATTCCGCCATGCCCTGCGGGCGGCTCTTGCCTTTGGCCTCTTCCAGTTTCTGATGCCGCTGGCCGGTTATGCCGCGGGCATCAGTTTCGCCGGGCTGATAGCCGCCTGGGACCACTGGGTGGCCTTCGGGCTGCTGGCGGCGGTGGGCGGCAAAATGCTCTGGGAAGCCCTGCATATTAAAGACGAAGCGTCGTGCTCGGATGACGAAAAAGCCCACAAGAACATCCTCAGCCTGCGGGTGCTGCTGGTGTTGGCTATAGCCACCAGTATTGACGCGCTGGCTGTCGGCGTCAGCTACAGCCTGCTGGGCGTGCCTATATTCCTGGCAGCCGGCATAATCGGACTGATCACCTTTGTGTTCTGCCTGTTCGGCTGCGAATTCGGCAAACGCCTGGGTGCCCGCTTTGAGCGTGGGGCGGAAGTGCTGGGCGGAGTGGTACTCATCGGCATCGGCGTCAAAATCCTGCTGGAACACCTGCTGACATAAAAACTGTCCGGGTATTACAATAGCCGACAGCGGCTTTCCGCTTGACCTGCAGGAGAACTGGCATTAGTTTACATCCATCAACATAGCAACAGGAGTGTGCATGAAATATGCAGATATCAGGCGGCATGGTGCGCTTTTTTCCGAATATACGGAACTGCGGGTGCAGGAATACCGATCCATCACGGCCGGAACGCTGAACGGCGATGTAATTGCCAATAACCGCAGTGCCTCGGGTGGCATGTCGGCCCGGGTGTATAAAGACGGACTGTGGGGTTTTGCCTCCACACCGGAAAGCAGCGATGCGGCTATCCGGGCGGCCATTCTGCAGGCTACCGAAAACGCCCGCTTTCTGGGCAGCAAGGCCGGCCGCAAAACCGCGCCCCTGCCCTGCCGCCCCGGTATCGGCGAACGCAGCCTGGCCACCAGCAAGCCGCGCCTGGACCAGAAAGCCTATATCGATTTCGTGCGCACCATCGACGCCTACCTGGCCACCCAATATCCGTTCATGAAATCGCGGATGGTGCAGGCCAGCACCGCCGACTACGAAAAGACCCTGCTTAGTTCCGACGGCGCCGAGTCGTACAGCCTTATTCCGCGCAGCCTGGTATACGCCAGCCTTACTATGGAACACGAGGGCGAACCCTTCGACCTGTACGAAATATTCGGTGGGGCCGGCCAGTTCGAAGACCTGTTCGACCGGCCGGAAACCCTGTATCCGAAACTGGATGTCCTGGCCGAGCGCCTGCAGCAGAAAGCCAAAGGCGTATATGCCAAACCCGGCGAGCACGAAGTTATCCTGGATTCCGATCTGGCCGGCATTCTGGCCCACGAAGCCATCGGCCACACTGTCGAGGCCGACCTGGTACTGGGCGGCTCGGTTGCCGCCGATTACATGGGCAAAACGGTGGCCAGTCCGCTGGTAACCCTGGTCGATTTTGCCAACACCGCCCTGGGCCGTTTATGTCCGGTACCATTATGGATTGACGACGAAGGCACCGACGCCCGCGACGCCATACTCATACAGGACGGAGTGCTGAAATCCTACATGCACAACAAGGAATCAGCCGCCCACTTCGGTGTAGAACCCACCGGCAATGCCCGGGCCTACGGCTTTTACGACGAGCCGCTGATCCGCATGCGCAATACCGCCATCCTGCCGGGCAACAGCAAACTGGCCGACATGATAGCCAGCGTAGATAATGGTTATTATTTTTTACAATCGTCCAATGGCCAGGCTGATTCCACCAGCGAGTTCATGTTCGGTGTGGTTATGGGTTACGAGATCAAAAACGGCAAGCTGGGAGCGGCAGTACGCGACTGCACCATCTCCGGAGTGGCCTTCAGCATGCTACAAACCATTTCGATGATCTCTGACGACATGAGTTGGACCGGCGCCGGCATGTGCGGTAAAAAGCAGTCGATTCCGGTCGGCATGGGCGGCCCGGCCATTAAGTGCCGCATCAACGTAGGAGGACGCGCATGAACGACCAATTTGACGGCATGACCATAGTTCGCAAGGCAGTCGAGGCTTTGCGCGCCGCCGGTGCCGACAAGGCCCAGGCCGGCTTCAGCCGCGGCAGCCAGAACGAAATGAATATCGACGCCGGTAAACTCAGCCTGTACCGCAGCACAGTAAACGTGTCGCTGAGCCTGAAGGCCCTGGTAGACGGCCGCAAGGGCGTAAGCAGCCTGAACAAATATGACGACGACAGCATCCGGCAGGCCGCCGCCGAAGCCGTAGACATGGCCCGCTCCTCCGAACCGGACCCGGCCAACGACATCTCCCCCGGGCGGCCGCTGGAATGTTTCGACAACGGCATTACTAAAGCGGATTCCGATACCATGTACACCCGGCTGCAGGACTTTCTGGCTTACAGCAAAGAGCAGTACCCCATCACCCAGTTGGAACAATGCATCCTGGATTTCGGCCGCGGCGAGAGTTTCTTTGCCAACTCCAATGGCGCCGAATTCGAGGACCGCGGCGGTCTGTACAATTTCTCGGCCATGTTTACCAGCAAAGACGGCGGCAATGCCTCCAGCTTCAATTATTCCGGGGCGGTGCAGAAAAATCTGGACAAAGCACTGCAAGACTGGGGCAGTATCGATCTGTTGATGAGCCAGTCGGCCGAGCAGACGCTTGCCAGCAGCATCGACGGCAGCTTTGAAGGCGACCTGCTGATTGCACCCGACTGCCTGGGCGATTTTGTAGGCATGCTGGATGGCGTCTACACCAGCGATTATCCACTAATTACCGGCACCTCGCCCTGGGTCGACGCTTTGGGCAAACCGGTGGTTTCGCCGCTCTTAACCATCCGTTCGCAGCCCAATAGTGACCAGCTGGCGGTGCAGCAGCCCTACACCGGCGACGGCTTTCGCACCGAAGACTGTCTGCTGATCGAACAGGGTATTCTGCGCAATTTTACCCTGGGGCTGTATGGCGCAAATAAGAGCGGCAAACCACGCTGCCCCTCCGGCGGCGGCAATATCGTAATCGACGGCGGCAGCAGTGGCTGGCAAGACCTGGTTTCTGATGTTAAGCGCGGTCTGCTACTGGTACGTTTCTCCGGCGGCCGGCCCTCCGACAACGGCGACTTCTCCGGCGTTGCCAAAAACTCCTACTTGATAGAAAACGGCAAAATTGTGCGCCCGGTCGGCGAAACCATGATTGCCGGCAATCTGGCTCAATTGTTCAGCAACATAAAAGCTGTTTCCAAAGAACGCATCAATTACGGCTCAGCCATCCTGCCCTGGCTACTGGCCGGACCGGTGGATATTTCCGGCAAGTAAGTGCTTGCCAGCCACCCGCAGCGTATTGCTCGGGTGGCTGCATTTTTAATAAGGCCCGGTCCTGAATCCGAAAATACCGGACTGACTCACTTAAAAAACTCCGGCGGCATGCTAGCCATTATTTCAATCAACTGCAGCCAGACAGATTTTGGGAAAGCTCTGGCGGCGGACTATTCTTTGAGCCAGCCAAGGGCAGTCGACATGTAGATCAGCAGCATTGCAGTAGTCGGCAAACAGGCTTACAATAACAGTCAGGATTATGCAAGCACTTGTATCGGCCGACATACTCAAAAAACGCAGTTACCGGCTAGCAGCCAGCATGTTGTACGCTGTGGTGGTCGTTACACTGCTGTCAATATGCATGGCCTGCACCAGGATCGACCGGATTTCGACAACACCGGCACAGCACAACGACCGCTCGCTGAGTAGGCTTACCGAACTAGCCGGCCCACCTGATCGGCCCGGAATTATTTCCAGTCCGGCAGCCGCAACAGCAGCAGCTCAATCGATACCAGCACCCTCCGTCCCGCCCGATGCCACCCAAAGCGCGGCAGCAAGCGCAGCGACAGCGGCAGCAGCAACGGTGCAGGGCTCGGCTAATCCCGCGACTCCAGCACCCGCCTCTCTGCCGGCCAATACCGCTCAGACGGCGGTACCAAGCCCGACTAGCGCTATCGAAATCCCGACAGCCGCCCAGCCGCTAAGTCTGTATTTTGTTGCTGACTCGGCAGATATACTGCTCCCGGGCGAGGAAGAAAAACTGGCAGCCTTCTTCCAAAAGCTAATCCAGACGGGGAGCGGCATACGCAAGCTGGTTCTGCTTGGCTATGCCGCGGATACAGGGAACGTAGCAGGCGAAAAGAACATCAGCAGTCTGCGGGCCGCCTATCTGGCAAGCCGCCTGCAGCAAGCCGGCCTGCCTGCGGGTATCGTTATCAGCGCCCGGGGACTGGGTGCAGCCACGCTTAGTGCGCAACTGACTGCGAACCAAGCTGCCGCCAGCCGACGGGTCGATATAATTGCCGAATAGCTGGCCGCTTGGCCAATTTATGTGTATATTATACCCCCGGAGGGTATAATATGTTTTTCAAGAAAAAGAATAAAGCAACAGAAGCAGCAACCGAAAGCAGCCAGTTAAACGCTGTGCCCAGTGAAGGCAAGCCAAAGATGCGTAAACTGCTGACAATCGAAGGCATGAGCTGCGGTCATTGTGTTATGCGCGCCGAGTCCGAACTGCGCGAAGTGGCTGGAGTAGAAGATGTTTCCATCGAGTTGGTAAAAAAAAGCGCCATGATTACCGGGGTCAATCTGAACGATGTAGCCCTGCGTGCAGCGGTCGAACGGGCCGGCTATACGGTAAGCCGCATCATCGGCAGCAACTAAACCACAATTAAAAAGCCCGCAGCAGGGTATGCCACGGGCTTATACTTAACAGTTGCTGGATAAACGCTTAGCGCTTACCCTTGTCGAAAGGCTCGCCAGAAGCCCGCGGTGCCTGTGAGCTGCGCGAGAAGAAAATCAGCGCAATCAGGGTAACCACATACGGGAAAGCCTTAAGTATCAGGCCGGGGATACGTGCCAACTCCGGTACGGCTTGCGAAACATTGGCCATGGTGGCGGCAAAACCAAAGAAGAAGGTAGCCCCAAGTATGCCCAGCGGCTTCCACTGGCCGAAAATCAGCGCGGCCAGAGCCAAAAAGCCCAGACCGGCCACACTGCCGTTAAACTCGCCGGAATAAGTTACCAGCATCACCGAACCGGCCAGGCCAGCCAGAGCCCCGGAAATAATGACAGCGATATAGCGGATACGATATACATTGATACCGGCAGCATCGGCGGTCTGCGGATGTTCACCACAGGCGCGCAGCCGCAGCCCGAAGGGCGTCTTGTAAATCAGCAGCCAGGAAAGTCCCAGAATAGCCAGTACCACCCAGGTGGTTACATAGGCACGGCTGAAAAACAGCGGCCCGAGCAGCGGAATCTTACTAAGGAAGGGTACATCATGGGGAATAAAACCCAAGGTAATGCTGATATTACCCGAACCGCGGATATTCCGGGCCAGGAACACCGTCATCGCTCCGGCGATCATATTGATGGCCGTACCGGATATAACCTGGTTGGCCTTCAGGGTGATGCTGGCAACTGCATGCAGAATGCTGAAAATCGCTCCGCCCAGGGTGCCGGCCAGCAGTCCTAACCAGAGCGCGCCTGTGCCTAATGTTGGCTGCAGGAAATAAATGGTAAGGGCCGAGACAAACATGCCCATAACCATCAGCCCTTCCAGACCGATATTTACTACGCCGGAACGCTCGGAGTACAGACCACCCAACGAAGCAGCCAGCAGCGGGATGGTATAGGCAATGGCATAAGGGAAAATGCTAAATATAATGTTCATGCCTTCACCTCTTTCTTCAGTTTCTTTTTCAGGAAATCATACAGGCGCACGAACAGAATACTGGTGGCCGCAAAATAAATAATGGTGGCAATAATGGTGTCACCGATCTGAGGCGGTATTTTGGTCATGGCATTCATAAAACCCTTGCCGGAATGCAGTAAGCCAAAGAACAGGGCCGAGGCCAGAACACCCCAGGGAGAATTGGCACCCAACAGCGCTACCGCGATGCCGTCGAAGCCGGCGGTCGGCAATATACCTATCTGCATATTAACCGCATAACCGATGTAATAGGTTGCTCCGGCTAAACCGGCCAAGGCTCCGGAAATTGCCATGGCCAGGGTTACATTGCGCGACACGTTGATGCCGGCATACTCGGCGGCATGGCGGTTAAAACCAACGGCTTTTAATTCGTAGCCAAGCACAGTCTTATTCAAGATTACAGCAATTACGGCTGTAGCAGCCAAGGCCACAAATACCCCGAAATTGATATAAGAGCCGTTAAACAGATTGGTCAGCCAGTCCAACTTCATGGAAGACTCGAAAGGAATGCGGGCCGATTCGGTCTCCAGCTTGCCCTTAAAGTAGGCCGGAATCACGTAATACACAATCCAGAAGGCCAGCCAGTTGGTCATGATCGTGGCAACCACCTCATGCACATTAAATCTGGCTTTCAGGAAGCCGGCAATGGCCGCCCACAAGGCACCACCGAGCATGGCGCAGATAAGCACCAGTGGAATAAACAGAAATTTTGGGAGAGCGCCATTATTGGAAAGCGCCATCATGGTGGCAACGAGACCACCGATAAGCATTTGTCCGGCAGCGCCAATATTAAACAGACCGGTACGGAAGGCAAAGGCTACCGACAGACCGGTGAGCACCAGCGTGGTTGCGGTAGCCAGTGTATTGCCGATGCGTTCAATATTCATCAGCCCGCCGCGGAACATATAATAGAAACCGGCAAAGGGATTTGCCCCGGACAAAGCCATAAAAATGGCACCGGCTACAAGACCCAGAAAAACCGCCATTAGCGCGGTAAAAATATCTCTTGATCGGTTCACGCCTGCGCTCCTTCGCTTACACCGGCCATCATCAGACCGATTTCAGCTTCGTTGGTTTCTTTGGGCATCTTGATGCCGGTCAGCTCGCCATGGCTGATAACCGCGATGCGGTCGGACAGATCCATGATCTCGTCCAGCTCCAGCGAAACCAGCAGAACAGCTTTTCCGTTGTTGCGCTGCTCCACCAGACGTTTATGAATGTACTCGATCGAACCGACATCAAGACCGCGGGTAGGCTGCACCGCAATGAGCAAATCGGGGTCATGGGCTACTTCGCGTCCGACGATGGCCTTCTGCTGATTTCCGCCGGAAAGCGAACGGGCCATGGCCAGAGGACCTTCGCCGGCGCGCACGTCAAAATCGTTCATCAGCTTTTCGGCATACTTACGGATCTCGGGCTTGTTCAGAAACCCGTATTTGGCAAAGGGCGGCAAACCATAGATCTCCAGCACCATGTTTTCTTCCATGGTATAGTCGAGAACCAGACCACGTTTCTGCCGATCTTCGGGGATATGCGCCATGCCCTCGCGAATACGATGCAGTATGGAAAGATTGGTAACATCTTTGCCTTTAAACAGGATTGACCCGGACTCGACCTTGCGCAGACCGGTAAGGGCTTCCACCAGTTCGGTCTGGCCGTTGCCGTCCACGCCGGCCAGGCCCAGTATCTCGCCGGAACGCACCTGCAGGCTGAAACCCTTTACGGCTTCTGTCTTGCGCGACGATTGCACACGCAGATCCTTAAGCTCCAGCACTACTTCGCCGGCTGCCTGGTCAGGCTTGTCTACGGTAAAGCTGACCTGTCGGCCTACCATCATCTCGGCCATCTGGGCACTGGTGGTAGCCTCAACATCCACGGTACCGATAACCTTTCCGCGCCGGATAACCGTACAGCGGTCGGCAATTTCCTTGATCTCCTTAAGCTTGTGTGTGATCAGGATGATAGACTTGCCTTCTTTGATGAGGTTGCGCATGATCTTCATCAAGTCGATGATTTCCTGTGGTGTAAGTACAGCGGTCGGCTCGTCAAAAATGAGCACCTCGGCGTCGCGGTACAGCATTTTCAGGATTTCGACACGCTGCTGCATGCCCACCGAAACATCCTCGATCTTTGCGTCCGGATCCACATTCAGGCCATAGTGTTTGGACAGCTGGCGGATTTTCTCAGCAGCGTCCCTGGTCTGCAGGAAGGGACCTTTTTTCGGCTCCATACCCAGAATGATATTTTCGGTTACGGTAAAATTATGTACCAGTTTAAAGTGCTGATGCACCATGCCGATACCCAATTCGTTGGCAACATTGGGATTGGCAATCTGGATTTCTTTGCCGCGCACTAGTATGCGGCCGGCATCCGGAGTATACAGGCCGAAGAGGATGCTCATCAGCGTCGATTTACCGGCGCCATTCTCGCCCAGCAGGGCAAGAATTTCACCCTTACGCAGCTGAATACTGATGTCATCATTGGCAATGATACCCGGGAAAGCCTTGGTAATGTTCAACATTTCCACGACATGTTCCATGGATCCTCCTGGGTCGACGCAGCAGCCCCGATGCAATAAACAAGCGGTGATCGCAGCTGACGACGACAATATGTATGCTATTTAGAAAACAAAGGTCAATGATTTCCGGAATAGCGGAAAAGTTTGTCCACTATAATACACTTCCGCGAATTCGGCAACAAGAATCTCGGCGGTAAAACAACGCTGCTACACTACCATACTATTGCTTATGAGACAGCAGCTGTCAAGAATTCCGAAAATCTGGCTTACTCATGTGAGAGGTCGGGGTAACGCTGGCGTATTTGTTGTATGCGTGGATATATTTCAAAGAATATATTGAGAATTTCCGGATCAAACTTAGTACCGGACATCGACTGCATTTCTTCCAACACTTTCTCTTCGGTCCAAGCCTGTTTGTACACCCGGCTGGAGATAAGGGCATCAAAAACATCAGCAACCGCCACAATACGACCATACACTGAAATTTCTTCGCCCTTACGCGGCAGCACCTTGCCCTCGGCATCCACCTTCTGGGCTTCGCCGGTAGCCGGATCCACCCAGCCGGGGTAACCGCTGCCATCCCAGGCGTCGTGGTGGGTCAGTGCCACATCGGCGGCGATGCCGTCCAGATCCGACTGGGGATCGTCGAAGAGGCGGGCACCGGCCCAGGTATGCGTCTGCATAATTTTGTATTCTTCAGGTGTAAAGCGGGCCGGCTTCTTAAGAATAAGGTCGGAGATGGCCACCTTGCCGACATCGTGCAGCATGGCCGCCAGCTTAAAGCTGTCCTTATTTTTAGCAATTTCTTTAGCCGGAAGCCCCTGTTTATAGGCCCAGTGTTCGTAGATTTCACCGGAATAACCGGCCACCCGGTTTACATGCGCACCGGTTTCCTTGGGATCGCGCAGTTCGGCCATGCGTATCATGCGGATTATCATGGCCCGAGTCATGTAGGCACGCTGCAGGGCCACCGTGGCATTGGAAGCAAAATGGCTGACCAGAGCCTCGTCATCCTTGGTAAAAGCTACAACATTACCGTCTTTGTCGCGCCCATTGATGATCTGGATTACGCCCAGCACGTTGTTGTTCTGGGTTTTCAGCGGCACGGTAAGCATGGAAGTAGTCTTGTAGTTGGATTCCTCGTCGTACTTGGTGGTATAGCTAAAGGGACAACCTTCCGGCAAGTGGTAGACATCGTCCAGGCGCAGTGACTCTCCGGTCATCGCAACATAACCGGAGATGGACTTGTCGTCGATGGGTATTTTAAACAGCGGATAGACTTCTTTTTCGCCCGGGAGCAGGCGTTTCTGTTTGGTATCGTTCTGAGCGTATTTTATGGCGATCTGGTCGGCTTCTTTTACATAAATAGAACCGGCATCGGCATTTACTACCCGGCGGGCCTCGAACAGGATGCGTTCCAGCAACATGTCGTAATCGCGAATCTTGTTCAGCTCGGAATCAATCTGGATAATCTGATGAACTTCCGCCAAATCTAGAGGCATGTTTTATAACTCCCACTACCAGTATAGATTGATTTTGAGTGTAAAGAAAGAAAAATCAATAATTTTCTACAATCGAGGTAAAAAAAAGTGTGTAAAAGGCTACTGACTGCTACTGACTGTTGCATCTTCTTCGATCGGGCGGAACACACCGCGTTCATAGTCTTTGCGCACATCCTGCCAGGGGAAACAGCGACCATTCATGGCCACATACACACCGGGCGGAAGCAGGCGGGCGGCCATGAAAGCCGAACCCAGATTGAACAAGGCATCAGAACCGGAAATTTTATAGGGGATCATGGCCCCGACCAGGATAATTGTTTTATTCAGCCCAGCCGGTCCCAGATAACGGGCAGTTTCAGCCATGCGGTCGGTGCCGTGGGTAATGACTACCCGGTGTTCTGGCGCTTCGGTACAGGCCTGCAGGATCAGTTTGCGGTGATCCTCGGTCATCTGCAAGCTGTCGATAAGCTGCAGCAGCTGAAACTGCACCTCGCTGACTATCCGCACCTGTTTGATGATTTCCGGTAGATGGGATTCCTTGAAGGTAAGCTCGCCTTTAAGCTCGTCGTAATGTTTATCGAAGGTGCCGCCGGTAATAATCAGGCGAAGCGGATCGTCGTTCATGAAGCCTCCTGAGTGCAGCAACAGGCCGAATATCAGCCAATAATAGCACCCGGAGCAAGCTTTGGCAACATCAAAATACTCCACACAAACCCCGAAAGAAAACAGGAACGAAGACCGCCGGAGACACCGGAAATACTTGCGCCGGCGGGATTTTACGGGCATACTGCAGGGTATAACGCCGGTTGTGACAAGTTCCTCGTCACCTTGGTCACCCTGCTACAACCGGAAAATTTGATGGAGGATACAATGATACACGCAATCGGCGACAAGCAGCCGGATATTCATCCTGAAGTTTTTGTAGCCTGGAATGCCGAAGTTGCCGGCGATGTACAGCTGGCCGAAGACAGTTCGGTCTGGTTTAACGTAACTATACGCGCCGATATCGGCAAGGTACGTATCGGCAAAGGCAGCAATATTCAGGACGGCACGGTGGTACATATCGAAACCGGCTCGCCCTGCCTGGTAGGCGAACATGTAACGGTAGGGCACAGCGCCATCCTGCACAGCTGTATAATAGAGGATGACTGCCTGATCGGCATGGGATCTATCATTCTGGATAGGGCCCGCATCGGCAAAGGTTCGATAGTCGGGGCCGGAGCCTTGGTCACCCAGGGCAAGGAATTTCCACCCAATAGCCTGATAGTCGGCAGTCCGGCGAAGGTAGTGCGCCAGCTTACAGCGGACGAAGCCGCCCAGCTGAAACACAACAACCAGCGTTATATCGAGATGGCCCAGGCGGCACGCAACTGGAAAGAAGTACCGCGCGGCTGATTCTGGTGAAAGCCTGCGGATTAAGCCCAGTCGGCTATAATCTTGCGTAAGGGCCGGCAAGCGGGAAACAACCGATTTATAGACTGCTTCCCACTTGCCAGAAATAAATGTCTAAAAACTCTAGTCTCAGCCTAAAAGAAGCTTGAATTTTAAATCTATGTGGCGTATCCTGCTATGTTATGGAAGAACAGCACAACAATTTCGGGAAAAAAGTGTTTTTCCTGAACCCGCCGTCAGTTATTGATGAGGTAATGGCGATACTGGCCGAAGCCGAATATGAAGTATACACAACCCGCGACCATGAACGGCTTGCCCGTTATATACGCAAAGATCCTGAATGCATGGTCTTCGTCAATATTGACGAAGGGGATGACGAAGGTCTGTGGCGCAACTGGATAAAAAAACTGCGCGATGACGAACTCACTGTCGGCGTCGGCGTCGGCGTCTTTACCATGTTGGGCAATGATGACCAGCGCAACACCTACTTGATGGATATCGGTATTAATGCCGGTTTTATTGTACTTAAGCTGGGAGCAGCCAAGACAGCGGAAATCCTGCTGAAGACCCTGGAGGCCAACGAGGCCCGTGGCCGCCGCAAATATGTTCGGGTGCAGTGTCCGCCGGATTCGGCCGAATTCAACTGCAAGGTTAACGGCGAACTAAGCCGCGGGCGCATCATCGACCTGAGCATAGCCGGCATGGCCACCTATTTTCAGGACGGAAACGCTCCGGTTCTGCACAGCCGGCTGATAGACATACAACTGAGTCTGCGCGGCATGCGCTTTCTGGTAAACGGCATTGTTGTCGGCGCACGCGAAGATGTCGACCATGGCCCCTTCCGGCTTACCATGTTTGAGCCAAGCAGCTTTAATGAAGAAAAACGCCGTAAACTGCGCTCATTTATCGGCAAGGTTCTGCAGACCTACATCAATGAAAAAATAGCTATGTCGTAAGCAGGCCTACTACAGTAACTCAACTATGAAACGGCAGGCACGAACAACGCGCCTGCCGTTTTTTTATCAGTTCAGCGCAATTCAGCCAGCAGCGCTGCCAGATAATCCCAGAAACGGGTTACACTGGGTATGTGCAGACATTCATCCGGCGAATGCGGAGCCTGAATGTCCGGGCCGAACGAAATCATCTGCCACTCTGGATACAGGGGACGGAACAAGCCGCACTCCAGACCACCGTGCGTGGCGGCTATACGGGGCGCACTGCCGAAGACCTGCCGGTACACAGCCTCGGCCTTCTGCACTAGTGGACTGGCACGTTCCGGCTGCCAGGACGGATTATTGTTGCCGCGGCGCAGTTCAGCTCCGGCAGCATGGCTCAGCTGCGTTAATGTTTCAGCCAGGCTATTTTTCTCAGACTCGCTGGAACTGCGTATCATTACCGAAAGCTCGGCATGGGCGGCAGTAGTACCGCGGGCAGCCAGACTCATGATGCCCAAATTCAACGAAGTACGGATAGCGTCGGCAAGCTCGCTTTCCATGGCGATAAGGCCGTTGGGCAATTTGTGTATCAGATCCAGCAGCCGGCCGCTTTCGTGCTCCGGAAGCAGGCTGCCGACGGCAGCGGTACGCTTCAGCTGCCACTGGAAAGCCGGGTCGCCATTGGCCAGCTCGGCGCTCAGCTCCAGCGCGGCGGCCTCCAGAGCCGTAGCCAAAAAGGCTTCTTCTGCGGCCGGAACGGCAAACAGGGCGGTGGCCTCACGCGGGATGGCATTAAGAGCGGTGCCGCCCTGCATGGTGGCCAGTTGCAGCTTACGCGGCGCGGCCAACAGTAGGCGTACCAGGGCACGGTTGGCGTTACCCCGGCCTTTGGCAATATCGATACCCGAATGCCCGCCGGCCAGACCAGAAACCTTGAGTTCGTACCAGGCCAGTCCCTGCCCGGGCGCAACCAAGCTGGTTTCCATGACAATAGTGCAGCGCAGGGCCCCGGCACAGCCGATAGTCAGTTCGTCCATATTTTCACTGTCCAGATTAAGCAGGTAGGTACCATGCAGACTAGCAGCGGATAGGCCGCGGGCACCGGTCATGCCGTCTTCTTCATTTACTGTAAACAAAGCTTCCAGTGGCCCATGCTGCAGCGTAGCGGATTCTAGTACCGCCAGAATTGCCGCCATGCCGATACCATTATCCGCGCCTAGCGTAGTGCCCCGGGCATACAGCCATTCAGGGCGCTCTTCCGGTATATGCGGGTGTATTGGGTCGACCGCAAAATCATGCGCAATTCCGGGACGCGCCTGACAGACCATATCCATATGGGCCTGCAAGATTACTCCAGGCCATTGTTCGCAGCCGGCACTGGCTTTTTTGCGAATGATTATATTTCCCACATCATCGCGAGAGGACTCCAGGCCCCAACTATGGGCACGCAGCAGGAGCCACTCGCCAATAGCTTGTTCACACCCACTTTTTCTTGGGATACCACAAATAGCGGCGAAGTGTGACCAGAGCGCTTTTGGTTCAAGAGCGTGTAAGGGCATTGCAGCCTCCCCTGTATGTTGTACTTAAGCTTCCAAACCGGGCTAAGTACCCGGTCCGCAGCTTTCTGTCTTTTTTACAGTGTACAGGCTGTTTGCCGAAAACACAAGAAAAACTGCGATAGAGCGGATAGTGCGGATAGTGCGGCAGATATAGTCGCTGCTGCGCCAGGAGGGGACGAAGTTACAATTCAGATTACAGCGGTAACTATGTTGGTTGCCCCGGCTGCATTGCTTGCGGCGGTTGTGCAGTTTGTTGCGCTGACACAGGTTCCGGACCCAGTATGCGGGAAGCATGCCGGCGCAACTCGTGCGCGGCAAACCAGGAGCGAATAAGCTCTACCCGGATCTCGGCAAAACGAGCGGCCGTTTCGGCCCGGCCGCCAGAACCTTCGGCAATCAGCCGCGACTGAACGGATTCCAGGCCCAGGCCGCGATCGCGCACCAGATGACGCACCCGGAACAGCAGGGCTATTTCACTGTCCGAGTAGCGCCTCCGGCCGAAACTGCGCTGCGGATGCAGCAGCAGCAAAGTACGCTCCCAATAGCGGAGAACATGTTCAGGTATGCCCAGCAGCAGGACTACAGCACCGGTACTGTATAAGCCATCCGCGTCGGGCAGCCTGTTCATGGCGCTCAGCTCTTTTTCTCAAGATCCTCAAAACGTTTGCGCGAAGCCTTCATGTCCAGCTGCAGCGGCACGTTCTGGAAGCCGAGTTCGGAGCGGATCTTGTTTTTAAGGAACGAGATATACGTGTCATTGATGGCGTCCGGTTTGGTGATGAAGAAGCTGAAGACCACCGGGTTGGTTCCGGTCTGCACGGCGTATCGCAGCTTAAAGCGGCCGCCATGGCTGGCCGGCGGCGGATTCTGGTCTACCCACTCGCGCACCGCCTTGTTAAGGCGGGAAGTTTCTATACGCCGGGTAAGCTGGTCGAAAAGGCTTACACAGGTATTCAGCAGTTTGTCCACGCCTTCGCCTTCTTTGGCAGCCAAGGGCAGAACCGGAGCATAGGCCATCTGGCCGAAAAAATAGCGCAACTTGTCT
>JAHIWF010000308.1 GCA_018815555.1 Spirochaetota bacterium | reverse complement strand
TTTGGGCGCAAGCGAAGAAAAACGATGCACCCCATTCGAGAAAGAGGGCAAAAAGAAAAAATCAGTATTAAAATCAATATATACCAGCTTATTTTCCGCTTCAATTAGACGAAATCCAGTTCTCTGATTGATCAGAAGCTCATTTTTAGGCTGAGCAGTACCCAGGATCAGTTCCTCGAGCACCAGCTGTATCTCGACTAAGGTTGTTGGCTGCCGTTTGACAAAACGGAGCTCGGAAACCACAGCACTGCTGCGGTACATTGGAAACCATAGAATGGCAGGACGATATGCTGGACGCCCCAGCCAGTAAATCAGACTGAATATGGCAAAAAATACCAGAAGCGCTGGCCAGACAAAACGAGGATGGGTAATTCTGTCGATCAAACGACGAAAAACAGCAGAATCGAATATAGCTAGTGACTTCATGGCAGGGCTTGACCTCTCCGATGCTCAAAATAATCTACAAAATCAGTTACGCCATTATAGATGCCCTCGGTCACTTTCTGCAAGTATGCATCAGTGGCAAGCAAGGCCGCTTCCTCAGGATTGGTAATAAAGCCCATCTCGATCAATACGGATGGCATACGGGCATTACGCACTACAAACCACTCCTCAGCCCTAATATTGCGATTATCTGTCTGTGCGCCAATGCTATTCTGCAGTCCGCCAAGTATTGAGCGGGCCAGAAAAATACTCTCAGTGGTATACTCTTCTTCGAGCATAGTATTTATGATGGGTAAGACAGTCTGGTCTATTCCTTCAGCCTTTTTTCCGTCAAGCACGGTGCGCCGATATTCGGGGTTAAGATACCAGACTTCAAACCCCCGAGCACTGGTATTAAATGAAGCATTTGCGTGGATGGAAATATATATTACCGCTTCATTTACGCTTAAATCATGATTATTTGCCATGTTGACCCGATCTTCCAGCGTCGGGAAGCTGTCCCCACCGCGGGTTATTAGTATAGTCTTCTCCGGCCAGCGCTCTCGCAAATGACGATGCAGGTCACTGGCAACCTTCAGTGTCAGGTCTTTTTCCTGCAGACTAATTCTGGAAGCGCCTGTACCGTGCTCGGCGGTGGCACC
Organism: Spirochaetota bacterium; assembly: GCA_018815555.1. Classification (GTDB taxonomy): domain Bacteria; phylum Spirochaetota; class Spirochaetia; order Treponematales; family UBA12059; genus UBA12059. The sequence continues at coordinate 9,681 of JAHIWF010000308.1, read as the reverse complement.
GGGATCCTTACCGCCATGCCCCGGATCTATGAGGATTACCGCAACAGTGGTGGAAGCAGCGCGTTCCGAGCGGCGTAGAGCAAACCATTCTTCTATAACCGAAGCACTCTGACCGGGTATCTGCAGCGTTCCTCCGACCAGCTGCACCGCCGGCAGCATACGCAAGCTGCGTCCGCCGAAGACAATAGCCGCCTGGTCAACCTTAAACCGAACCAAATCCGAACCAGCCAACAAATGCCCGTTTAGGGTAAGCGGATCAAAAACCAAAGCTGCATTCCATTTTTGAGCCAGTTCGGAAAGCGAATACATACTGGCGGCGGTATAGTCATCCACCTCATCAACCTGAGAGTACAGTGCGCTAAGGCTCGCAAGGCTGAGATGCATAAGCAGCAGGCTGGTGGCTAACAGGCGATTCATGCGATGCCGTATTCCTTTTTTGTGCAATCAACAATATATGCGGCCGCCTGATAGCCACCGTTAAACAAGGCCTGCCAAAAACAACGCCCAAGCACGACATCGGCCTCTACGGTATATTTGACTGCGCATAATGTTTGTACTGCGGCAAGAGCCTCTTCCAGACTTCGACCCTGCCAGTCATGATCCTGCTCGCTGGCCAGGCTTTTGAGCGGCGCGACTGACAGGGTTCGGGGTGTTGCTTCCTGACGCATTAGGTCGGGCATTGCCGCAACCAAGCCGAGTGTCATGGCTGAAATATTCGGATATGCGCGGGGCGGCCAATCGTAGCTGATTCCGGGTATTGGAGGAGCATTATACGCGGCCAGAAAATTGTCCGTTTCCGGATTATGCGACTGCAGCCGGACTAGGATTTTCCGGGCGGCTTGTTCGGCTATCGCTGAAGCCTTGTTGGCATCCGAGGCAACAGCCAAAATGTTTCCACATTTTTGCACATTGTTTAGCGGAAACTGCACCTTGGAACCGGCAGAACAGCGCATAAACAGATTGCGTACGCCCTCTGATTCATCGCTAGTCTGCGGGATTGCATGTACCGAAGCTACTGTTCCATCGATGGAAATAAAGGCACGTTCGGCGCAAACCAAATTTCTAGTTTGTTCAGGGAAAAGAGGCGGCAGCCCGCAGGCAATTGCCAGGGCATCTTCTATCGGATTTATGCCTGAACTCAATGGATAGGTCCAGCCGGACATGTAGCCGCCGGATAGCCGAGCAGCTATCTCACCGACGACCGGCCCATGGCTGGTGTACTTCATGTCGCCTTTGGCCGCACCGCGGGTAATTCCCAGAGCTGCGGCTGCCCGGGTAAACACCTCCATGATTTCAGCCAGAATTTCCGGACTGTACTGGCTGGGAATGGTGTGTCCCATTTCAATAAAATATGGCTGAAAATAGATATGGCGGTCGGCGATGCCGCGCAGCACCATCCGGCCCTCGTGAACCAGTGCATCAATGCTGAATTCAGGTCCCTCAATATAATCTTCTATAATTACCTGTTTTGTGCGGGAATGTTCCAGCGCGTCCAGCCAGGCCGCCAGTAATTCGCTGTCGGAAGCGACCAGCCGACACCCCCTGCCCCCCATATTATCTACCGGCTTTACCACCAGCGGATAGAGCTTGGCTGTTCCCTGCGCCGCTTTTTCAGCCTGCAGCTGCTGCAGCAGAATAACCGGGTTATCAGTATGGCAGCCGCTGATAAAAGCCGGAACCGGGATGCCGGCGGCTTGCAGTGTCTTCCGCATGTACGCTTTATCTGAAGCCCGCAAAGCGGCATCCGGGCTGATTCCGGGCAAGCCCAAGGCTTCCGCCACCTTGGCTACCGAAAAAGAAAAATCGGTACCTGCAGTAATAACGCCGCGCAAATCCTCAAGCCTGGATGCTGCTGTAATAAGGCTGGTATAATCAACCAGATCTATATGCAGGAACTGGTCCGCCCGGTCGATCAGCGGAGCCTTGTTGTTGCCATCGGCGACTACAGCCCGATAGCCCATCTTCTGGGCGGCCTGAATGGCCGGCCCCTGCATTACTCCGGCTCCAAGAATTAAGACTGAACTCATGATTATGTATCCTTGTTTAAAGTTGCTGATACCTTTTGGGTACGGACTGCATAGCATTCAAAGGTATCCCCCAATCCGAACAGCCGGCTGCTTATCATTCCCAAACGATAGCGCAAGCTTTTTGGATTGGCAGGAATGCCGCGGAAACGTTCGGGATGATGCCCGGTAATTACGATTTTTTTTACGGAAAAGCCGAACCGGGCCAGAATCTGGCGTACTGTTCGCGGATCCCAAACAGTAAAATGATCGTCCGGCGACTTTTCCAGAAACTGGCGGTGATTACGTCTGCCAGATATGCCGTGCAGCGATGGAGTTGAAAAAGCAAAAATGCCGCCAGGGCGAATCAGACTGGCAGCCCTACGCAGCACCCTGGCCATTTCGTCAAAGTGTTCAATTACATACCACATGGTCAGGCAATCTAGTTCTCGTGGATACAAGCCGTCAGCGGCCGGTAGGGCAAAATCGGCAACAAGAGCAGGCACGTTGCAACTTTTCTGCACATAAGCAACAGCAGCGGCCGAAACATCGGAACCGACTGCATTCCATTGGCGGCTCTGGGCTTCCAGCACAAAAGCGCCATAGGCGCAACCGACATCCAGCACCAGCGCTCCGGCTGCCGGTCTGTCCAGCAAACGCTCGATGTGCTGCAATCTAGCTGCTGCCATAGTACGTAATTTGGGCAGGTCTTCCAGATAGGTCCGCCCGTATTGCGCTTTATATTCTTCGAAAAAATAGGCCGATTCGGTATAGGGGTTTTTTCTATGCCCAAAATAACTCATGTAGACCATGCCGCAATCAAGACAGCAGAAATAACTTTTTCTTTCTGTACGGTACACAGAGGACCGGTTGCTTGATGAGCAAATGGGACAGCTGGTGGCAAGCCGGGGCTCCAGATTGTTGAGAAAAGCCGCCATATTCAGTTTTTGTGGTGGTGCTATTTTAAACGACCGACTCTGCACCTCGGCAATATTCTGCAATGCGTAGCGCAATCGACTCGATATCACAGAGCGACAGCCAATACTGAAAAAGCCGGCTTTACGGCTAAGCCGGCAGTGAATGCGGCTGGGATCAAGCACCAGGACGGCACAGCCGGCCCAAGCCGCCTCATAAGCTGTAAGACCGAAATGTGTTACCACAATATCATGTTTATGCAGATGTTCACGCAAATTCTGCACATGGCCAACGCGCTTGATGCCCGGGAAATGTTGTGCCGGATAGTCGGCCAGTGCCCCACTGACCAGCGTGATTGCATCTGGAGCTAATAATTTGTTATCAAAAATAGCAGAAAGAAATTTAACACCCATACCAGCCTTGTCTTCTCCGCCGAAACTTACCAGCACCGAGCGAGCTTCGTTGGTTATCACATCCGGCTGGCGGCGAGTCTCCGGCAAAGGCAAAAACGCCGGCTGAAAAAGATTCGGGCCTTCGATCGACCGATTTCCTGGGCCTAGCTGAGGTAATAAATCCAGCAAGTATGCAGCGGCAGAACGTGCTGCTCCACCTTCGTCTATAGCCAGAACCGGGCCGTAAGCCGACCAGCGCGCGTATTCGCTTTGCGTACTGGCTCGCCGATCCAGAATTACCAAGCGGTAGCGCTGGCCGGGTGGAATTGCCGGTATAAGCTTTAGTTCCGAACTTTCGACGGGGAAGGCCAGACTGATGGTATCGATATTCCAACTGGAGACTGCAGATGCCGAGACAGAATCAGAAAGTATCAATATATGTACTGTTTCTGATGAATTTACAGCCTGAAACTGCCTGGCAAGCATAAAACAACGGGCTAGATGCCCCGAGCCGTTGCCATGACTGGTCGATGGAATCAGCAGAATACTCATGGCTGCACCGATTCCTGCAGCAGCCAGGCAATCAGGCGGTCATCATCGGGTTGTTCACCCAGAGCGGCGATAATACGCTGGGCTTTGAGGTAATCTTCAGCGGTATCTACCGTAAGGCGTCCATCTGGATAATACAAAGAAGTTGTGCAGACAGGCTGTTCTACACGGAACAGATGCCGATTATTGTAAAGATACGGACAAACGTGCTCGCGGTCATAAATCGACCGGGTTTCCTGATCAGCCCGGAGCAGAGCTTCGGCTCGCACTACTTCCACGCCCATGCCGACCGGCATGCCGACATAACCAGCATAATCCAGACCGTTTACCCGAGCATACTCTTGCAACTGCTCAGCAAGCAGAACTGAAACAAAAGGATTATCTCCGGTAGCGCGAATTACTGTGTCAATTTCATATTCGCGGAGGCAGGTACAAAAGCGTCCCAGAACATCTTCTTTAGCGCCGGCAAAAAGCTTAAACCCGGCACTTGCGGCAATAGCGGCCAGCCTGTCTCGGCTGGCGTGATCGCAGGCAAGGATATACTCATTTGCTGGAATCCGGTGCAGCCGCTGTAAAACCTGGGCAGCCAGCGTGGTGCTGCCTAGAGGCAGCAGTGCTTTACCAGGTAATCGTGATGAGTCGAGGCGCATCTGGACAATCAGGCCGGTGTTCATTTGTATTCCCTAAAATATCGGCTTATTCGAACGGATCCCACAATTCCACCAAGCGGCGTACATCTTGTTTAAAACGGTAGGCATTGGTTTCAACCCAACGTCTGGCCTGAGAAAACGCTTCCCAGGCACGCAGCGGGCCGTGACCGGATTGTACAAGATACGGGAAAAAGCGCGAAACCGGCAAGGTTCCATTATCGATTGCATGAACCGGGGCTATGTTCTTGAGCCAGAAGCGGGCATAGCCGTCCGAAGGGCTGGTCTCGTCTACCGGAATTTGCCCGGTATATAGCAATTTCAAAGCCTGGGCCTGACAGATCGACTCGCCCCATAGCCAGGACCGCAAACCAAAATCGAGCCGCTGCCAGTAAGGTTGTTTAATAGTATGATCAAAGCCACCCAGCATAATAAATTTTTCACGACTGTAAATTCCACACCAATCATAGGGGTATAGGGTCTTTTCATTGTCGCGATTGGGCACTAAAGAAACCGGTTTGATGGTATTGCGGGCAACTGCAGGATGTATTGTAGTCGGCAAGGCCGTACCGGTGCTGTCTGCCAGATTCGGTACCAGGCAGACGAGGTCAAGCTCGGCGACTTTATCGAAAAAACGACTGGAAAGCGTACTTGTAGCAAGTTTCATGTCGTTCCACAAAACAAAAATGTATGGAGCACAAGACTCGCGCACGCCTACATTTATACAGTCGCCAACAGTAACCGGATCCTTGAAGGTGATAAAACGAACCTGAGGGTAACGGGCGGCAAGACTTTCTATTTCGGTAGACTCATCACCGGCTTCGATAGAAAGAATCGAATCAAAGCCGATATGCGTAAGATCCTGAAAAATCGAGGAACGATACAAATTCGGCCCGCGGTTCAGAACCAGAACCGAAACCGGGAACGCTTCATGGCAGTTTCGGCCATGCATCCCACCTAAAACGGTATAGGTGGGTTTATAAGCATCATGCGTTAAAGGTATGGTATTCATCACACTTCTCACAAATTTCAGGGTATGCACGGGTACAGTGTGCCTGCCAGGCCGCTTCTAGCCGTTGCCATGAAGCTGAAAAGCCCTCTATAAAAACATTGGCCAGCCGTTCCGGATACACCAGCTTGCCATTTTGACGCTGCAGCGCATGCTTGCACAACGGAACAGTTCCATCGAGCAAGACCGCCATATCCCTGGCTAGATGCCGACAGGGCATCCGCTCCAAGGGCGACAAATCCGCTACCTGCCGGTCTGGCAGGCTGCCAGCAAAGCTGTCATATTTCTGGATGATGACTTTTTCGGTGGTTTTTGTCCAGCCGCGGTAAAAATTCTCCAGGTTTTCTTCATTATCCTGCATACGAACGGCCTGAATGTGGGTCTGCTCGGGCCATGACCGACTCATATACTCGGCAAAGTCCCTCGCCTCAGCCAGACCATCACCACGCAGTTTTTGGTACATGCCTTCGTCGCTGGAATCCAGGCTAACTATCCAATGAATACGTTTTGACCACTTGTTCATCAAGCTCCGCACCAGATCCAGGTCCCAGCCGAGTCCAGATGTTTCTATCAGCAAGGTGACGTGGGGATGTTGCAGCACCCGGCCGGCAATACCGGCGAAATCCGGATGCAGCGAGGGTTCGCCCCAAAGCGAAACATCCACGGCCAACTCGTCACAAGCTGATGCTGCTTCATCCATCAGGCGGCCGAATTGGTCCAGCGGCATGGAAGCACTAAGCAGTCGGGGATCGCCAACCATCTGCGGATAGGGGCAATATGAGCAGTTCTGGGCACAGGCTTCGGTAATCTGCACCCATAAAAATGCCGGCAGCGTACGCAGTAATTCCGGATGCTCCGGCAGCCAGTCAACACAATCCTGGGCACTAATTTTGTTAAGCTTCCACAGACTGAGCGCTGCCTGCAAATTTCGCCTGGAATCACACACCGGACTAAAGCGATAGCTTCTGAGATCGCGTGGGGCCAGAATGGTTTCGATATCGTATGAATTTATATCTTTCTGCAATACGGTAAAAAGTCCGTCGCGATCCGAAGCTATATTATTCCGGCCGGCCAATTGAACCAATGAAGTAAGAATCCTTGGATGAAGCAATTCCGGAGCGTAGCCTGGCGGGTAGCCATCAGCAAAGGTATATTCAGATCGGTACTTGTGATGGAGTTCAAGCAGGCTGTCGCAAAGTACCTGATCATAGAAGGGAGCATCTGCCTGTAGATATACCAATGCATCTGTTCCGACTTGGGGTTGAGCGAAATCAGCACAAGCCTGCAGGATTGCTGCCATCGTGGGGTCCTGGACTAATTGAAGGCAAATGCCGGCAGGAACCGGAAGCTCCGCTTCACTCAAAACCAGGATTTTCCCTGTCCCGCACAAATTCTGTGCAAAATCACATACCCGCTGTAAGGCGCTGCGGCCGTTAAAACATGTCTGCAAAGCATGACTCGAGAGCTTGCAGGCATTGATTACTGCTAATGTTGCCATATTGCTTCCTTATCGGCGTAAAGCATAAGGGTATTAACCACTGCTTTATATACAACAGATAGAAGGTGATTGACAATACAACTACTATATATAGTATACTCTCACAGTAATATCTGGCTAATCCTACCGTCTAGCTTTAGCGCCACCGGTGAAAAGCTGCCGGATATGCGAATTATAATGGAGGAAAGATACATGCAAATTCAACGACGCTTTACCAAGAAGGACGAAGGTCCCTACAAAGATATAAGCTGGGAAAAACGGGTTTCGGAAATTAAAAACAGCGATGGCCGATCGGTTTTCCGCATGGATGGCGTAATTGTGCCGTCGACCTGGAGCCAGATTGCTACTGATATCATAGCCCAGAAATATTTCCGCAAAGCCGGTGTTCCAGACGACAAGGCTGAAGCCTGGCGCAGCTGGGTGCCGGAAAGCCAGCAGACACTGGCGGGTTCATCCTCTACCCCCGGCAGCGAGCATGATGCCCGCCAGGTTTTTCACCGGCTGGCCTATACCTGGCTCTTGTGGGGCAAAAAACACCAGCATTTCAGCAGCGAGAAGGACGAAAAAGCCTTTTACGATGAAGTATGTTATATGCTGGCTCATCAGATGGCAGCTCCAAACAGTCCGCAGTGGTTTAATACCGGGCTGCATGCAGTATATGGTCTGGAAGGCCCGGCTCAGGGGCATTATTACGTTGACCCGGTATCCGGCGAAGTCGTCGCCTCCACCAGTGCGTATGAGCGTCCTCAGCCGCACGCCTGCTTTATCCTGGACATAGAGGACGACCTGGTAAACGACGGTGGTATCATGGATCTGGTTGAGCGCGAAGCCAGACTGTTTAAGTATGGTTCTGGTACCGGCTCTAATTTTTCCAAAATCCGCGGTCTCAACGAACCGCTATCCGGTGGCGGTGTTTCCAGCGGGCTGCTTTCTTTCCTCAAGATTGCTGACCGCTCAGCCAGCGCCATCAAATCCGGCGGCACCACCCGTCGTGCCGCCAAAATGGTAATCCTGGATGCCGACCACCCCGATGTGGAAACCTTTGTAGAATGGAAAACCGGCGAAGAGCATAAAGTAGCCTGCCTTACTGCCGGCAGCCAGGTTATCAAGCAATTCCATATACGCCTGCGCGAAGCATTAACCCGGGCTGATGTGGCTCAGTCTGATCGTCTGTCCTTCGAAAAAAACCCGGGGCTCCGCCTTGCTGCCAGCCTGGCGCTCGAAGCTGGAATTCCGGGCTCGTATATTTATCAGGTATTGCGTCGTACCGCCGAAGGTGAAACCAATATCGAAGCCGCAGTGTTCGACACCAACTGGGAAGGAGACGCCTACAATACAGTAAGCGGCCAGTCTTCCAACAACTCGGTTCGGGTAACGAATGAATTTATGGAAGCAGTTATCAAGAACAAAGATTGGGCCCTTACCATGCGCATCGGCGGCAAAACCATGCGCAATGTAAAAGCGCGGGTTGTGTGGGACAAGATAGCCCGTGCCGCCTGGCAATGTGCCGATCCGGGCTTACAATTCCATACAACCATCAACGACTGGCATACCTGCCCGGCTGATGGAGCGATCCGCGGTTCAAATCCCTGTTCCGAGTACATGTTTCTAGACGACACCGCCTGTAATTTAGCGTCTCTGAATCTTACCCGCTTCTATAATGAACGTAGTCGCAACTTTGATGCCGACAGCTTCCGCCATGCCGTGAGGATCTGGACCAACATTCTGGAAATCTCTGTGGCCATGGCTCAATTTCCATCAAAAACAATCGCCCGGAAGAGTTTTGACTATCGCACACTCGGTCTCGGCTATGCCAATCTCGGCACCCTTCTTATGTTGATGGGACTGCCCTATGACTCCGAAGAAGGCCGGACTATGGCTGCGGCTATTTCGGCCGTAATCACCGGCGAATCCTATGCCCAGTCGGCGCGCATGGCTGCCGAGTTCGGAGCCTTTGCCCGTTATGATGCCAACAAAACCGATATGCTCCGGGTTATCCGCAACCATCGTCGGGTAGCCTACAACGCCGCCGCCGGCGAATACGAAAAACTGGCTGTTTTACCATGGGGGCTTAATCCTGAATTAGTGCCCGAAGCCCTGCTCGCTCAAGCCAGGCAGGTGTGGGACGAGGCGCTGAACCTGGGCGAACAGCACGGCTTCCGCAATGCCCAGACCACGGCAATTGCGCCTACCGGTACTATTGGCCTCTTGATGGATTGCGATACCACTGGCATCGAACCGGATTTTGCCCTGGTCAAATTCAAGAAATTGGCCGGCGGCGGTTATTTTAAAATCATCAATAATTCAGTGGTGCCTGCACTCAAAGCGCTGGGGTACCAGGATGACCAGATTGAGGACATCCGCCATTATCTGGTAGGACACGGCAGTCTGGAAGGCGCGCCTGGTATTTCCCTGGCCATGTTGCGCGACAAAGGACTGCCCGAACAGGCTGGTGCCAAAGTGGAAACAGCCCTCAGCAATGCCATGACCCTGGACAGCGTTTTTGCGCTCTGGAACCTCGGAGCGGAAGTCTATGACAGTCTCGGTGTAGATGCCAGCCTGCGTGGTGAAAAGGATTTCAATCTTCTGGCCTGGATGGGCTTTACCGAAAAGCAGATAGCCGAAGCAGAGATCTGGGCCTGCGGCACCATGGGCATAGAAGGCGCAC
>JAHIWF010000307.1 GCA_018815555.1 Spirochaetota bacterium | reverse complement strand
TGCCTGTTTACCACCAGAGCGCAGGCCGAAGTCTGGCTGGCTGAATTGCGCCGGCTGCAGTGGCACCGGCCGAAGCATATAATTGCCTACATTCGCGCCGACTTTGCCGCCGCCAACCCGGATATTCTGGCCGAACTGGCCGACTATGGGTTCCGGGAATGGATAATCGGCCTGGAAGCGGTTTCCGGCCGGGAGTTGCTGGCCATGAACAAGCAGGTGGACGAGGATCAGAACCGGCGGGCTGTTCAGGCGGTGTTTGCCGCCGGAGCGCGTCTGATGGCCCTGTTTCTGGTAGGACCGGAAACCGACCGGGCCGGCTTCGCCCGTCTGCGCCGCTGGATATACCGGAACGGCATACGTGACTTTACCGTCTCGCTGTTTACCCCACTGCGGGGCAGCCGGGATTATACGCAATGGGAAGCAAAGCTGTTGACCAAAAAACCGCATCATTTCGACTTTTTGCATCTGGTTGTAAGGCCGCTGAAGCTACCGTCCTGGCTTTTTCTGCTGGAGTTCTGGCGTTTGCATCTCATATCACTGCTGCGGAGTACACATCGTGTCAAATAAGTCAGTCTGGAATTTTTGGGCCGGAGTCTACAACAGCCTGGCTGCTCAAGCTGTCTCGCTTGCGCCAACCCGGCGCTATGTGCTGGAGCGGCTTGCCGATCAGCCCCTGGCCGGCCGGCGCATTCTGGATATCGGCTGCGGTACCGGCCAGTTGCTGGCCGATATGGCCGCACTGGCCAGGACCCAAGCTAGCTCAGTCACAACTCCGGCCATGTCCGGCTTCATGGAACCGGAATTGTGGGGCATCGACTATTCAGCGCGCATGATAGAAGAGGCTGCCCGGCTGCTGCCCAAAGCCCGTCTGTTATGCATGGATGTTGCCGATCTGGCTGTTATGCCTGACTTGTCAGACTTTTCATCCTTGCCCGTGACGGTAGTCGAAAATCCGGCCTTGGAGCTGAGCGCTGTCCCGGAATCAAACGCTGGCAGTATAAAATTAGAGGCTTCCGCTGCCGGCTTTGACCTGATTACCTGCACCCATTCGCTGCCCTATTATGCCGATGCCCAAAAAGCTATCCATGACATGATGGGCCTGCTTAAACCGGGCGGGCAGCTGCTGTTGGCCCACGCCAGCAGCGCATACGTTTACGATCGACTGTTTATGTCCCTGGTCAAACTGACTACCGGCAGGGCTAAGTACTACCGCCCGGAAGAACTTGCTGCGATGCTCGGCGATGCCGGAAAGATTATTGCCCTTGAGCTGTTTAAAACCCGTTTCTGGCTGCCCAACTTCGTGTTTCTGCAGGCCCAAAAGCCTGCACAAGGAGACTGCATTTTATGAAAACCCAACGCATACTGCTGCTGCGTCCCAGACCTGATCCGGAGACTATCGGGCTGCAGCATGTAATGATCTGCGAGCCGCTGGAGCTGGAATATCTGGCTAGCAATCTTACCGCCGACGGCCGCAGTTTTTTCCTGGCCGATATGATCCTCGAAAAACGCGGCCTGCCGGAGCTGCTGGACCTGTACCGGCCGGATTATGTGCTGATGACTGCCTATATCACTCATGTGCGGGTGGTACAGGACTATGCCCGGCAGGTTAAACAATGGCGGCCGGACTGTGCTGTGTATGTGGGTGGTGTACATGCCGAGGTAGTTCCGGCCGATTTTGCCGACAGCCATATCGACGGAATATTCCGGGCCAATGCTGTTAGCGGCATGCAGAAGATTCTGGCCGGAACTGCCCCGGCCGAAGTTGCCGAACTCTGGGGCTCGAAGCTTCCGGTATGCAAAGACCGCGAATGGAAGCTGCTGCCACCGGACCGCTCGCTATCTGCCGCCTACCGCCAACGGTATTATTACATGTTCCACAACCCCTGTGCGCTGATAAAAACTTCCTTCGGCTGCCCCTATACCTGCACCTTCTGCTTTTGCCGGCAGGTAACTGATGGCCAGTATTTTACCAGGCCGGTGGCAGAAGTGATAGCCGAACTGCAAACCATACCCGAGGAAGAGATATATATTGTTGACGATGATTTTCTCTTTGATGCCGGACGTGTTCTGGAATTTTGCAAAGCGCTGGAAAAGGCCGGGCTGCACAAGAAGTTCCTGGTGTACGGCCGCTCGGATTTTGTAGCCGAAAACGAAGAAGTAATCCGCCGTTTTGCCGCCTGCGGGCTGCGGGCGGTAATTATTGGCCTGGAATCCTCGCGCCC
>JAHIWF010000306.1 GCA_018815555.1 Spirochaetota bacterium | reverse complement strand
GGGGGGGGGGGGGGGGGGGGGGGTGGCTGCCGGTGGATGAGAATCTGGCTGCAGGGGGTGGTGAATGGCAGAGCGGCGGCCGGGGAAGGCACTGCGGCTGGAAGGTAGCCGGCGGGTCACCTTAGTAACCTTTGCTAAAATCCACTTCGCCGTCAAGCGGCTGCCCAGCCAGATAACGCCGGTAATTGGCCGCGAAAATATCCACAATCTGCTGCGGAATGCTTGGTGCAGACACATGCGGGGTGATAGTCAGATTCGGGCAGGACCACAAGGGGCTGTCCGGCGGCAGCGGTTCTTCCGGAAACACGTCCAGAATTGCCTGTTGCCGGGGGTTACGCCGCAGTTGGGTCAGTAGTGCCGCGTAGTCCAGCACGTTGCCGCGGCCGAGGTTAAAGAGCACAGCCGCCGGGCGCAGTAAAGCCAGGCGGCGGGCGTCTAATAGTTGGCTGGTAGCCGGGGTGGCCGGCAGTACGCTGACCACCACATCGGCCCCGGGCAGCAGGGAATCCAGTTGGCCGACTGGGTACACCTGGTCAAATTCCGCCACCGCTCTGCCGCTCAGACTAACGCCCTGTGCATGCATGCCAAAGTGGCGGGCGCTGGCCGCCAAATGCGCTCCGATGCTGCCGGTGCCCAGAATAAGCATAGTGCGGCCGCGCAGACTGGCCGCCGGCAGCTCCCGCCACAACCCGGCCTGCTGCTGCCGCCGGTACTCGTCCACCCGGCGAAGCTGAGCCAGCAAAAAAGCAAAAACATACTCGCGCATCAGCGGACCGAAAATACCGCGGATGTTGGTTAGCCGGTAATCATGCGGCAAGTCGGCGGTCATCAGCTTGTCCACGCCGGCAAAGCAGCATTGCAGCCAGGCCGGCTTGGCGCCGGCCCGCAACAAGGCGGCAGCCGGAGCCGGTTCGGCCAGCCAGATATCGGCAGGCGGCACTGCGCCCTGCATGGCATACGTATCGCTCGGCAGTACTTGGTCGTCCGGTAAGTCCGGCAGCAGTTCCAACCCCGGCAGAGCGGCAGACTGCAACAAGCTGCGGTAGCTTTGATTTTCGCCACTTAGCACAAGCAGCCGGTGCTGGTTCATAAGCTCGTCTCCTTGAAAAAGAATGTGAAGGCCAAGCACAGCGCGGCCGCAAGGAGCTGTATGACGGCTGCGAACGACAGCAGCAACCAACAGCGCCTGCCAGCAACAGTACCGGCTGGGCTTTACAAACTCCGGTTGTCAGCGCAATGCAGCAAAGGGTATATAACGTTCAGGGATTTCCCAGATTACCAGGCGAACACTGTTAGCGGCCAAATAGTCGGAAGCCAACGCGTCCTGCATCGGCCGGAACGGACCTTGCCCTTCCTGGGCCAAAGAAAGCACATCGGCAGCCAGAGCCAGCTTTAGTGAATTCTCAAACCCCCAGAGCGGCGAGGCACTGTAGCTGGTGCCAACCAAGGCTACCGGAATGACCTGAGTGCCAAAAAGACTGGAGGCCGAGTTAACTTCCTGGGTTTTTAAGCGCAGGGAGCTGATCTCCGCCGCAGGGGGCAGCGGACGGAACCAGCCACCGCCTTTTGGCAAAAACGAGAGCAGATCGCCGGATACTGAAAGCGGGACGGATTGGTCTTCGCTGAAGCTGCTGTGGGAAAGGGCGGCTGCACAGGGCAGGCTGTCTATTCGTTCGGCGATCGCCCGGGCGGCCAAGGCAGCGCCGTAGGGTGACCAGTGGGTATCACTGCGCATGAAATATTCCGGCGGAGCGGTTTTGTCTGTACTCGCCTGGCCGCTATGAGTGCTGGCAGCACCTTCCGGGCTACTGTCAGCTTTATACACTGCCAGCAGGTCGACAGCGGCTATATCCAGTTCCTGCAGGAGGGCCAAAAACGTGCGGTGGCGGCTTTCCTGCAATGGGTCAGGCCGATAAGGTTTTAGCTGCTGCTGGTGAACCAGGGCTTTGGGCGGTACCGGCACTACCAGAAGCTGGATCCCCTGTTCACGCAGTGCAGCGCTGGTACCGGCCAAAAGTGTAGCCAGATCGCCCTGCAGGTAACCCAAATCGGCCTGGAATTCTTCAGTGGAAAACAACCAGCCGTCCTTGCCGGCCAACACACCGCTATAGCCCTGGCGGAATAAATCCCAGCGCAGCCGGCCCCACAGCTGTATCGCAAAATCGCGAATCGGTATGGTTTTTTCGAAAGCTGCCTGGAACGCGGAACTACTGGTACCGTTCAGTATTGAGCGCCAACTGTCGTCGGCAGCTCCAGCCGACCGGAGCTCGGCACCGGGTAGGCCCAGTAACGCCGAACCTGAATCCGGACGCCCAGCCCGCGCGCTTTCCGAAGCTGAAGCCGATGGACCTCGCGCTGCTTCAGCCGCCGGTGGCAGCATCCGCCAGAGGGTCAGCCCCCCGACAGCAGCCAGACTGGCTAATACCAGTGAAAAAAATATACTGCCTGCCCGTAGTTTCCTCATCACCCTCACCTAAAACTGAAAATATAGAAACGGCGAATAGCCGGCAGCTACCAATTTTAGCACCGCAAACAACGCCAAAGCCGCCAGACCGGACCAGCGCATGAAAAAGCCCAGCCTGAACGCAGCAGCCGATCGGTCCGGCCCAGGCTGACCCGTAGCCATCGGCACCGTAGCAATCAGGTTATCACTTGCGGAGCGACCAAGCACCGTGGTCGACAGGGATTGCGGCTGCAGCGGCCGACGATAAGCGGCAATCCGCGGTTCCAGCGCCAGGATGACAAGCCCGGTAGCCAAAATAAAATATTCCAAACTGCCGGCCTGCCAGAGCAGCCCGGGACTAAACTGCCAGCCGTTGGCACCGGCCATCGCCGCCAGCATGCTACCGGCGGCAGGCAGGTTTATGGAGCGGAACAGCACCCAGCCGACCAAAACGATGGCCTGTGTACCGAGATAGCGCGGCAACCGAAGCCAAAACGCCGGTTTTTGACCTTTTCGGATGGAACCGGCGTTAAAACGCCGCTCCAGAGCCAGCCACAGGCCGTGCCAGCAGCCCCACAACACGAAATTCCAGGAAGCACCATGCCATAAACCGCCCAGCGCCATTACCAGAAACAGGTTCACATAGGTACGGGCGGCACCATGCCGGTTGCCACCCAGCGGCACATACAGGTAATCGCGCAGCCAGGTGGACAGGCTGATGTGCCAGCGCCGCCAGAAATCGGTAATGCTGAAAGCCCGGTAGGGGGTGTCAAAGTTTTCCATAAAGGAAAAGCCCATCATCGCACCCAGGCCGATAGCCATGTCCGAGTAGGCGGCAAAATCGAAATACAGCTGCACGGCGTAAGCAATAACGCCCAACCAGGCGTCCGCACCCGAAGGAGCGGCCAGGCCGAAAGCGGCATCGGCAACCAGAGCGACGGTATCGGCGATCAGTACTTTGCGGCAGAAACCGGTAAAAAACCGCTGCAGGCCATAAGCTACCATGCTCTGGCTGATGCGCGGCCTTTCCAGCTGATAGGCAACATCTTTATAACGAAGGATGGGACCGGCTATCAGCTGAGGGAAAAGTGCCAGATAGGCGAACATGTCCAGCGGATTGCGTGCAGCCGGCGCGTCTTTTCGGTATACGTCGATAACATAGCTCATGGCCTGAAAAATGTAAAACGAAATGCCCACCGGCAGGATTATACGCCAGCCGCGCAGCGGACCGAGCGCAATCAAGGCCAGCAGGCTGTTCAGCGCATCCAGGCCAAAATTGAAGTATTTAAAGTAGGCAAGCACCAGCAGATTCAGGAATACTGCGACAAAAAGCAAACCACTAAGCTGTGGCTGCGACCGGCCGGCCAGACGGAAACGCTGTATGTAATGCGCGGCCAGCCAGTTGGCCACTGACACGGCTATCATCAGCAGCAGAAAATCCAGCCGCCAGAAACCGTAAAAAGCCCAGCTGCCAGCCAGTATCCAGCTTAGTTTCCAGCGTTGCGGTAGAGCGTAATATATAATGAAGAAAAGCGGCAGAAACAGAAACAGAAAAACCGGAGTACTGAATACCATCGCTGCTTCAGTCGTTGCCTACGACGGCTTCCACCAAAAAGCTGCGCGGACCGGCGGCACTATCATAAAGAAAAATACCGTACGAAGCACCTCGCTGCAGGTGCAGGGCATGGTCGCTGCCGGCTTTCTGGCCGCTACGAAATACGGCAAGTGAAACCGAAACCGGGTTAACCGCAACCTGAGCATTGCCGGCAGCCGCAACAGCCGGCACCACCGTAAGCGAAGCGTCGGCAGTACGCAGCTCGGCGCTGCCGCTGCCGCCCAGATTATACAGAAACAGCTGGGCCCGCGCCGGATCTTTATGCGCCGGGTCGGCCAGAAAAACCAGCTTGTCAGCAAGGGCTGCGATGGTGTACCAGGTGCCTACTTCCGGCAAAAATTCGTAACTTTCGCCGGCATAAAAGAACATATAGATATCGGAGGCTACCGGCAGATACGGCGTGGCGGCTCCGGCAGTTTCGACGGTGAGCTTATAGGCACCCACATACAGGCTTACCGGCCCCTGGGCGCCGGCGTTAACCAGACGTACTTTTACCGCCGACTCGGACACACTGGCCCCGTACAGCGATCCGCTCTGCGCGGATAGTCCGCTCATTGTGCAAAACAAGATGGTCGACAGCAGCAGGATGCGAGTCAAACTTTTCAATTTATAGCTTTTCATCCCAGAAATATAGCATGAGTGCGCCGAGGCTTGCCACTAGGCAAGGCTTGCCACTAGGCAAGGGTGAATGGTATCGTAACCGAATGAATGCACATATACCCGATTATTTTTACCCGCGCGCAGTGGCATTAGGCCTTCTTTTCCTCTGCAGTTTTTTGGTCGTAGCCGCACCCGGCGATCTGGTGGAATACAAGCTTGAACGCAGCATGTCTGTGGCCGAAATCAATTCGTTCATTTCACAGTTGTACGCCGGCTACACGGCCCCCAAAGCCCGCTATGCAGTAGATATTTACGCGGTAAAGTTCGAAAGCACCTACGCCGACGATTCGCCGGCTGTAGCCTATGCCCAGGTGTTTATACCGCGTTTTGGTAACGAAGTGGCGGAAATCCGGGCTCTGTACGTCTTTGGACCAGGGTCAACTGGCATCCTGGACGCCTGCCGGCCGTCGCGCGAACACGTTGTGGGCACCCGCTGGGGCCTGTACCGACAGCATGTGCTCAGCCATTCCGGCCAGGGCATGCTGGCAGTAATTCCTGATTATCTGGGTTTTGGCGATGCCAACTGCCACCAGCAATATCTGCTGGCTGACGCCGAGGCTGCCGTAATGCTGGACGCGATCCGGGCCGTAAAAAAAGTGGCCGCCGAAACAGCGGCCGCCGGCATCAGCGATACCCGCAATTTTGTAGCCGGTTTCTCGCAGGGCGGACACGCTGCCTATGCCGCGGCCGACCAACGCGCCAGCTATGCGCCGGAAATAAGCCTGGCCGGAGTTATCGGCTACGGCCCCAGCACCAACCTGTTTGTACTTTTTAAAGAATACCCCAGCGTAGTTCCGATGGCCCTGTACACCCTGCGCAACCATTACGGAGCCGCCAGCTTCGACCCGGACCAGATCCTGGCGGCTGAGTACGCCGCCACGCTGGACACAGACGTAACCCGACAGTGTGTGGGTGGCATGCAAGCGTATTATCCCGGCGACCCACGCAAGTTGTATAACAAAGAATTCGCCGATGCCCTGCTGGCTAACCGCCTGCCGGAAAAGTACCCGGGTATTTACACAGTGCTGCGGTCCAATACCACCGGGCTGACTAAGCATGGTGTACCATCGCTGATCCTGCAAGGCACCGATGATATCGTAGTCAGTATGGAAGCACAGCGTAACTTTGTACAGAAACTGGAGTTTAATGAAAATGAGGTTGAGCTGGTTATCTACGATGCCCGCCATGATACCCGACAGATTTCTTTTTCAAAAGTGCAGGAATGGATGCGCTCAAAACTGAATTAGGAGAATATAGATGATGCAAAAATTAACCAGAATTTTAGCTATTTTCGGATTTGCCATACTGTTGACTATACCAATCTGGTCCCAGACGGTCGCGTCGACCCAGATTGCTAGCGGGAGCATTATCAGTGTTGAGCGGATCAAAGATTTTGATACCGCCGAGCTGAAAACGTCCATCCCTTCGTTTTTCGAGCACTTCAAGGCTCCAGAACCAAAACAGAGTGTGCGCAAGTATATCGTACATTTCGCCAGCCTAGATTTTAACGGCAGCCCGGTTACAATTAAAGCACAAGTTTATATACCACTACTGACCGAAGCTGCCGAGCTGCCGGTATACGTCTTTGCCTCCGGCACTACCGGTATCGGCGACGCCAACGCGCCGTCGTTGGAAAAACCGCAGGAACGGCGCTGGGGCTGGTACGAGCAGAACATGCTGGCCTATGCCACACTGGGACATATTGTAATATTCCCCGACTACACCGGCTTTAACGATCCGACGATACCGCAACGCTATTTTTCCAAATATGCCGAGGGCTACATGATGCTGGACGCCATCCGGGCGGTCACTGCCTTCTTTCCGCGCGACGGGCTGCTGGCAAAACCTTCCAAGGCAGTTTTTACCGCCGGTTATTCACAGGGCGGACACGCCGCCATGGCAGCCGCCGACCTGCGGCCCAGCTACGCACCGGAAACCGCTCTGGCCGGTGTTATTACCTATGGTTCCACCAACGATGTAGAAGCTTTGATTCGCGAAGGTCCGGCCTACGCTCCACTGATTTTTTATAACTACATGAGTATGTACGGACGCGACGAAATCCGCCCGGAAGATTACCTGCAGGACAAATGGCTGCCGACTTTCGAACAAGACGCCTCCACTATGGGAGTGGACATCTTTCAGGCATACTACGGATTTGATTACAAAAAACTGTACCGGCCGGAATTCGCGGCCAGCATTTACAGCGGCAAGCTGGCCCAGGACTATCCGCAACTGGCCCGGCGTCTGGCCGAAAACCATACTGGCTTGTCCGGCCATGGCATCCCTGCACTGGTAATCCAGGGCGCAGATGATTTCATTGTTACCAACAGCAGCCAGGAAAAATTCGTGCTGGCTTTGCGCGCAGCCGGCAGTACAGTACGCTACCTGGTCTTTAACGGAGTTAGCCACCGCTATACCAGAATGGCCGGCTTCGACGACAGCCTAAGCTGGATGGCCGACCGCACCAAAGCGCTGCTATCTGGCCAGCCCTAAAACACAACTACCCCTCCCCGGGCCGGCTGAAACCGGCCCGGAAGTGGTCAATCCAGCCTGAAACCGAACAAGCCGCTGATACCGCCGTGTCCCGACCAGCGGGCGCCATTGCTCTCGCCCAGAAACAGCGTTGCGCCATATTCGCCTAGCACCATGATGGACCAGTTGTCTAGCGGAAACGACCAGCCAGCCTCCAGATGCAGTCCGGTGGTCCACACTCCGGTGCTTGGCTGCCAGCTGAGCCCACTTTTAGGCCCTATAAAAAATCCTTGTGGTGTCCGGTCGGCCGGATTAAAAGGGTACCAGGGCAGCGAGACAATCAAGCCCAGCTGAGCCGGCCGGGGCTTGCCCTCTCCAAAATGAAAGTTCACTAGCAATGTACAACGCAAGCCGGGGAAACCGGCAACCGGATGCCATTCTGTACTAAGCGGCAGGACATTAAGGTCCAGCGCGCCAGCCGGATAGTCCGGTTCTATCGTGACCATGGGTCGCAGGCCCAGAAACACCGACTTCGCTGCTACTGTCACTTCCTGTGCCGCAATGCTCATGGCTGTCCCGAAAAACACTACCAGTATTAGCGTAAAAAGACGGCAGCGAGCATTACTTGCATTTTTCCTGTTCATAAAGCCTCCTTGATCCTGCTTCAAGCTAGCAGTTTTAAGCGATTCTGAAATCAGCCATTTTGTATGATTCTTTCAAAACAGGCAAAAATACAGTATGCTAAGCCGACAGAGGAGTTTAGCCGGATGCCCTACCACAGCCCGATAAGCACATATCACCGCAAGCTGATTCTGGCCAGTGCCGGGCTCGGGGCGGCTTTTTCCTGCACAGCCCAGCTTACCTTCGGCAGCATCAGCGTGGCAGCTTTTGTAGCCGCAACCCTGTTCGGTGCGGCGGAAGGAACCGGAATCATTCTGCTTAACACCGCGCTGCGGATTATACTTCCCGTGCTTACAACACGCCGTATGTGGCGGATTGCCAGTGTATTCGTCATTGCCCTGTGCCTGCATCTGCTGCTGGCCTGGGCCATTCTATGGCTAAGCGGTGAAAACATTTTTTTCATGGCGGCGCTGGCAGCTTTTATCGCCGTACTGGCGGGAGAATTGATCAACAGTCAGGAGCAGGTTTTACTGGCCAGAGAAACACGGGTCTTGCAAGAAGCCGGCGGCACCAGACTGCCGGCGGGCTTTGCCGAAAACTGCGACCTGAGCCCGCGCGAAAGCGAAGTGGCGGAACTATTGTATGCGCGGGCCAGTTACAAAGATATAGCAGAAAGACTTTTTATTTCCATGCCGACGGTAAAAAGCCACTGTTCGGCCATATACCGCAAAACCTCGGCCCGTACCCGCTCAGAGTTCATCCAGCGGGCGGATAAATATCCGGCTTAAACCTTCGGGCCTGGCAGGCATCAAGCCCAGGTATCAGGCAAACAAGGTCTGCAGCACCGTGCGGATACTTTCGCGCTCAACCGGTTTTATTAGGTAGGCCGCGCTGCCGCTGCGGGTGGCCCGGTCCATAATCTCCGGATTATCGTAACCGGTGGTATACACCACCGGGCATTCCACTTTCTGTTTTAGCTGCACAGTAGTCTCGATGCCATCCAGCTTGCCGGCCAGCTGAATATCCATGAAAACCAATTGAGGCTTCCACTCGTCCACCAGCTCCAGGGCTTTCTCGCCGGAGGCAACCGACTTTACTTCGGTATAATCCATCTGCTTAAGCAACATTTTCAGATACATGACTGTGAGTGCTTCATCTTCGACAATCAGGATATTCATGTCTGTACCCTCTCCTGATATCCGTCAATTTCGAAACGGATCAAATATCCGAGGCCGTCTCCGACCATGGTACTGATATCACCTTCAAGCTGATGTTCCACCAGAGACTGGATCATATCCAAACCGAAACTGTGTTCCGGCTCCTTTCCGGTGTCTAAACTAAGTCCTACGCCATCATCATGATATTCGATCTGCAGCTGGTTACCATCATAACGCCCGATTTTGATGCTGATCAAGCCTTCTCGGCCATCGGGGAAGGCATGCTTGCAGCTGTTGGTAAGCAGCTCGTTTACCAGCAAACCGCAGGGAGTGGCTTCATCGATCAGCAACTGGACCGGCTCGCAGTCCAGTTGTATACGAATACGTCCGCGGCCCTCGGTAAAACTGTCCAGAACCGACTCAGTCAAAAGCTGCAGATACTCATTCAGGTTTATCCGCGAAAGATTCTGGGATTTATACAAAAGCTGGTTAACCAAGGACATAGCGCGGATACGCTGGCTTACATCGCCGAGCGTATCCTGCAAGGCCTTGTCGTCCTGGCTGTTCGCCTTAAGCGAGAGTATTGCCAAAATTACCTGCATATTATTTTTGGTACGGTGGTACAACTCTTTGATCAGATTGTTTTTCTCTTCGACACTGCGCTGCAGACTCTGTTCATATTCCTTACGGTCAGTAATATCCTGAACCATGCCGACCGAGCGTATAATCCGGCCGGAAGCATCACGGAAATGCAGGCACTTTTCGTGCACATAGCGCTGTTCTCCGCTATCCTGTTGCACGATGCGATGGTCAATTTCATAAATATCCTGATTCTCGCGCACCGAGCTGTCATAAGCGGCATGCACTTTAAAACGGTCTTCCTCGGGAATCATATCCAGAAATTTTTCATAACTAGCTTCAATTTGACCAGGCTGCAGCCCGAACAGGCGATATACTTCATCGGTCCAGGTAAGCGTGTTGGCCTGCAGATCAAGTTCCCAGGTACCCAGATGCGAAATTTCCTGGCTTTTTGCCAGTAGCGCCTCACTAACCTTAAGCCGGGAACTGGCATGCCGTAACTGCTCTTCACTCTCTACCAGGGCCCGCACCGAATGCTCGCGTTGCAGCCGTTTGGTTATAAGCAGGCCAAGCAATAGCGTACCCACAGGATAGGCCAGCATGACCGGCAGGGTAACGCTGCGCAATACCGCCAGCGGCATGGGCCAGGGCAGCGTAAATAATCCGACCAGCATAAGCCCGTGAGTAAGCAGCCCGAAGAGGTAATACTCCCACCAGCGGGTCTTTTCCAGAGGAGCCTTTCGCACATGCCGCCAGGCCAAACCAATCGACCCGATAAGCAGAATGTTCAGTATGCCGGTAAAAGCGCCAGCACCACCCTGAAAAAAGCGGAAGATAGCCATAGTCAGCATGGCTATGGCAGTAGGCAATACACCAAAAAACAAACCGCTGAGCCCGAGCAATACCGACCGGGCATCGATTTTTACCCCCGGCATCATAGTCAGGGGGGTAAGCATGACCGCTACACCGATAGCGCTGAGCAACAATCCGGCCACCAGCTGCGCCACCGAAAAAGGTGCACGCCGCTTGCGGGGACCAAAAGTATCGAGTATCAACACAAGTGCAAGCAGCAAGGCCAGGTTCTGCAGCAGAACCAGCACGGAATTAATCAAAAAAGCCCCCGGGTGCAGGTTGGGATAATAGGAAGCTGGGCGGTGGATAACAACCGGGAGAGTCCAACGATTCTCCCGGGCACAGTTCAGGAAGCGGCAGCCCTAGTCAACTCCAAAGTCTCGTCCTCTTTCAGAATTTTATCAACATCGATGATGACGATAAACTTGTCGTCCTTCTTGCCGATAGCCTGGATAAAGTCGGCGTCGATCTTGCTGCCCAGCCGGGGGGCGGCCTCCAGCTGGGACTGATCCAGATTGACTACTTCGTACACCTCGTCGGTAAGCGCTCCGATAACCAGCAGGTCGCCTCCGGCTTGCTGTATCTCCATTACAATGATGGAGGTATCGCGGGTAAGCTCCAACTCGCACAGACCAAAGCGGGCCCGCAGGTCGATAACCGGAATACCGGTACCGCGCACATTAATCAGCCCTTTCAGGTAGGCCAGCGACTTGGGCAGTCGGGTCGGCTTAATATATTCCAGCACTTCCTGCACTTTGGCCACCGGGATGGCGAACAGGTCTCCATCAATACCAAAAGTCAGATACTGGTTTTCCTCTTTTTCTTCCATCATCAGAACTCCTCAAAATCATCATCACTGACGTTTTCGCTAGCCTTGTTTGGCCGGACGGTTATGCCGGTTTTGGTAGAAGTTTTAGCCTTGGGTTCCCCCTGCTTCTGGGTCTGGGCATGGGCTATTGCCAACGGCTTCTTAGTGCGGGTTTCGGCCGCCGGCTGTTGCTTGTTCTCGGCCAGGCTGGCATGCTGACGGCGCGACTCTTCATCCAGCTTAAAGTAGGCAATGGCTTCGGCCAGCTGTTCGGCCTGGCTGGACAGCTCTTCGGCCATACTGGCCATTTCTTCGCTGGCGCTGGCGTTCTGCTGGATAACGGTATCCAGCTGGGTGACGGCCCGGGCAATCTGCTCCACGCCGGTACTCTGTTCGCGGCTGGCCGCACTGATTTCGGCCACCAGATCGGCGGTCTTGCCGATATCCGGCACCACCTGGGTAATGCGCTTGCCGGCTTCTTCGGCTACGTCTACACTGGTCTTGGACAGCGACAAAATCTCGCCGGCGGCGTTCTGGCTGCGCTCGGCCAATTTGCGTACCTCGCTGGCTACCACGGCAAAACCCTTGCCGGCTTCACCGGCCCGGGCGGCCTCGATGGCGGCATTCAGGGCCAAAAGGTTGGTCTGGCGGGCGATTTCTTCTATTATATTGATCTTGGCAGCAATTTCTTTCATTGCACCGACTGCCTTGGTTACGGCTTCGGCACCGATAGTAGCGTCGCCGGCGGCCTTGCGAGCCATTCCCTCGGTGGTCTGGGAGTTGTCGGCATTCTGCTTGATGGTGCTGGACATTTCCTCGACCGAGGATGACACTTCTTCGGCGCTGGCGGCCTGTTCGGTGGCACCCTGGCTCATCTGCTGGGCAGTGCTGGACATTTCCTGGCTGCCTGACGAAACGTTGCTGCTGGAACTCATTACGGAGGCCACTAATTCACGCAAGGCGGTCATCATGCCCTGGATGGCTTTGGCCAGGCTGCCGATTTCGTCACTGCGCTTCAGATACACGGCCGGCACGGTATGGGTAAGGTCGCCCTCGGCCACATAAGTGGTCAATTTGACGGCCTCGGCCAGGGGCATAGAAATGGAGAAGGAGAGTATAAAACCAAGAACCAAGGCAAGGATCACACCGACAGCTAGAGCGACTACAACCAGCATGGTAATATTTTTGGCATTTTCCACATTTTCAGTGTACATGGTTTGCGCACCGTCTAGTTTAAATTTTACTAGCTCGTCCAATGCCTCCTGGTAGGCAAACGCAGCCACTTTGCCGGCCCCTGCGATTTCTTCATGAGCTTCACTGATTTTCCCTTGGTCAACCAGGCTAACTACCTTTTGCAGGCTGGTGCGGTATACAGCCCGTGCTGCTTGTGCAACATTGAACAAATCGCGACCTTTGCCATCGACCATGGTAGATTCGTAATTTGTATACGCCTCCTCCACCTTGGCCGAAAGTTCATCAATTGTGGCTTTAAACTGCTGTGCCTCAGCAGCGTTGGTACTCGCCACAAGATCACGGCTGTTAATGCGCTGGCGTTGGAAGCCTTCGGTTACGGCTACCAGCTGGCCGACAGGCATGGTCTGGTTCATGTAACTGAATTCAGCATCGGCGGCCATAGTGTTAATGTTTATTACACCGATAATTCCGATGATTGCGGCTATGGCAGCCACCGCGATAAATCCCGCGATCAACTTAACTTTGATACTCATGTACACTCCTCGTTTTCTGGAATTAACTCCAATTTGTCAAAATTGTAAGTTATAGTCATCCTGAATACAAGGGATTTTGAATAAAAAAAAAGGTATACCAGGCCGAAACCCGGTATACCTCCATATTTACAGTTCACATTCGATTAATCAGCCTATTTCGATGCGCCGCGGTTTTACGGCTTCCTTAATGCTCAATTCCAACAACAGCACCCCATCCTCCATTTTGGCCTGAATCTTGTTAGTATCGATGGTTTCATCCAGGGTGTAGGTCTTCAGGTAGCTGCCTTCCTGGCGTTCGCGCAACAGGTATTTGCCCTTGCTGCCGCCAGCAGCCGGTTCGGCTGGCTGCCGATCGCCGCGGATGCGCAGCTGGCTGCCCTCCACCTGGATATCCAGATGCTGCTTGTCCACCCCGGGCATCTCCAGACGCAGAAGCACCTTGCCCTCATCGTCACAAATATCGGCAGCCGGCAACAGCCAGCGCTGCTTTAGCGCTGCCGGGCGGGAGCCTTCGGTTTTGGTCACTTCGTTATTCATGCTGCACCTCCCCTTTTCTTAGTGTACGTTAACCGCAATCTGTTTGGGCTTCAGCTCCTCGCGCTTGGCGATACGGATGCTGAGCACACCGTTTTTCAGCTCTGCATCCACCTTGTCCGGGTCTACCGAATCGGGCAGACTGAGCGTGCGCTGGAAACTGCCGCTCCAGCTCTCATTGCGGTAACTCTTGCGGCCCTTGTGCCGGGCTTCTTCCTTCTTTTCGCCCTTGATAGTGATAACGTTGCGGGTCATCGAAAGGCTCAGTTCCTTGCGGTCGATACCGGGAACATCCACGTGTACCAGAAAACCGTTGTCTTCTTCGATGATATCTACAGCCGGATTCATGTAGCGGTCAAACAGGCCTGATGAATCCCCGTAATCGAAGTCGAACAGCTGGTTAATCTGGTTTTGCAGCTCCTGCAGCTCCGCTGCCGGGCTCCAGACATCGCTGTTTCTGCGAATAAGGTTCATGGTCCACCTCCTGTAGTATTGTGGTCGTTTTTCGGATTTATTCATCCACTGTATATATTACAAAAAGCGTGCCAAATGCGGAGCGAGTAAAGTGGTAAACTTGTCTTGTAATATTTTATTATGATATAATTATTTAGTTTACCGGCTAATGTTTCGCAGACAGCAGGCGCGCCGGACAATCAGCGGATTCCGGCTGGAAAATTGTTTCGTTTGGTAACAGTTGGCTGGGGTGAAATTGTTGCAAAATGAAACAGGAACGGACAGTGTAAATCCGACCGCTGTTTCGGCAAGAAACAGCCGTTATAATTCCGGCTGTTGTTTCGTTACCAAACATGAGAGATAAGCGCGGCCACGGAAAAGCGGTGCACAAGAGCTGACCAGTCGAAACATCAGGAGACATTCGAGCCACTCGAGTCACTTGAAGCGCGCATAACAGTAAAAAAAGGGCTGCCCGGCGGTATCCCGCCGGGCAGCCTCTGCAAAGCCAGCAATAAAAGTATTACTCGCCCAGCTGCAGTATCTCTTTGTAGTTTTTCATGAAGAACGCGCCTTCGCTGGCAATGTATTCGGCATGGCCTTTTATGCGCACCTGCATCTTCTCGATAAAGGTTTCGGCGATGCGCATTTTGCGCGGGCTGTGGCGGGCGTCACGCAACAGCAGCCAGGCCATAACCAGGTCGGTAGCCATTTCCACCAGGCGGCGGGCATGGAAATCCAACACGTCCTGGCCACCCATTTCCTTTACCTGCAGTATGGATTTATCCAGGGTGTCGCGGCCCTTTTCCATGGTCTTAAGCAGGTCGGCCGAGCAGCCGTTCCAGTCTTCGGCAGCGTACTCGTCGATAACGGCAAGGGCCGTCCCGGCCATAACACCGCCGATGGCAGCCACTACCTGCAACTGGGTAGTTCCCTCGTAGATGTTGGTAATGCGGGCGTCGCGGTAATGCCGCTCCACATTAAAGTCCTTCATGAAGCCGGTGCCGCCATGGATCTGGATGGCGTCGTACGCCACTTTGTTGGCCATCTCCGAGTTGTACATCTTGGCGATCGGTGTAAAGAAGGCGGCGTAGCGCACGTACTTCTTGATGTCGCCTTTAAGCTCGGCGGCTTTTTCGGGGTGGTGCTCGCTGATGCGTTCCAGGCCTTCCTTCAGGTCGACCACGCGGGCAGTTTCGTACAAGAGGCTGCGGCCGGCCTCCACCGCGATGCGCATCTCGGCCAGCATCTCATACACCGCCGGCATTTTTATAATTGGCAGGCCGAATTGGCAGCGTTCGCGGGCGTACTTTTCAGCCTCGCGGTAGGCAGCCTCACCAATGCCGACACCCTGCGAGGCGACAGACAGACGGGCGGAGTTCATCAGCCACATGGTGTACTTGGTAAGTCCGCGGCCGCGCTCGCCGACCAGTTCGGCCGGAGCGTTGTTAAACTGCATCTCGCAGGTCGGCGACCCGTGAATGCCCAGTTTTTCCTCGACGCGGCGGATGCGGGTCTCCTTGCCACGCTCGTACAGGAACATCGACAGGCCGCGGGCGCCATCACGGTCCTCGCTGCGTGCCAGCACTAGACCGATACGGCCGCAGCCGTTGGTTATAAAACGTTTAACGCCGTTGAGCACCCAGCTGCCGTCTTCTTTCTGGGTGGCCCGCAGGGTTACCGCCTGCAGGTCGGAACCGGCATCCGGCTCGGTAAGAATCATGGCCGAACCCTGGGCGCCACTGGCCAGAATCGGCACAATGCGCGCAATCTGTTCCTCCGAACCGAAGCGCTCCAGGGTATCGCCGATATCCTGCTGCAACCCCAGATTAAGGAAGGAGGCGTCGGCGCGCGACATGATTTCGCCCACCATGGACAGCACGGTAAGCGGAATGTTCAGACCGCCATTCTTGCGCGCAAAGGTCATGCCGGTAAGTTCGGCCTTGGCCAGCATTTCCCAGGCTTTTACCGTAGGCGCGGCCATAGTCACTTCGCCATCCACCAGCTTAACGCCGGTCTCGTCCACTTCGGGGGCAAAGGGTGCCATATACTCGGCGGCAATCTGGCCGGCAATCTCGATAACGCGCTTGTAGTTGTCGCGGGCGTCGGCGTAGTCTTTAGGCGCAAAGGGGTACTTGGCGGCTTCGCTGTAGTCATCTTCGTATAACTGGACGATGCGCTCCAGGTCCATGTGCTCGAGCTGAAAGAGCAGGTCCTCATTGTCTAGAAAAAAGTTTTCCATACTCTATACTCCTCACGCCTTATTCTTGTAAGCTTTGATGAAGGCCGGCACCACGTCCTTCAGGTCGCCGACGATGCCGTAATGGGCAATCTGGAAAATCGGTGCCGACGGGTCGGTGTTGATGGCGATAATGCGGCTGGATTCGGCCATGCCGGCACGGTGCTGGATAGAACCGGAAATACCGCAGGCAATGTACAGTTTGGGCCGCACCGTGGTGCCAGTCTGGCCAACCTGATGCGGCTTATCCACCCAGCCGGCGTCCACCGCCGCGCGGCTGGCACCGACTTCGGCGTTCAAGGCGTGGGCCAGCTGCTCGATGAGCTTAAAGTTTTCTTTACTTCCGGCACCCATGCCGCCGGCCACGATAATCTGCGCGCCTTTGAGGTTTACAGTGTGGGCGGTTTTTACCATCTCAAGGATCTGGGTCTGCAGCAGGCTGGCGTCGATGTTCACCTTGGTCTCGACGATCTCGCCCTTGTAGGCAGCATTGGTCGGCACCAGCTTCATAACACCCTCGCGTACTGTAGCCATCTGCGGCTTTTTCTCTGGCGACACAATGGTGGCAATAATATTACCGCCAAAAGCCGGACGGATCTGGTACAGGATATCCTTGAACAGTTTGCCCTGCAGCTCATGATCGCCGATTTGCAGGTCGGTACAGTCGGCG
>JAHIWF010000305.1 GCA_018815555.1 Spirochaetota bacterium | reverse complement strand
TGGCCGGTAATTTCCCCGGTGGTCAGATCCTCACCTTCGACGCTGTTAATGACGGCGTTGGTATCCCCGCCAACAACCCCAACCTGGCTGCCGATGTTCAGACCAAGGTCAAGGACGTTGCCACCAAGCTCAAATCCGGCACCATTGCCGTATCTCCCGAGCAGGGAAGTCTGCTGAAGTAATCAGCGCATGATTTGCACTCTGGCCTATACGGCCGGGGTGCTAACGCAAAAAGGCTGCCCCGCAAGGAGCAGCCTTTTTGTTTGAAGACTGGTAGTGCCAACTGAGCGTCTACGCGCGAGGGATCGTAGACGGGTAGCCCGCAGCCAGCCCGTACTAGGGTTGGCAAGGACTACCCGCGTAGAGCCCGGCGGCACGCCAGTGCCGACGCGCCCCTTGTCCCTTATAAAAACTTAATCGAGGCTCAGGACAACTTTGCCGGATTGACCGGACAGCATGTCAGACGTCGCCTGCGGCTCCGTGTGCCGAGTAGAAGTTATGGTAGTGGCCGCATTGCTGCGGCCGGCGGCATCGAAACCTTAATCGAGGCTCAGGACAACTTTGCCGGATTGACCGGACAGCATGTCAGACGTCGCCTGCGGCTCCGTGTGCCGAGTAGAAGTTATGGTAGTGGCCGCATTGCTGCGGCCGGCGGCATCGAAACCTTAATCGAGACTCAGTACAACTTTACCGGATTGACCGGACAGCATGTCGTTGAAACCTTTCTGGAAGTCGTCGAAGTTGTAACGGTGGGTGATTACCGGAGCGATGTCGAGGCCGGACATGACCATGGTCTGCATTTTGTACCAGGTTTCGAACATTTCGCGGCCGTAGATGCCTTTGAGGAAGAGCCCTTTAAAGATAACTTTATCCCAGTCGATGCCGGCGCCGTTGGGCAGGATGCCGAGCAGGGCGATGCGTCCGCCGTTGTACATGACATCGAGCATCTGCGAAAAGGCTTGTGGTGAACCGGACATTTCCATGCCTACGTCGAAACCGGACACCATGTGCAGGTCGCCCATGATGTCGCGCAGGTTTTCTTTGGCTACGTTTACGGTGCGGTTGGCGCCTAGTTTGCGGGCTAATTCCAGGCGGTAGTCGTTTACATCGGTGACCACTACGTTGCGCGCGCCGACGTGGCGGGCGATGGCGGCGGCCATGCAGCCGATGGGGCCGGCCCCGGTGATGAGCACGTCTTCGCCGACCAGGTCGAAGGAGAGAGCGGTATGGGTGGCGTTGCCGAAGGGATCGAAGATAGCGGCGATTTCGTCGCTGATGGATTCGTCGACATGCCAGGCGTTTCCAGCCGGTACGGAAACATATTCGGCAAAGCAGCCCTGGCGGTTTACACCAATGCCGCGGGTATTGGGGCAGAGGTGTGGTTTGCCGGCGCGGCAGGTGCGGCAGACACCGCAAACAATGTGTCCTTCGGCGGAAACACGTTCGCCAATTTTGTAACCATGCACAGCGCGGCCCATCTCGACGATTTCGCCGACGAATTCGTGGCCGATTACCATCGGGGTCTTGATGGTGCGTTGTGACCATTCGTCCCATTTATAGATGTGTACGTCGGTGCCGCAGATTGCGGTTTTTTTAACTTTTATAAGCAGATCATTGTCGCTGATAGTCGGCATCGGGACGTCTTCCATCCACAGTCCGACTTCGGCTGAGCGTTTTACCAGGGCTTTCATTGTTCCTCCTTTGCCGGTTTTTCCATACTATATAAAGACGGAGCCGGCACGAGCGATCCGGAATTTTCGGAAGCGCTTGCTGTTGCGGATTATAATATGGCTTTGGTATTCGTGGAAGAGCCAAAAGGGTGTATTTTGAATATTCAAGCAGGTGGTGCAATTAATGCAATACATATCGGCTTTGTTTCAATTGGCAAAACTGTATTTCAATATTTGCAAAATTGTGGCTTAAAACCCTTGCACTAACTCGAATTTATGATATACTGCCACTGTTCTTATCATTCCCGGAAGCAAGTGTCGTCGCATTTGCGCCACATCCGGAAACCACATATAAGGAGCAGGAATGCCGTATACCGTTCTCGTTATCAATCCCGGGTCAACCTCGACTAAAATCGCGGTGTTTGAGAATGACAAAGAATTGTTTTCAGAGAATGTAGCCCATTCTGCAGAAGAGATTGCCTCGTTCCCGAGTATTGCCTCGCAATACGCTTTCCGGGAAAAACATCTGCGTGATGCCCTGGCCCGCAAAGGCTTCGATATCAAGCAGCTTTCCTGTATAGTCGGCCGCGGAGGTTTGCTTAAGCCTATTCCCGGTGGCGTTTATCAGGTAAACGAAGCTATGAAAGCGGAGCTGCTGGATGCCCGTAACGGCGAGCATGCCTCCAATCTCGGCGCTTTGATTGCTGATGCTTTGGCCAAGGAAGCCGGCGTGCCGGCTTTTATAGCTGATCCGGTAGTGGTGGACGAGCTGGACGAGTTAGCCCGTATTTACGGCCATGCTGTATTTACCAAACGCAGTATTTTTCATGCACTTAACCAGAAAGCGGTAGCCAAACGCTGGTGCCGCGAGAATCAGCGGACATATTCCGAAGTTAATGTAATCGTTGCTCATATGGGCGGCGGAGTTTCGGTCGGCCTGCACCGCAATGGCCGGGTGGTCGATGTAAACAACGCCCTGAACGGCGAGGGACCTTTCAGCCCGGAACGTGCCGGTACCCTGCCGGCCGGTGATCTGGCCAAACTTTGTTTTTCCGGCAAGTATAGTGAAAAAGAAGTGCTAAAAATGATAACCGGGCAGGGTGGCATGGTAAGCCTGTACGGTACCAACGACATGCGTGTACTGGAAAACGCCTATAAAAAGGATAATGACCCCAAAGCCGAGCTGATTTACAAGGCCTTTCTGTATAATATGGGCAAGGCTATTGGCGCTCTGGCGGCGGCGGCCCGCGGAAAAGTGGATGCGATTATCCTTACCGGCGGTATTGCCTACGGACCGGAAGTGCAGGAAACCCTGCGCGACATGTGCGGCTGGATTGCGCCGGTAACCGTGTATCCGGGCGAAGGCGAGCTGGAAGCCCTGGCCCTGGCCGGAGTAGGTGCTTTGTCCGGCGAAGCCGAGATTCAGGAGTACAAGTAATGAAAAAGATACAGGAAATTATTGACGCAGCGCTTAAGGGCGGCAGGAAACGCATCGCTTTGGCAGCTGCCCAGGAGGAGTCTGCGCTGGAAGCCATCTTCGACGCAGCCAAGCACGGCATTGCCGAGCCGATACTGATCGGCGACACTGCAGCTATACAGCAACTTGCCGCTGCCATGAAAGCCGATATTAGTGGCTACCGGATTATTGAAGAGAAAGATTATGCCAAGGCTGCCGCCAAAGCAGTGGAACTGGTTAAGAATGGTGAAGCCGATCTGGTTATGAAGGGTATCCTTGATACATCCATTCTGCTGAAGGCCGTTCTGAACAAGGAAAACGGATTGAACGTTGGACGCCTGACCAGCCATGTTGCCGTTATGGAAGTGCCCACGTATCACAAGCTTTTTATTGTTACCGATGCCGCCATCAACATTGCGCCGGATCTGGCCGGCAAGCTGGACATTATTGCCAACTCGGTGCAGGTGTCCAAAGCCCTCGGCGTGGACACGCCGAAGGTGGCCTTGCTGGCTGCTGTCGAAAAGGTAAACGCCGACAAGATGCCCTGTACGGTTGATGCGGCCATCATTACCCAGATGAACCGGCGCGGT
>JAHIWF010000304.1 GCA_018815555.1 Spirochaetota bacterium | reverse complement strand
CGGATTCGCGCTTTTCTTGATTTCGACCGGATACAATTGGCCGTCTGACTCGAGAATCAGGTCTATCTCGTTTCGGTCTTTATCCCGGTAGTAAAACACCGGCGGTTTCTTCCCGGCGTTATACCAGCTTTTCATGATCTCGCTGACCACAAAAGTTTCAAAGAAAGCGCCAGACATCGCTCCGGCTTCGAGGGCTTCAGCACTTGTCCAACGTGTCAGGTAGGCAGCCAAGCCGGTATCGAGGAAGAAAAACTTGGGAGCTTTAATCATGCGTGTAAGCGTATTGCTGTACCAAGGTTCAATAATCGTGGCGATTCCAGAAGTGACGAGCAATGAAAGCCACTTCTTGGCTGTTGGCTGACTGATTCCGATATCCCGGGCCAGGTCAGCATACTGGAGCATCTGTCCAGTGCGGGCGGCTGCCGCGGTCAGAAAGCGCAGGAAAGACAGTTCGTCACCAACCTGAGTAAGATCTTTAATATCCCGTTGCAAATAAGTCTGGACATAGGCGGCATAATATTGTTCAACGTCCGGACGGTTTTCATCCGCCAGCAAAGCCGGCAGACTCCCTCGGTATATCGCGTCGAACAGCTCCGATAGGCTACCTCGGTTAGCCTCTTTTCTTGTAGCAGAAAGAATTTCTTTGGTGGGAAGAAAGGGAACATTTTCGCGCCTATCTATTTCTGCCTGCGACAATCCAAGCAGATGCACAATACCAACCCGGCCGGCTAGTGATTCGCTGGCATCCCGCATCAGGTGGAACAGCTGCGAGCCGGTTAACCAGTAGCCACCCTTCGTTGCATCGCGGTCTACCCGCATTTTGATGTACGGCAACAGGTTTGGAGCGTACTGAATTTCATCGATGATAACCGGAGCTTCAAAACGCTCCAGAAATAGTTCTGGTTCCTCAAGCGCAAGTCGCCTTTGAAGCGGGTCGTCAAGAGTTACATAATTTCTGCCAGTGTGCGGTAAGCGGGCACGCTCATCCTCAGCTATATGCTTTAGCAAGGTCGTCTTGCCTACCTGACGGGGACCAGTTACAAGTAGTACAGGGAAGGTTTTTGCGATTGAGATAATGGCCGGTTCAATTGCTCTTGGGATATACATGGACAACAAGCTCCATTACGACCAAAATAAAATTTGTGTTTATTATAGTCGGACAAGCTCGCATCGTCTAGCCTATTAATTTGTAGAATAAGCACACGATGTGAGCGACAGCGAATGGACGCGGCCCGTAAGGTCGAGACACGATGTCGAGGCCTGGAGGGCAAATCCGCGCGGATTCTGCCTGGTATGTCTGAAAAGCAGGTTTGATCGGGAGTGAGCACCAAGGCTCCCAATTCGTGCTTTGCCGACTACACTGCACCCTTATTCAATGGTTTATCCAGTATAATACCTTATTGGGTATATCCCAAATAATGTAGCATTGTCAGGGCTTTGTGCTACAATCCTGACGGGGGATAGTCCAAAAAGCTGAGCTATCTTTTTCCAGTTAAGCATTTCCCTAGTTTGCTGCTGATTGGTGGGGACGAGGCTGCATCGCGGCAGCAGTTGTGTGTGTTTTATGTATTGCCGGCAAACTTCCCCACAGAAAACCAGGGAAGAATAGCCACACCCTTCCAGGATAACGCCTTGTCGCCTGCATAGACTACTGAACAATACTCCGGTGCACTTCCAGCGTACTTCATCCAGGTATCCAGCCCGGCTGCGTGCTCAGGTGTGAAAGATTTTCCGGATTTAATTTCCAGTGCATGAACTTGCTGCCCTTGCTCGAACACGATATCAACTTCTGTGCCCATGTTGTCACGCCAGAAAAAGATACCAGGATCAATTCCCAGATTAAGGCGCGACTTGAGTAGTTCGGATACCACGAAAGACTCGAAAAGGTTGCCCCTGTTTGGGTGAAAGAACAGTTGCTGGGCATCTCTGATTCCCAGTAGTCTGATGGCTAAACCGGAGTCGACAAAATAAAGCTTGGGACTTTTAACAAGTCGCTTACCAAAATTCCGGTGATATGGCTGGAGCAAATAAATTATGCCGCTGGTTTCGAGTACCGACAGCCACGCTTTGACGGTATTGTGGGACAAGCCGCAATCAAGAGCGATTGCGTTGGTATTGAGCAATTGGCCGACACGCGAAGCACACATTTTGACAAAGGTCTGGAATTGACCGAGATCTTTAACGTTGAGAATGCTGCGAACATCACGTTCAATATAAGACGCAATATAATTCGTATACCAGTCGTAGGCGGATACATCCCTATCAAAAAGCGGTGGGTAAAAACCGTTCAGAATAGACTCGAATGGATCAAGCTTGAGCCTTCCCGCTGTCTGCAATTCGGAAACAGTAAATGGCAGTAAACGCAAGAAGGCCGCTCTCCCTGCAAGTGACTCGGTAACCCCTGCAAACAGACTGAATTGCTGGGAACCCGTTACTATGAAGCGCCCGGGGGCTGGATTTAAATCGACCGCTGTTTTCAGGTATGCAAAAATCTCTGGCACATACTGAGCCTCATCAAGTATCAAGCCATTCTTGTAATTGTCCAAAAGCCCTCTTGGGTCTTCCCGCGCCAGCCTGGCAATGTCAGGGTCTTCCAGAGACAGGTATGGTTTATCCGGAAAAGCCGCACGCACTAGTGTCGTTTTGCCTGACTGTCTGGGCCCAGTGACGCATAAAACAGGGAAACCCTTTTGGAGACGATGAAGTGTAGCTTCAGCTCTTCTATTAATCATACTGTAAGGATACCCCAAATTTACAAAATGTCAATAGAAGTGCAAATATGTAAATATAATCTGTACCAGAGCGTGGTGATCTTTGACCGGGCCGGCGTGAAGGTAACTGCGTTTCTTGTCTCCCTCAAGCCGGTGGATCCTGCGCTCGGAGGCGACCGGCAAGGCGCTTACCGGCATAGTTGCCACGGATATCCCGACCTATCAGGCTTTTGTAGACGAAACAGCACGCATCGCTCGAGATGTCGTCGTAGGTTATCTGGTTCTTAACCAGCTTCTCACCCCGATACCAGCATCAATCCTGTATCCATTTTTCCTTGCCGATGCCCGCCGTATCCAAGATGGGCCGATCTCGGTGAGCTACATGGCATGTTGTTCAGCCTGCCGGCATTGCTCATGAACACGCCGGAATACCCGGTATCGAACAGGATACGCAATGGACCGGTTTCGACATAAGCCGAAAACCCCGGCTCGGCCAGAAAATATCGGTCGATCTGGACAGTATTATCGCACAGTATGCTGAGTTTCATGCTTTACTCCGGTAGTGGCTGGCAGTGTGAACAAAAATACACGCTGCCGCCCAGGTAGGCTGCTTTGGTAATTGCTGCACCGCACTGCGGACAGGGGCGGGACAGCGCGGCATTGCTCATGACGGTGGTATAGCCGCCGTTGCGGCCAAACAGATCCTTTTCGGTGTCGCGCCCCCCGGCTGCGGTCATGCGATGCAGCGTCTGCTGTATCGACCGGTAAAGATCATGCAGCTCTGCCTCCGACAGCGAGCTTATTTTTCTTTTTGGATGGATGCGGGCATTGAACAGGATATCCTGCAGAACACCGTTGCCCAGACCGGGGATACGCTGTTCGGTAGCCAGGGCAGCTTTGGCGCTTTTGGGCCGGACACTGTCATGCAATACGATACTCCTGAAGTAGTCAGCTGAAAATTCAGCCGAACCCGCCTGTGTCTTTTCTCCGGCAGCCAGGTAGTACGGGTTATCAAAAGATCCGGTACTGAAGCACCAAATCCCGCCGTACATCTGCACTGCCGCGCTCATGCTCGAGCGGTCGTCGAAGGTGAGTAAAAGTTGATGTTTTGCCGCCGGAGCCGAACCTTGCGCCTGGTACCGTACATTGACGCCGTCGCACAGAACCAGCTTCATGTCATCGAAATGAACTTCAACCATACCGCCCCGGGCTGAGGCGGCCTGCAGCCGGCGCCCCAGCAGCCGGGTACGGCAAGCCGACGGGTCACCATAAAACCAAGCCATTTTATGTACTGTCTGATTTACCACGACTTCCGTTACGGTGCGGCCGGCGGCGGCTTTGCCGAGTTGGGCGGCAATGGTCAATGCTTCCGGAATTTCAAGCATACTGAGCTCCTCCGAGTGCTTTCCACTATTATCACAATTTTCAGTGCTATCGCTAACACATTGATTTTTAATGGCGGCCATCCGCCTATCGTTTCGCGCATCCAGGCGGCTGAGGCCTGGCTGCGCCAGCGAAATGAAAACGCAGGACGACTCTAGATAATAAGGCCTTCGGCCGCTACCGCGCGCTGCCGCAGCGAGAGGTCTGCCACCCGGAACAGTCTACCGTCAGCCAGCTCGGCCTGCTCCTGCCCGAATACTCTGGCGGCGGCTACCCGGCCCAGCGCGTCGGCCTTCATGATGCCGCTGCCGGACGAACCACCAACCCAGATAAGGTTGGCCTGCTGTTCGATAACCGGATTATTGTCCGGCCAGTGGTAATCATAGTGTCCGGCCCAGGCTTGTTTTACCACAAACCCGTCCGGGTGGGCGGCAGCCCAGCGCGGAAAATAGGCTTGCAGGGCCGGCTCTATGTGGACCCTAAAATATTCCGGCTCTGGCTGGGCTGCAGCCAGGCTGTAAGGCTGCTCAAAAGCCCGACCAAGATTATCCGCCCGGCCAACAACCACCAGGCCGCGCGCCAAAACCGGCTTCAGGTAAATGCCGCCATAAGGCAGTATCAGAACCGGGTACGCGCTACCTTCCGGCGAGTTGCCGTAGATTGCCTCCGGTTGGTCGGCGCTTATGGCAAAAAGCTGCCGCTTTTTAGAATAGACGGTGCTAGCTATCCCGGCCGGTCCAAGCAGGTCTTGCAGCCAGCAGCCGGTACAGGCGATTATCTGGCCGGCACGCCAAACCTGCCCCTTGCTGTCGCGCACGCCGCTGAACTGCTGCGGCAAATCCGCGGTACGGCCGGACGGGCGGTCCGGAAGCAATTCCTGCACGGCGCAGTCGTAGACCACTTCACCGCCCAAGGCCAAAAACTGTTTTTCGTACCAGGCGGCCAGAGCCGGCGCGGACAGCGAACCGCAGGAACGGCCGAACAGTGAA
Source organism: Spirochaetota bacterium (assembly GCA_018815555.1). Lineage (GTDB taxonomy): Bacteria > Spirochaetota > Spirochaetia > Treponematales > UBA12059 > UBA12059. The sequence goes on along the minus strand of JAHIWF010000304.1, from coordinate 5,153 downwards.
GCGCCAAGTGCTGGCCAGCCCTCCGGTGACGGCTGCAAACCGCCGCAGGCCGAGCTTTCCGCCTGAAGTATTTCGACAGCCTCCCCTTCCCTGGCCAGCATTTCAGCGGCAGCCTGCACCTGTGGCCAGGCTTCAGCACTGAAGTGCCACAGATAGCCGGTCGCTTTAAAAGCGATAGCACCAGCTAGCTGCTGGTAGTGGAAAATGGAACTTTCCGCCAGGTCGCGGCTGGTTGCTGAGGAAAACAGATTGCGGAACAAGGCTGCGCTGCGACCAGAATTACCGCGGCAGGCAGCCACAGCCTGCTCCAGAACCACAATGCGGCTTGCTGGTTCCTGCCGTTTCAGGTGCCAGGCCGTGGCCAAGCCTACGACTCCGGCTCCCAGTATTATAATGTCTGCGTGCAAGTTATCAGCTCCAGCTGGATTCGTCTTCTACCAGGCCTTTGCGGGCCCTGGCTGCCGCGATCAGCTTGACGATATAGCCACTGGCGAACACCAGTATGGTAATCAACCAGCCACCCACGATGTTGGCCCATAGGGGATAGCCATCCGCCGCACCGTACACACCGCCGGCCTTGATTAGCGAAATCACGTTCCACACCAGCAAGAACACCAATAACACCGGCGCTGCGAAACGCACCGAGGTATTAAACCACCAGCCCGGCATCTTCCACTTCTGGCTGTTAAGGTTTATCTCGTCCAGTACTCGTTCGGTTTTAAAGAACCAGCCAATTGCCACACATTCCAGAATGCCGATTATGATCATGTTAAACTGGTTGGTAAAATTATCCACGATATCCAGCCAGGCCAGGCCTGCTCCGGTCAGGAAAATCAACCCCATAGCAGCCATGATGATGCTGATGTTTAAAGTGGTTTTCTTATGGTCAAGCTTGAATTTATCGGAAATTGAAGTTGACACGCCTTCTACCAGCGAAAAAGCCGAGTCTACAGCCAGGGTAGCCAGGCACAAGTAAAATACCATGCCAAAAATAACGTTTACCCAGCCAATATTAGTTAGGGTAACTATAGCCTGGGGGTATACGATAAAGGCGGTAGCGATACCTGATGTGCTTATTTTATCCAGCATGCCCACACCGCCCATGGTCGAGAACATGACTACGCCGGCCAGTACACTTATAGCCATATCGGAAAAGGCGATAATTAAACCGTCTACTGCAATATTGCTATCGCGTTCCAGGAAGGAGCCATAGGCAAACATGACCGCCATCATTATGGACAGGCTGAAAAATACCTGCCCCACAGCGTCTACCCAGATTGCGGCATTGCCCAATACGCTGAAATCCGGAATGAAGAACTTGGCCACGCCGTCCATGGCTCCGGGCATGCGCAGGCCGTTAACCGCCATAACCAGCAATAAGACAACCGGAATGAACACAGTATATTTGACCACTTTGCTTACACTGGCCGCACCGTTGCGGATACAGTAATATATTGAACCCCAGGCGACCAAAAAGGCTGCCAGCAGGGAGAGGGGCAATACGCCGATACCGCTAACCGCGCCGGTGGTTTTTATTGTAGTAAGCCACAACTGGCTGGCAGCCACGGTATCGCCGGTCATGCCGGCAAAATCAATGCTTTTTACGACCATTAAAAGCACCCAGGCGAACACAGCCGCATAATATACCGATATGACAAAGGCATTGGCCACTGCGGCCCAGCCTATGGGTTCAAGTTTCTTATTCAGGCCGCGCATACTGCCGGCCGCACCTTGCTTCATCTTGCGGCCTATGGCAATTTCCATCATCAGCAGGGGCACACCCATTACCAGCATGGCAATAAGGTATACCAGCAAAAAAGCACCGCCGCCGTGTTTAGCAGCCAGTCCGGGGAAGCGCCAGGCATTACCCAAACCGACGGCTGAACCGATAGCCGCAAGTACAAAAGCCGAGCGCGATGACCATTTGGAGCGTTCTGTTGACATAATATGCCCTCCCTAAAATTTAATAATAAATCATAACACTGTTTTGCGGCGATGCATAGCTTTTATTTCCTTCTGAATGCTATAAAAAATCATGGTTTTGACACATTACGGCATATAGTCCATACTGTCTGAAGTTAAACTATGGCAAAAGGAGCAACTTGTATGATTCTGACACTCATTGAAACCATTATACGGGACCTGAAGGTAAGCGAGGCGATAGTCCTGCCGCTAGCCGTGATACTCGCCAGTATACTGATTATTCTGCTGGCGCTGATTATTTATCTCGCAGCCATACTTATAGTAAACAAGATAGTACGCCGACTTGTGACCAAGACTAAAACTTCCTGGGACAATACCATCTTTGAAAGCCGCCTGTTCCACCGGGTGGCCGCTGCCCTTCCTTGGCTGATACTATTCCTGTTCAGCCCCCTGGTTTTACGCGATTATGCCAGTGCCGCAGGCTTTTTAATCCGGGTAACCCGCGCGCTCTTTTTTGCCCAGCTGATCATGGCGCTGACCTCACTGACGGACGCCCTGAACATTCTGTATAATCAGCGTGACAGCTCCAAACGCCGCCCCATAAAAGGTTATGTACAGCTGGTTAAGATTTTCCTTTATGCGGTGGCGGTAATAATCGTCAGCACCGCCGTACTAAACATCAACCCGGTAGCAATTCTCTCCGGCCTTGGCGCCATGAGCGCAGTACTGATGCTGGTATTCAAAGACTCCATACTGGGACTGGTATCCAGCTTCCAGTTAAGCGCCAATGACATGGTGCATATCGGCGACTGGGTAGAAATGCCCAAATACGGCGCAGACGGCGACGTTATAGACATCAGCCTGAATACGGTAAAAATCCGCAACTGGGACATGACCATCACCAGCATCCCCATCTATGCGATGATCAGCGATTCCTTTAAAAACTGGCGCGGTATGAGCGAATCCGGCGGCCGCCGCATGGCACGCGAGCTGGCCATTGATTCCGGCTCGGTGCGTTTCTGCGACCAGGAACTTTTAGAACGTTTTCATGCTATTTCGGTATTACATGATTATATAGAAGAAAAAATTAACGAAATTGAAGTGTACAACAGCACCAGGGTGCATGATAAAAACGACCTGGTTACCCCACGCCGCCTTACCAACATCGGCACCTTCCGCGCTTATATGCAGGCGTATCTTAAAAACCATCCGGACATTAACCAGGACATGATTTGCATGGTGCGCCAGCTGCAGGCTACCCCACAAGGCATTCCGCTGCAGGTATATGCCTTCATCGCCGACAAGCGCTGGGTAGAGTACGAACGTATCCAGGCGGATATTTTCGACCACTTTATCGCTGTCCTGCCCCTGTTCGATCTGCGGCTGTACCAGCAGCCCAGCGGCTGGGACTGGCGCCATGTGGGGGATGCACAATCGGTCTCCGTAAAAACCGGACGGGGCAGTACAAAACCTCCAAAAGAATTCGGTTAAGGCAGGACTAGTCTCTGCTTGCCCCGCTTTCCTTAACTGGTCGCACCGGATTTTTCTGTAAAGGCAAGTACATTGGCAGCAAGCGGGAGCAAGCGCCGCCTGATCTCATTCCAATCATGGGTAATAGTAACAAAAATGGAATCAGCTGTTGGAACCAGACTCTGGATGGCAAATACCGCACCGGTCGGCCAATCCGGCCCGGCGCTTGCTATTTGCAGCTGTACAGAAGCAAATGCGTTAGCCAGCGGATCAAGCAAGGCACGCTTATAATACGGCAGCGCTTCCAAAGTCTGACCGCCATGCCCAACCAGCCCGATTGGACATCGGGCATATGGCGCATTATAGGTTTTGTCTCTGCACCAGTTTAAATACCAGATTTCCTGCATCTTTTCCAGCAACATCATCACCTTGGACGGCAATGGCGCGTAATGGGGGCACACCAGGAATAGCGCATCCGATCCGACAATGCGGGAAAACACCGAGCGAAAGGCAGCATCCCTCGTACAGGTTCCGCTGTCGATACATTCACCGCACATCCGGCAAGGCAGCAGCTCATAGTCAATAAGCGGCAGAATTTCCACCTCTGCGTCCGAGCCAAGTTCGGTATGTATGATGTCGCGCAAGACTTCACACGCCTTTGTGGATGCGCTTTGACCGCGGGCAGGTTCAATGTTCGACGCTGAAATACAGGTAATCTTCATATTCTCTCCTCTTTGCCTATTTTAACCGACTGGATTTTAGCCATGTGCAGCAATCTGGCGAGCAATCTGGTGAGCAGGTTGGCGAGCAGGCTGGTCATCAGTTTGCAGAATCTCTCCGAGTTTAGTTAGTCAAAATGAAACTCCGACAATGGCTCAAAAACCAAGCGTTCGGTTTTCAACATAGTCTGAAGCTCTCCTTTATAAAAATGCTCCAATAGCTTGACTTATAATATCATAAATCATAATATTATCATTGTCAATAATGATAATACAAAGGAGACCGGGTTGGATATTAGTCACATTGAGCGTTTATTGCATCCTGTACGTATACAGATTCTTAAGATGCTGGCGAAAAGCCGAGAACTGACTACCCGCGAATTGTCCGACCAGCTGCCGGACATCCCAAGCCCCAGTCTTTATCGTCATATGCGTTCAATGCTTGCCGACGGTATTTTGGAAATATCGCGGGAACAGCAGATCAGAGGTACGGTTGAGCGTACCTACAAACTGCGGATAAATCCTTTTGACGAAATTGCTGAGCGGATGCATACCATGGATAAAAACGAGCTACTGGAGCTGTTCACCAGCTTTATGGTGGCCGAGCTGGCAGATTTTGCCGAATATCTGGGGGATGACGATTATCCGGTAGAAAAAGAGCATCTTGGTTTCTCCAGCAATAGCCTTTACCTCAATGAAAGTGAGCTAAAAAATTTCGTGAAAGCCCTGAATTCCGTCATCAAAGAACACAGCCAGGCCGAAGTTGGCCGGGGACGACGACTGCATAAATTTTCCTTTACCTTTATTCCAACCCGTAAAAGCAAGGCCCAAAAAAAGCCGGCACCAAGGAAAGCATAACTCCGGTCACTGCATGGCAATTAGCAGCTACTGAGCCGGAGTTTCGCGATCTGCCAGAGCCAAAACCTACGCCCAGACACGAAACAGCTTGCAGCCGAAAATCAGGGCCAAATCATCCTTGCTGTACCCCAGCTGCAGAAGTTCGCGCAGCAGCTTGGGATACATTGGCACATCCCGAATTTT
>JAHIWF010000303.1 GCA_018815555.1 Spirochaetota bacterium | reverse complement strand
TTGGCCGGTTCGCCGATGTAGTCGGCCTGGCGCAGCGAGCGTTCGGAGGTAAGGTCGCGCCACAGGTCCAGCACGTCGAAGCGGATGGCTTTGCGGTGGCTGGCCGGCAGGGGTGCGGCTTCCTCGATGATGTCCATGAGGACGGATACGCTATGGCGGGCTTCGGCCGGGCTGTGCATGGTGCTGATTTGCTCTATTAAAAGGTTGTCGAGGCTGCGCGGTATGCGGAGCGGGGCTGGTTTACTATTTTCCTGGTTCATGCTTGAACTATCGCAGATTGGCGGCCGCTCTGCAAGGTGTCGGGCACCCGGGGGACACTTTGCTTGCCTTACTGCCACAAATCGTTGATGGCCACGGCCTGGTCAATATTGCTTAATAAGAGTCGGGTTAGGTCGGGGTCGAAGGCTGTGCCGGAGTCCTTGTGGAACTGTTCGATTACCTGGCGGATGGGCCAGGCGGCTTTGTATACGCGCGGGTTGACCAGGGCGTCGAACACGTCGCAGATGGCTACGATGCGGCCGGACAGGGCGATTTTTTCGCCGCTGATGCCGCGTGGGTAGCCAAAACCGTCCCAGCGTTCATGATGCTCGTGGGCGATAACGGCAGCGGCGCGCAGGAGCGGTCTCTCGGAGCGGTGCAGTATTTCGTAGCCGGTGGTGCTGTGTTTTTGCATCAGAGCGCGTTCTTCGCTGGTCAGCGGACCCGGTTTGCACAGGATGGCATCGGGTACGGCAATTTTGCCTACATCGTGCATCGGCGCGGCGGCGGCCAGGATATCGGTATCCTCTGGCGGCAGACCGTGCAGATTGCCCAGCATGCGGGCCAGTTCGGCTACCCGGGCTACATGGTTGGCGGTTTCACGGCTGCGTGATTCCACTACGCTGGACAGGGTAAGCAGCAGTTCGCGCTGGGTAGTGGCCATCTCGCGGTTTACTTCCTGCAGGCCGGCTTCGGCCTCGCGGCGGCGCTCGATCTCGGCCTGCAGCGACTCGGTACGGGCCAGTACGATCTGTTCCAGATTCTCGTTCATGTCGGACAGTTCGCGGGTCAGCTGGCGCTCACCGGTAATGTCGTTGAACATGAGTATCTTCCAGCCATCCTCGCGTTCGTGGTCTTTGTGACCACTTACCACCGTGATGCGGTAGCTGCGCTGCCGGCGCTGGCGCAGTTCGATTTCGGTCTCAGCTTCCGGAAAGTCCAAAGCCGCGATGATGCCGTCCGGCCACTGGGCAAACAGCTGGCGGGCTTGCTGGTTGCGAATGTCGGTCAGGTCCATTTCCAGCAGCGAGCAGGCGGCGGCGTTGCAGTCGATGATGTGATCGTCAGCGCGCAGTACGAAAATCGGATCCATTACGGCATCCATTACGGCCCGGCTGATGATGGTGTTTTGTATGTTGTCTGTGCCCATTGTACCTGCCCATCTAAAAGCATACGCCATCAAGGCCGCCGGTGCAAGCGGCTATCCGGAGAGAAATCCTGGAGCGCAGCCATGTATACTGAATCCCAGGGTTTTGATGTCTGGCTTTTAGCTCCAGGGGTTCAGCAGGGGAACCGGGCTGTGTTGATAATCCTTTTGGTTTCGGGTAACAAGGGTCAATCCAAAACGTAGAGCGCTTGCAGCAATCAGACTGTCCATTGTCGGCATCGGATGGCCATCCTTCTCGAGGGTGGCACATAAAGATCCCCATACCTGCGCACTCTCTTTGTCAAAATCCAGGAAGCGGTTCGTGTAGCTGTCACAGAGTTTGGCGAACCAGATTAGCAGCTGGTGTTGTTTTTCACCTGCAGCCAGCCGGTCTATTCCTCGTCTGAGTTCACCAAGACTGAAGGTGCTGATAAACAAGTGATCGGCTTTTTGTTGTCTCAGCCATTTAATACAGCCTGTATCAGGATTTGGCTTGATGGTTTCCGAAAGCACACAGGTATCCAGAATATAGCTCATAATTCCAGCTTCCTGCCGAAATCGGCCTGCCGTTCAAGCTCCAGTTCAACTTTAGGGGCCGAGAGCAAAAACTCGATGAAATCCGGTTCCTGCTTGCTCAGGCTCAAGTACTCGCTTTCACGCAGCAGTACTACCGTTTGCTTGCCATGGCGGCTGACACGTTGTGGTCCATCTGACCATACCTGGTTGAACAGTTCGCTGAAACGTGCTTTAGCCTCCTGTAATTGCCATACTTTGTTCATAGGCTCTCCTTCAATCATAGTACTATATCTAGTCAGACTAGTCAAATTTAAAAAAAAGAAGCCTTTAGAGCTTCGATCCGCCTCTCCGGTACCTCCGACGCCTCTCCTGGGGGACAGTCCCCACCCCTGGAGTTAGTCCCCACCCCTGGAGTTATTCGAGCTTTCCTGCGATGAGGGTTGTTTTCTGCCCGGCGGCGGACCACCTGTATGTCCCCTTGCGTCATGTGCCTTTTCGGTGCATAGTTGGGATATGCGACAACAAAAAAACGATTCTTTCTATATATCCGCGGCCTGTGTATTAGGTGCGGAAAAAGTTTTGGCTCAGGAATTGACCCTGCTGGGTTTCCTCGACATCGAACGGGCGGCCGGGCGGGTGTTTTTTTCGGCGGATGCTGCCGGTGTGGCCCGGGCGCTGATAAACCTGCGTACCGCCGACCGGCTCTTTTTGCAGCTTGGCAGCTACCGCGCGGAGGATTTTGACCAGCTCTACGAGGGCGCGCACGCCTTGTCCTGGGAGCTGCTGATCGGCGCTAAAGACCGGCTGGTTATCGAAAAAGCCAAGTGTTCACGCTCGCGCATCGATTCGCAGAGTACGGTGCAGGCCATGGTGCAGAAGGCTGCCTACGAGCGGCTGTGTGCCTTGTACAAGCAGGCGCGCATGCCCGAAACGGGGCAGATAATTTCGGCACGGGTGCGCCTGGAGTCGGATACCGCCTGGATCGAGGTGGACCTGAGCGGCGAAGCCCTGTCGCGGCGCGGTTACCGGCGGGTGGCTACCGAAGCGCCGCTGAAGGAGAGTGTGGCCGCCGCGCTCTTGTTTATCGCCGGCTGGAAACGTTCGTTTCCGCTGTATGACGTATTCTGCGGGGCTGGCACCATTCCCATCGAGGCCGCCCTGTATGCCTTCGACATTGCTCCGGGCCTGAACCGCTCGTTTACCTGGGACAAGATGCCGGCTGCCAGCCAGGCGGCCCTGCAGGATGAACGGGCAGCCGCCCATGACCGTATCCGTACCGACCGCGAGGTGCTTATCGGCGGCTCGGATGCCGACGGCTCGGTGGTAAAAGCCGCCTTGGCCAACGCCGGCCACGCCGGGCTTACTGACCGGGTCAAATTTTTCCAGTGCAAGGCCGAGGATGCTGTGCCTCCGGCCGAGCGCGGTTTTCTGTTCGCCGATCCGCCCTATGGCAAGCGTCTGGGTACTCCGGAAGAGGCCGAGCAGCTGTACGGCCGCCTGTCCGGCATGGCCGAACGCTTTGCCGGCTGGAATCTTTGCTTTGTGGTGGACCGCGAAAACTTCGGGGCCAATCTGGGGCGGGGTGCTCCCAAGCGCACCAAGCTTACCGACGGTGCGGAAATGCGCTGGTTCCACCGTTTTACCAAGTGACCAGGGCGGAGACCGATACCGCAATGCCATGTGCGATTTTGCCCATAGTAAGAATCGTGTAGTTATCCTCAAAAATACATGATCGGAATATTCAGTATACTAGAGTTGAAATGCTTTTGTATTTACCTGAATAGTTTTTTACTAAAGTCTTTAGATGGAAAAATATGGTGTTCTGGTATGGGATTGACAAACCTTGTATTAATTTAGATACTATCTCGCCCGGCGTTGCCGGTCGTAAAGTTAATAGTGAATTATTAATAGTGAATTATTAATAGTGTGCAATATGCGTTCTTTTCGGGCTTTTACCGGCCCGGCGATTTAGCCGCATTTTCACTCCGTTATCAATTCCTATCATGTATTAGGAGATATAATGAAAAGAAGCCTGCATTTTGGTATAATACTGATAGTTGTCAGTTTGTTTTTCTCGTCTTGCGCCACGTACCGTTACCGTGTGGAAACCATGGAAGAACTTCCTGTGAATAGCGATACTATTCAGGGGAAAAGTGTGGCAATCGAATTGCCTGAAGTAAGCTTTGGCGCTACGCGTTTTGCCCTTGACCTCCGTGATGTTAAACTTACTATTAATGGCCTGGAAATTCCAATCGAAGGGCGTTTTATAAAAGAAATGGATGATATGACCTTGGGTAAGGTCGGGCTTTTGGATGTTAATATTCTGGAAAAAGCTAATGTTGACAAGGCTCAGATCGCTGCAGATATCCAACAAATGCTGCTTCAGGTCTTGCAAGGGCAGTATGACTACAATTTTGGATTCATGAAAGGTTTGGGTGAGAAAAACATGGGGATGATTTCCAATCGACCCGTGGACCTTAACCGAAATGTTTATCCATACGTTCCTGTTTTTTCTGAAAAAATGGGTGCTGCCTCGCTTTTCTCTTCTGTTACTGCTCTCGCTCCAGGACAGAACAGCAGCGGCTACGATTATATCCTTAACTGCGATTTCAGTATTTCCAGTGAAATTGTTCAAGTGCTGGAACAACCTTATAGCCAGACCCCAGTAGATGGCTCACATGTGCCCATGCAGGGTGATTATTACCTGAGCTTAATGGGTAGTATTCGATTTTCGTTAGTTGATACAAAAACCGGAGCGGTTGTGATTTCCGAAAAAACCCCTAACGAATGGGCTCCGTCAACCAGTTTCGTACGTTATGTCTACATTCCAGTGTCATCAGGCGATGCCGATGGATACCGGAAGTTTTTCCGCAGCTTTGATTTCTATCCACAAACCTCAGAAATCAGCCGCAAGGCTTTTGAGCCCATCTTCCCGATGCTTGCTCCATACTGTGTGAATAGATATTTCGCAGAAAAAGTCGAAGAATAAGCTGACAATAGACCAGCTGTTCATTTGCATCAGCTGGTTTATTGGTATGTCTTTGGTTAAGCTCGGGGGAGTAGGCCGTTGCGTATGAATTTCATCAGCTCGGTACGCAGGCTGGCCGGGTCGTTATAGCTGTTATCGCCGGCATAGACTTTCAGGCGTTCGCGGTAGTAATCAGATGCATACGAAAATTGTACCATCATCACCAGATTGTCCAGAAAAAAAGAGAGGGCGCGTGTATCCAGATTCATGGACACCAGCCCGGCGGCTTTGGCTTCGTCGATGAGGCGATGGTAAATTGCGGCGGTCATACTTTCCATTTTAAGCGAAATGCGTCGCGCCAGGTGACTCAGGCCTTCGGTGGATATTTCTATATAGATTTGATTCAGCTGATGGTTTTCCATGGCATAGCGCTGCGATACCTCGATCATCTTGTCCATGCGCTCATATAAATCTCCTGGCATGTCCACAACTTCTTTTAGCGCCTGCTCCAGCAGGTTGTGCCCGGAGTCCATGACGCTCATGAATAAATCTTCTTTTGACGCAAAGTAACTGTACATCGATCCGATGCTGATACCGGCGTTTCGGGCAATTACATTGATGCTGGCTGCATTGTAGCCCTTGCCGGCAAACTCCTGGATGGCTGCATCCAGAATACGCTGCTGTTTGTCGGGCGGAATCCGGGTAAAAGTAGTCTTGTGGTACTCGTTTTCGTTCATGCTGTAGACACTGTCTGTTGTAATGGCTGCTTTGCTCATAAAAAAAGTATAAAAAAAAGCTTGCGCTCTGCATAGGGGTGGTGTACTATGCTTTTATTGATTATATATATCGAGCGAGCGCTCGCTCGGTATTCCGGGTTTTTGTCTACAGCGAGTAATAACAATGCTTGCCATAGCAGTAGGGTAGCTTTAAGTATTTTTAGTACTGAGCGAGCGCTTGCTCAGTACTAAAGTTGTTTTCAATTAAGGGAGAGGATTCTTGGTATTGCACCTGTGTGTTGGGCTTGTATGGCTGCTTATCATGGGAGTGAGCGAGCGCTCGCTCAGTACCAAAGTTGTTTTCAATTAAGGGAGCGGATTCTTGGTATTGCACCTGTGTGTTTGGCTTGTATGGCTGCTTATCATGGTAGTGAGCGAGCGCTCACTCACTCGTAAAATGAGAGCTTCCACCTCTCCAAACGCTCCAGCTAGCACCGGCAGGAAATGACCTGTTCCTGTACAGTTTTTATCCGGACTCAAGTCCCGGACATCATAGGAGGTTTTTATGCTCGATCAGTCGGTTCTGGCACGCTGCAATCTGTTTGGCGTGCTGAAAAATATCGAATATCTGGCGGAGCACGACCCAGAGAGTGCTGCTTTCTTGCCCGAACGGCCGCTGTCGATCCGTTTTGCAGTGCATGGTGGACCGCTGGCTACACTGCGACTCAATCCGGCCAAGGCGGATATGCTGGCTGGTCGGCATCCGGCGACTGTGGTGCTGGGATTCGCTTCACCGGAGCATTTTAACCGCATGGTTTCCGGCAAGGCAAATCCGATTCCGCTGAAGGGTTTGCATCGTCTGGCTTACCTGACTGGTCCTTTCGGGAAGCTTACCAAACGGCTGGAAGGCTATCTGCGGCCGGACGAGGCAACCTTGCGCGATCCGGAGCGTTTCCGCCGCTCTGCCGAGATGACGCTGTATGCGGCCATGTTTTCGCTGGTGGAGATAGCCAATGGTGACCCGCAGGGCCGGCGTTCGGCTGCCCGTATCCCCGACGGTGTGTTGCAGGTGTCGGTTGCCGGCAGTGTTGGTGTGCGCATTGTGGCCCGGGGAGGGCAGCTTTCCGCAACCAAAGGGTATGACCCGGATCCACGTGCCCTGCTGCATTTTGCCAGCCTGCAGGCGGCGGCCGATATTTTCTCCGGCAAGCTGGATACCTATACCGCCCTGGCTACCGGCGATCTGGAGATGCGCGGTTATATTCCGATGATCGACAACATCAACCCGGTGCTGGATCTGGTCGCCGAATATCTGAAATAAAGGAGCAAGTATAATGTCACATCCTGTATACAAGACCGACAAGTCGCTGGAACTTTTTAAGCGGGCGCTTAAGGTGTTGCCGGCGGGCATTCCCGGCCATCTGGGGCCGGTGGAATCGCAGTTTATACCGACGCGGGCGTTTCCGTTCTACGCAGATCGGGTAAAGGATTCTTATTTCTGGGACATTGACGGAAACCGCTATATTGACTACATGTGCGCTTACGGACCCAATGTGCTTGGCTACAACAACCCGGTGGTGGAAGCCGCAGCCGCCGCGCAGCGCGAGAAGGGTGACTGCATGGCCCTGCCTGGCCGCGTGCAGGTGGAGCTGGCCGAGTTGCTGGTGGATACCATCGAGATTGCCGACTGGGCCTATTTTATGAAGAACGGCAACGACGCTACCAGCTTTGCGGTGATGATGGCGCGGGCAGCCACCGGGCGTAATAAAATTATCCGCATCGAAGGCGGTTACCACGGTGTGGCTGCCTGGACGCAGGCCGCCGGCCGGCCTGGTGTAACGGACGCCGATGTGGGGCACAATATCATCCTGCCCTGGAACGATGTGGCCGCATTCGAACGGGCAATCGCCGAGCACGGCTCCGACATTGCCGGCTTTATCGCTACTCCGTATGACCACCGCATCTTCGCCGACAACCAGCTGCCGGCCGAAGGCTATTGGCAAAAAATACGGCAACTGTGTACCGCCAACGGTATAGTGCTGATAGTCGATGATGTGCGCTGCGGCTTCCGTCTGGATCTTGCCGGCAGCGCCCGCTATTTCGGCTTTAAGCCGGATCTGGCCTGCTACTGCAAGGCCATAGCCAACGGTTACAATATTTCTACTGTGGTCGGTATCGAGGCTTTGCGCACGGCTGCCGCACATGTGTTCTACACCGGCAGCTACTGGTCGGCGGCGGTGCCGATGGCGGCAGCTGTTGCCACGATCAAGGAATTGCAGCGGCTGGACGGTGCTAATTTGATGCTGGCTAAAGGCAAAGCACTTACGGACGGGCTGGTTTCTGCCGCTGCGCGTCATGGGCTGGACCTGAAGATAAGCGGGGCGGAATCCATGTGGTACATGCGCATTACCAATGATGACTCGCTGATGTTGCAGCAGGAATTCTGTGCCGAGTGCACAAAGCGCGGTGTCTTTTTCGTCAGTCACCACAATCACTTTATTAATACCTCGCTAACTGACGACGACATTCGCCAGACGCTGGAGATCGCTGACGAGGCCTTCAGTATTGTCGCGGGCCGGAATCCGCAACGGCTAAACAAGTAGGAGAAGTAAATGTCACTATCTGTACAGGAGTTTGAGCAGCTTGAAGCGCAGGCCTGCGAACTGCGCAAGCTTACGGTTGATACTGTTTTGTGGGCCAATGGCGGCCATATCGGCGGCTCACTCAGTGCCAGCGATATTCTTACTATCGTGTACCGTCGCTATATGCGCTACGACAGCGCACGGCCGGATTGGCCGGAGCGCGACCGTTTCGTGCTATCGAAGGGGCATATCGGTGTCGGCTTCGCGCCGCTGCTGGCGACGCTGGGTTTTTTTGATGCAGAGTTGCTTAAGACCTACAATCACACGCACAGCAGTCTGGGCATGCATCTGGACCGCAACAAGGTGCCTGGGCTGGATGCATCCACCGGGTCACTTGGGCATGGTTTGGGCATGGCTTTGGGCATGGCCCTGAGCGCGCGCTTGCAAAAACAGGACAGCAAAATATTTTGTCTGCTGGGCGATGGCGAGTGCGATGAAGGCTCGGTCTGGGAAGCTGCCATGGCCATAGCACATTACAAAGCCGGCAATGTGATTCCGATTGTGGACCGCAACCGCTGCATGATTGACGGGCCGACCGAACAGGTTATGCGGCTCGAGCCTTTTGCCGACAAGTGGCGGGCCTTTGGCTTTGTGGTACAGGAGGTGGACGGCCACGATTTTTACCAGCTGGCCGCAGCTTTGGATATGGCTCTTGCGGACAGCAGCCAGCCGGTAGTCATTATTGCCAATACTTTTAAAGGCGCGGGTATAGCGCTGATGCAGGATAATTATAAATATCATTATGCCAGTGTTGACCAGGCCATGGCCGGCCAATGCAAAGCCGACATCGATGCCTATCATGCTGCACGGCTGCAGAAGAAGGAGCGGAACAATGGCTAACCTCAACTATACCATGCTGGATGCCGAGAAGATGTCCACGGCCGAATATTACGGCAAGGTGCTCTGCGAGCTGGCCGCAGAGGATGAACGAATTGTCGGTCTTTCAGCAGATCTCGCCAAGTCCACTAAAATCGGCGCTTTGGCGGATAAGTTTCCGGAACGTTTTTTTAACATGGGAATCGCCGAGCAGAACATGTTCAGCGTGGCGGCAGGCATGGCCCTAAGTGGTCACATTCCTTTTGTTTCCACCTTCGCCATTTTTACCTCGATGCGCGCGCTCG
>JAHIWF010000302.1 GCA_018815555.1 Spirochaetota bacterium | reverse complement strand
CATGGACGCGCGCGACAGCGAACGTAGGCGGGCTGGAAGGAGCACACACGATGTGTGCGACTGGAAGCCGAATCCCTCAGCGCCCATCATTAAAGTCGCCGAAAGGCGACTTTTTTTATTGAGGGGCGCTGAGGGATTCGATGGGAAAGGTGCGCCGACCAACGGGAGGAAAAGCGCACACGATGTGCGCGACAGCACCTATCCCCGGGTCGGAGGGCGAAGGCACGATGCCGTAGCCCGGAGACCGAATCCCTCAGCGCCCATAGTATAGAACAAGACAAATAATGCAATCATGGTCACTGAGATGAAGGACTATTTTCGCACTGAAAAAAAAACGCTTTATTTGCCGGAAAAATTATCAATCTTGAAGAAACTGTTAGATTTTTATTTTTGACTGGAAGTATCCAAGCTCGACAGCTTCAGTGCCACGCCAAAATTCCCATAGTTCAATCACACTCAGGTCGAGATTGATAAATAAATCTGGATGTGTTCTTTCGACTTCCAGGCGATCAGCTTCTGCCATCAAAGTGTTAAATGAAAGGGCAAGCAGAACATTCATATCAGGGACCGAAACACTCCCTAGTTCACCATTACGCTGACCGGAAAACCTGTCTTTAAGCCGTTGTAAAAATTTCCTTTGTTCATCATCGTCCTGACTGCCATCACATTCTATTGCACCCTGAACCCAATCCGCATTGTAACGATTGGATTTAGCTAGCCCACCCCCTACACGAAACTTAGGCCGAAACTGGTCGAGCACTCGTAATGGCAAATTTAAGCGCACTCCCCCGTCGATAAAAATTGTGCCATTGGCAGCGACTGGTTCAAAGACACCAGGAAATGAAATACTGGCTTGAATCGCATCCACCAGGGATCCTTTATCAAAATACTGCCCTCGGCCGGGGTAAAGATCTACGGCGACTGCAATAAAGGAGTATTAAGGTTTTCAATCCTAACATCACCCAGAATCTTCGTTAAAAACTCAGCAAACGCTTTTCCGGCAACTAAACTACCTTTGCTCCAGGCTAGGTCAACTAATTTGGAGAATTCCCAGGTGCTGAGCTTGGAAACAATATTTTCCATCTCGACAATCGAGACACCAGCAGCATACATTCCGCGAAGACAGGCAGCCGGCCTGCTGCGCGCCGATATACCAGCCGATTGGATGTTCAGTGTGGTATATGCATTGCTTTTTTCCAGCTGGAGTGAAATCTACAATGGGGTGCTGGCACCATCGCAGGCGGCAGCCCTGTTCTGCACTACTCTAATCGACGGCATCAAACAAGCATGATCCTATTACCGAGACTCTCTTCCGTACCCTATTCTTCAAGAGTAAGATTATGCAAATCAACTACCGTCCGGTCGTCATTGTCCGAGCCAGTCTGGCGATACTGAAAACGTATCCGATCGCCGGAGTTCATGAACAGGACGCCGTTACCTAGTTCACGCTGCACCTGATAACGGACAGCCGCCTCGCCAAGCAGGATGAATTGACGCATGCCATCCTCAGCATCACGTACCCGCAATACGGTACCGGCATGGCTTACCAGATCTTCAGGCCGGAAGGTACTTGAGATGTTCAGGTTGGAGAATTGCAACACAGTATTTTCCCAGGTATCGGCCATGGCCACCCGATTACCGTTTTCAATATCCATCAGAACAAAGCGTTGGCGTTGAACATTGTTTTTGAGCAACAAGTAGTATGCCGGCTGGCCGTTTATTACAACAGTTATGGGCCAGGTGGCTGTAAGGGTTTGCGCCCTTACCCGCTCGTCATTTTCGGCAATCTCACGTGCCCGCATTTCAGTTATGCCGCTTAGCCAGTACGCCTTGGCAGCTTTGGTTTTCAGGTTTACTGTAAGCAAACCGACCAAAGTCTGATCTGCCTCGTTGGGACTGGTAATACCGGTAATCAGCCAGGTCCGGCCTAGCGCACCGTCTACAGTAGAAACATAATTATACCCATCGGATACCTGAAACACCCCTTTTCGGGTACCGAAGACCCGGTTTAGCCAGCCATCTTTGAGTCCCAGTTGATTATTGGCCTGTCGTAGCACCAGCTGGCTGGGTATTACCCGATCGATCCAGGCAGGCTCACTACCCATAACATAATACTCGAGCTGCCCGCTGATCGGATCAACAACAATAGTGCCTTTCATTTCAGCACCCCCAAACAGACCGACCTTGGGCTGTACTACCGGTACTATCCACCAGGGATTACCCTCATCGTCAATCTCGAAACTCCAATCATCCAGCAGAGCGGAACGAAAATGAAAGCGTATATGGCGATGCAGGTCGTAGTTAAATAAGGCATTGGGGGTGTAGCGCAAGCCAGCGGAGGATTCTACCAGTCGGCTATCACCACTACCCTGATTAACCTCTATGTAGCCTGGTGCCCCTTGATTCCGGCCGCTCAAGGCAACAAAGAATCCGGCATAGTCAAGTGCTGACACCCTTACCATCTGCTGCATACCGGAGCGGATAACATTTACCGAGCTGAACAGCTGATTGTCAAACTGATATTGAGCACCATAGACACCAAGCCGCCCCTGTGCCAAAGCCGAAGATAAATCTTTGTCTATAGTCGGCAGCAGAATTGTGGCACCCGGCCGGGGCGTCAGGCTGGCACCGGCAAAATCACTAAAGTAATCCTGCGCACTCCCCTCGCTTACCGACAGTTGCCCCTGCAGTTTTGCATCATTGCCCGGCCAGATCATCCACGACCCGATAGACAAAACAAAGGCAAGTGCGACCAGTCCGCCACCGCCTATCAGTCCATACTTTACAGGCCGACGTATACCCAGCATACATGCAGTCAGAGCAGCCAATAAAAGCACAGCAAGAGCTATAAAGACCCAGAAACCAAAGGACTGCAGATTCCAGGCAGGTAATAATAAATAATCCAAAGCCAACAACAAAAGGATGATAAGTGAATAACCAATTAGTCCAACAAGCGCTTTACTCTTGGGCATTTGACGCTCCTTGTGCCTGAAAATAGAAAATATACAGCTTGTTCACCCTGAACATTAGGTATACAGCAGCAGGCTGTCAAGAACTATCAGCATTATAATGTATATGGAGACAGTAACACTATTACAGCAATCAGTTCAAAAATATTGCAGACTCTTGCCATCGTTAATTACCCCTGTTACATTTACTATATGATCATACAAATATTCGGCACCAAAAAATGTCCGGAAACGCGTAAGGCCGAGCGTTTTTTTAAAGACCGTACTATTGACTATCAATTCAGGGACCTGGCAGAAAAACCGCCGTCCAAAGGCGAACTGGATACACTGGCCCGTCT